>CAIYZC010000532.1 GCA_903930565.1 uncultured Pedosphaera sp.
CAACCACGCAATCAGCTCCGGCAGGGTCTTCTCCGGTTCCCGGACGATCGCGTCACTGAGAAACAGCCGGGTGTGCAAGCGCTGAAAGGCGGTGCCGGATTCCATGACTCCCGGCCCCGTGGCCCCGGGCTCCCGGCCCAAACGCTCGCGCAATTGCTCCCGGATTTCGCTTTGGGAAACCAAACTCGCGTTCGTCAGCGGATTCAGGGCCACCGCCCAGCCAACCATGTCCCGGAAGGGCGTGTCCTCGTAATCCGTTTTCAGCCGGGCCGCTTCCTCCGTGAGCGCGCGCTCAATTCGTTCATTCAGGTTGCCGGCCGGCGCGCCTTCGGTGGCGGCCGGTTTACCCATCTCCCCCCAACCCGCGGCATCGAGGCGCGTTTTGATGGTGAACCAAGCGGCCCGGGCCGACCGGAATTTCGTGAATTCAGGCGACCGGGCCGCCGCCGACCAAGGCGGAATCAGCGGCTCGCCCGCCACTTTGAAATACGCGGCGAGCTCCGCCGCCTGGTTGGTGGCGAACGCCAGGCTGGGCGCCGTCCACACCAGGCTGACGCGGACCGCTTGGTTGGTCAATACCTGCGGGGCCGCGCCGCCCGGCGGACGTGCAACCACCCATTCTAGGAGCGTTTTTTCGGCGCCCAAGGGTAGACCGACGATCACCGATTCCCCGAAAATGAGGGCGGTCGCCTCCGTAGGCAGCGCTTTGCGGGCCGCTTCGAACCGGTCGCGCGCCAAGGCCGGATTACCCCACTGCGTGACCACTTCATAGACCACGGAGGCGGCGGGCGTCCCCGGCCGGCCCGTGGCGGAGTCCGCGGTCACCGCAAGGCGCGGGGCGTGCCCGGCCAAGGCCAGCGCTTCTTCGTTCCCACCCTGGCCGGCTAGCACGGCCGCGAGGGCACCCGCCAGCCCCACCGCCACCGCCGCGAAGTAAATCAGCAGCAGTCCACCCGTGGCGGCCGGACCGGGTGCGCGGGAATTCAGCGTTTCGAAAAGATTTCGAATGATCTGGGCGACCACCGGGGGCAGCGCGCCGGGCAGGGCGCGTTTGATTTCCCCGGCCCATTCATCCGCCTGCGCGGGAGTTAATTCGGGGTCCGGCCCCAAGCCCGGCACCAAGGGCGGAGTTTCCCGCCGCAGCCGGTCGGTCAAACGGCCGATTTTGTAGGTTACCGGCAGTTGGAGCGCGAAGGAGATCGCCACGACCAGCAACATCCGACCAAAACCTGCCGCCCCAATCACGATCAAGCCGACGACGGCGGCCGTGCGAAACAAGGTGTCCAACCACCAGGTGCGGCTGAACAGTGTGGCGTGCAGAAACCAGCCGCCATCCAAGGGCAGGAAAGGCAGGAGATTGAACCCGTTGAGCAGGACCAGCAACAGGGCCGCGTGACCCAAATCCCGATTACCCGACGCCCACCCCGCGACCGCCAACCCCGCCCCCAACAGAATTCCCGGCACCGGTCCGGCGAGGGCCACCAAGGCCTTTTTCCAACCCGCCACATTGCGGTGGCGTCCGGCCACGGCGGCGCCAAAGAAGGGGATGAAAAACATCCGCAGGTCTTGGTAACCGAAGGCCTTCATGGCCAGCCAATGGCCCGCCTCATGGAAAAGCAGGATCGGCACCAACCACAGCGTGGTCCGCCATTGCCACTGGAACTGGCCGGCGACCAGAAACGCCACCAAGGAAACCACCAGCAACCAAATCCCTTGCGCCCAACCCGGCCGCGCGTGCTCCAGCGCCGCCAGCGCGGCCAGGGCGTCGGGATTGCGCGCGGCGTAAGCACGCAGCGCCATCGCCCGGGACCGGGAGCGTTGTCCGGCCTCGGTCGTGGGGGCGGTTTCCTCCCGGAAAAAGCCGCGCTGCAAATGAAAGATGCGTTGGCGGGCGTGCAATTCCTCGCATAATGCCGCCACCGCCGCGGCATCGGGAATCGCGCACGCACCCCGTTGCGCCGTCCAAGGCCCCGCCGCCGTCTGGTGGACCGCCCACAACGCCGGCACGGCCAGCCCCGGCAGCCGCTGAATCTCCACGTGGATGGGCTCCTCCACATCGGGGGGGCCGGACGAGGAAACCAGGAAGGTGCCGTTGGCGAACGGCGTGAGGAACTGCACAAAACAAGCCCGCTCGGGCTTCGCCGCGACGAGCCAATGCCGGAGATGAACCCGGGCGGCGTGGCGGCCGTCCGCCGAGCGCAGCGTCACCCAATAAAGCACGGTGTCGCTCAAGGGCCCGGCGATCTGATGATAGACGGGATCCTGAAAACCCAGGGCCATCAGTTCGGCCACGAGTTGCGCGACCCGGGCGGCGATCGCG
The DNA here is from genome assembly GCA_903930565.1 of uncultured Pedosphaera sp. GTDB lineage: Bacteria > Verrucomicrobiota > Verrucomicrobiia > Limisphaerales > Pedosphaeraceae > CAIXFN01. Next base: position 2,321 of record CAIYZC010000532.1, read on the forward strand.
GCGGGCAACTCGGGGACCACCATTTCCTCCAAGGAAGCCACCACCGCATGATCACTGGACCAAGGAACGGAGGAGCGGGTCCAACGCTGGATTATGAACTGCATCCAGCGCAGGCGCCGCCCCTTGCAGCCCCACCACAACTCGCGCCCACTGGCCCGTGAGGAATCCAATTCGTAGAAAATCGTCATAAATGCCTGGTTAACCCGGACTGCCGCCCCAATGAAGTGCGCCCAGCGAACGCCGGCGCCCGCCCGAAAACAAGCCGAAAAGCGCCGGCCGGCGAATGCCCGGCGGAAGCACCCGCGCCGCGCCCCGCCCCCACCCGGCCCGGCGCGGCGCAACGGCCGCGACCCGGTTCGCAAATTCGCTTTCCGCCGGCCGCCAATTTGTTACCCTGACGCCAGATTTGATCGAATTGACATGACAACGAACAACCATCCCGAGGCGGAGCCGGCCCCCGCCCTGCCGGCCGGCGATTTCATTCGCGATATCGTCGCCGCCGACCAGGCGAGTGGCAAACACGGCGGCCGCGTGGTCACCCGTTTCCCGCCGGAACCGAACGGCTACCTGCACATCGGCCACGCCAAATCGATTTGCCTGAATTTTGGCATCGCCGGCGAAAACCCCGGCGGAGTTTGCCACCTGCGGTTCGATGACACCAACCCCGCGCGGGAGGATGTGGAATACGTCGATTCCATCCAGGAGGATGTTCGTTGGCTGGGCTTCGACTGGGGCGCCAATAAATTCTACGCTTCCGATTATTTCGAGCGGCTGTACCAATACGCCGTGGAACTTATCCAACTGGGCAAGGCGTTCGTCTGCGACTTGAGCGCGGAGGAAATGGCAACCTTCCGCGGCACCCCCACGGTGCCCGGCAAGCCCAGCCCTTGGCGGGACCGGTCGGTGGCGGAAAACTTGGATCTCTTCACCCGCATGCGGGCGGGCGAATTCGCCGACGGCGCCAAAACCCTCCGGGCCAAAATTGACATGGCCTCGCCGAACATCCATTTGCGCGACCCGGCGATCTACCGCATCCGGCGGGCGGAGCACCACCAAACCGGCACGGCTTGGCTCATCTACCCGATGTACGACTATGCGCATTGCCTCTCCGATTCCATCGAGGGCATCACGCACTCCATTTGCACCCTGGAATTCGAAGTGCACCGCCCGTTGTACGATTGGATCCTCGACGCCCTGAAGACCCCCTGCCACCCGCAACAAATCGAGTTCGCGCGGCTGAACCTCAGCTACACGGTGATGAGCAAGCGCAAACTCCTGCAACTGGTGCAGGAAGGCTTGGTGACCTCCTGGGATGATCCCCGCATGCCCACGATCGCCGGCCTGCGCCGCCGGGGCATCACCCCCGAAGCCATTCGCAACTTCTGCGCCCGCATCGGCGTGACGAAATACAACGGCCTCACGGACGTGGCCCTCTTGGAATTCGCGATCCGCGAGGATTTGAACCGTAACGCCTTGCGCGTTATGGCCGTGCTGCACCCGCTCAAGGTGGTGCTCACGAACTACCCCGCGGAGCAAACGGAGGAAATGCCCGCGGTGAACAACCCCGAGGATCCCGCCGCTGGCTCACGCCTGGTGCCCTTCGGCCGGGAGCTGTACATCGAGCAGGATGACTTCATGGAAGTGCCGGCGAAGAAGTTCTTCCGCCTGGCGCCGGGCGCCGAAGTGCGCTTGCGCTACGCCTACATCATCAAGTGCGAGGCCGTCATCAAGGACGCCACGGGCCGGATCACGGAGCTGCACTGCACCATCGATCCCGATTCCAAGAGCGGCGGTGCGACCGCCGGCCGCAAGATCAAGGGCACCATCCATTGGGTGTCCGCCGCCCACGCCGTCCCGGCGGAGGTGCGCCTCTACGACCGCCTGTTCACGGTGCCCGAACCCGACCATGCGGGGGAAGGCCGCGATTTCAAAGAATTCCTCAATCCCCAGTCCCTCGCCACGCTGACCCATTGCCAATTGGAACCGAGCCTGCGCGACGCCCGGCCCGAGGCGCGCTATCAATTTGAGCGGCTGGGTTATTTCCGCGCGGACCCGAAGGACTCGGCCCCCGGCAAACCGGTGTTCAACCGCACCCTCACCCTCCGGGATTCCTGGGTGAAGGAGCAGGGCAAATGAACGGGTCAGCCGCGGGCGCGGTGTGAGGGGGCCAACCAACCTGCCGCCGTGCCCGCGCCCAGCGAACCCGCCAGCGCTCCCCCGGCCCCGCTGGATCGCCCCCTCACCGGCTTGCGCGGCGTCGGCCCCGAGCGGGCCGCGCAATTGGCCCGCCTGGGCTTGGTGACCATCGGGGACCTGCTGCTCCACCGCCCCCGGCGGCACGACGACCGCCGCCATTTCCGGACCGTTGCCGAACTGACCTTCCACACGCCGGCCACCGTGCGCGGCCGGATCGTGGCCCTCGGCACCAAAACCTTTCGGCAGGGGCAAGGCTCCGTCTTCGAGATCATTTTGGAGGACGGTACCGCGCGGTTGCATTGCCGCTGGTGGAACCTGCCTTTCATCCGTCACCAGTTCGCGCTGGGGGACGAGGTGTTGGTCTATGGCACCCCCAAGGCGCTGAAACCGCGCACGATGGACCATCCCGAAACCGAGGTGATCGAGGGCGGGGAGGAAAGTTCGCTGCACATCGGCCGCGTCGCCCCGGTTTACCCGCTCACGGAAGGCCTGCCCCAACGGGTGCTGCGCACCTTGGTCTGGCGCGCCTTGGAGGCCTGCGGGACCGCGATTCCCAATCCCTGGCCCGAATTGGGCCCCTTGACCGACGTGGATGGCACTGAGTTGCCCTCCCGGGCGGACGCCCTGCGCCGGCTGCATTTCCCCGACGTGCCCGGCGGGGAAGCCGCCGCCCGCCGTCGGCTGGCCCTGGATGAATTCCTGGTCCTGCAACGCGACATCCGCACCCGCCGGCGGCGGTTCGAGGCGCGGGCGCAGGGCCTGCCCTGCGGCGGGGATGACCGCTGGTTGCGCCCCTTCCTGGCGGCCTTGGGTTACCCCCTCACCGGGGCGCAGGAACGGGTGCTGGGTGAGTTGCGCCACGATCTGGGCGGACGGCATCCCATGCGCCGGCTGCTGCAAGGGGATGTGGGCGCGGGCAAGACGGTGGTGGCGGCGGGCGCCGTGCTCTTGGTCCTCGCCGCCGGCTACCACGCCGCGCTCATGGCCCCCACGGAAATTCTGGCCGAGCAACATTTTCAGACCTTCACCCGCTGGTTCGCTCCGCTCGGTTTGACCGTCCACCTGCACACCGGCAGCCGGAAGACGGCACGCGAACTCCCGCCGGGAGATCCGGCCGCCCCGCCCACCCTCACCATCGGCACGCACGCCTTGATTGAAGCGGGTTACGCCCCGGAAAAACTGGGCTTGGTGGTCATCGACGAACAGCACAAATTCGGCGTGGGCCAACGCGAGGAACTGTTGCGCAAAGGCTGCTACCCCCACCTCCTCGTCATGACCGCCACACCCATTCCCCGCACCCTCGGGCTGACGCTTTACGGCGAATTGGATCTCTCCATCCTCGACGAACTCCCCGCCGGCCGGGGCGCCATCCGCACGTTTGTTCGGGTGCCCGACCGCCTGCCCAAAGTCTGGGAATTTGTCGCCAACCAACTGACCGCGGGCCGCCAGGCCTACATTGTTTATCCCCGTGTCGAGGATACCGGCAAAGGCCTCAAGGCCGTCACCCGCGAAGCGGACCAACTCCGCGAACGACTGGCTCCCCACCGGGTGGGGTTGCTGCACGGCCGGTTGAAATCCGCCGAAAAGGAGGCCGTCATGGCCGAGTTTCGCACGGGCGCCGTGCAAGCCCTGCTCGCCACCCCCTTGATCGAAGTCGGCTTGGATGTGCCGAACGCCACCGTCATGGTGATTGAAAACGCCGACCAGTTCGGCCTGGCCCAGTTGCACCAATTACGCGGCCGCATCGGACGTGGGCCCCACGACTCTTGGTGCATCCTCGTCGCGGGCAAGGATGATCCGGTGGCCCGCGCCAAACTGACGATTCTGGAAACCGCCCGCGACGGCTTCCGCATCGCCGAGGAGGACCTCAAACTCCGCGGGCCCGGCGAACTCCTTGGCCAGGCCCAAAGCGGCTTGCCCAACTTCCGCTTTGGGGACCTGGTTGCCGACGGCGACTTGGTCCGCCACGCCCGGGACTTGGCCCACCGTCTGCGTTTGGATTAGAAACGCAACGGACATTACCATCATTTTTTTCTTGTCCCGGACCGGGTTCAACATTAGTTTGAGCTGAATATGAAAAGGCACATCTCCATCTTTGGTTTACTCGCTGTTTTGAGCACCGCGTTCCTGACCGGTTGCGACGACGCCACTCCTCCCAAGACCGAGGCACCGGCGAAACCCACTACTCCGGCCGCACCTGGCACGAACACGCCCGCCCCGGCTGCACCCGCCGCCCCGGCCGCTCCGGCGAAGTAATTCCCGCCCGCGCGACGGGCGTTCGAATACTTCCACACCAAGCCGAACCGCTTTCGGGCGGTTCGGCTTGTCGACTTACGTTTCCTAGCCCGGTCCCGCGCCCGTTGACCTCGCGCCAAAACTGGTTGGCGCTTTTATGACCTGGCGCCGCCTTTTTCCGCTCCCCGTCCTGTTTCTCTGGGTCGGCGCTTCGGGTTGTGGTCCCTCCCCCACCCTTGGTCCCACTAAAGCTCCGCCGCCGCCCCGCCCGAGTCCCACGGAATCCCAGCAACGGCTCGCCAGCGCCCAAGCCGGTGCCGCCACCGTTCTGAATTTAGCCGGCCTGCAGCAGGCCATTCAAATGTTCCAAGCCCAGGAAGATCGTTTTCCCACTAATTTGGCGGAACTTACCGTCGCCGGATATCTCCGCGAAATCCCGCAACTGCCCGCCGGAGAAAAACTCGACTATGATCCCGCCACCGGACAAGTCGGTTGGTCCCCCAAGTAAGGCTCCCAAGCGGTGGACCCGAGGCCCAATGGGCCGCCGGGTGCGTTGGCTCATCACCATTCTCCCACTCGTCCTCCTGCTCACCCTCGGTGCGGCGGCGCAACCCGTGGTCTCCCCGGAAGTGGCCGCCGATGGCCGGGTTACCTTTCGCCTGCGCGCCCCCCTGGCCCGGACCGTGGAAGTCCGTTGTGAGTCGTTGCCCCGGCTGGCCTGTGCGGCGGCGGGTGGCGGACTGTGGGCCGCCCAAAGCCCGCCCCTGGCGCCGGACATCTACCTTTATTCCTTCTTCGTGGACGGGGTCGAGTTGCCCGATCCCGCCAATCCCCGGCTGGAAATCAAGTGGGGTTCCCTGGGCAGCCAATTGGAGTTACGGGGCGATGGACGTCTGCCTTGGTTTGCCACCAACGTCCCCGCCGGGCGGCTGCATCAGCACCATTACTATTCCGCAATGGCCGGCGAAACGCGGGAATTTCAAGTGTACACGCCACCAGGCTATTCCGTGGACGGCCCGCGGCGTTATCCCGTGCTCCACCTGCTCCACGGTTACACGGAAGACGCGGGCACGTGGATTCAAGTGGGCCGGGCGGGCGTGATCTTGGATAACCTGATCGCTCAGGGCCGGGCCCGGCGGATGGTGCTGGTCATGCCCTCCGGCTATGGCGTCCGGGAAGTATTGCGGACGGGTTTCAAGCGCGCCCGCCAGGGTCCGCTCTGGGAGGAGAACATCCGCCAGTTTCGACGACAGTTCCTCGCGGAAATCCTGCCCCAAGTGATCGCCGAATACCACGTGGGCACGAACCGGTCGGATCAGGCCATCGCGGGAATCTCCATGGGGGCGACGGAAGCGTTGTCGATCGGGCTGAACACCCCGGACCAGTTCGGCTGGGTTTTGGCGCTCAGCCCCGGCGGACTAAATTTGGATTTTGCCGTCAACTACATCGGCTATCGCCCGCCCGGGCCGCGGATTTGGCTGAGTTGCGGCGGGGAGGATGCGCTGCTCGGGGAGAATCAACAATTACATCAGTGGCTGACCGCTCATCGGGTGGCGCATGAATGGGCCAGTCCTTCCGGCGGGCACAACTACCGCCTGTGGCGGCGCCAATTCGCCGAACTGCTCCCGCTCTTGTTTGTCGAGCCGGTCAGCCCCCAAAGCCCGTCAGATCCGTGAAAATGCGGGTCATCGCCCGGGCGTGCAGCACGCGCCCGAAGGGCGTCGCGTCGGCCGCATCCAACGAGGCGCGCAACGCGGCTTCCTTCCCGCGGCCGGAAGCCAACATCCAAACTTGCCGCGCGGCGGCCAGCGGGGCGTAGCCCAGGGTGATTCGACGCGGGGGCGGTTTGGGCGTGGTCACCGCCCGGTAAACTTCGGGCCCCTCCATGACCGCGCTGGATTCACCCGGGAATAACGAAGCAGTGTGGCCCTCCTCCCCCATCCCGAGGAAAATTAAGTCGAAGACCGGTTGCCCCCGGCCATGCCCGGGCGCGATCCGTCCCAATTCGGCGTTGGCCTGCGCCAAGGCCTCCGGCTCCGGGGCTTCCCCCAAAAGCCGGTGAATCTGCCCGGCCGGGATCGCCAATGGATCCAGCAGGAGCGCACGGGCCACGCCGTAATTGCTTTCGGGATCGTCGGGGCCGACGCACCGCTCATCCGCCCAGAAGAAATGAACGGTGGCAAAATCCGTCCCCCGCTCCTTGCCCAACCGCGCCACCGCGGCAAAAAACACCTTGGCAATCCGGCCGCCGGAAAGCGCAACGGTGTAAACTCGCCCCGCCTCGCGGGCGGCGACCTGGGTCAACCATTGTTCTGCCGCGGCGTTTGCCAAGGCGGATTCATCGGCGAAGTGGAGCAGTTCCCAGGACATGCGCAACGAGTGGCCGGGGGTTCGTTATTTGCTGGGCTGGGGATTGCGCCAGACGTGGTTGCGCTGGGCGAGCAAATCCTCCGCCGCCACCGGGCCCCAAGTGCCCGCCGCATAAAACTCGCGGTTGGTGAGTGGCTGGTTTTCCCAACCGGCGCGAATCGCGTCCGCGATGGTCCACGCGGCCTCCACCTCGTCACTGCGGATGAACAACGTCGCATCTCCGGTCACGGCCTCCAACAGCAGGCGCTCATAGGCCTCGGGCGTGTAGGCGCCGAATTCGCTGTCATAGCTGAAGGACATGCGCACGGGCCGCACGCTGGTGCTGGTGCCCGGCACCTTGCCATTGAACCGCAGGGAAATGCCTTCCTCCGGTTGCAGTCGCAGGGTAAGGGCGTTGGGGTCCAATTTGGAGCCGCACTGGGCGGCGAAGAGCACGTTCGGCGTGGGGCGGAATTGGATGCGGACCTCGCTGGCGCTCAGCGGCAGATTCTTGCCGGTGCGCAAGTAAAAGGGCACCCCGGACCACCGCCAATTATCGACGAACAACTTCAGGGCGACGAAGGTCTCGGTGTTGGAATCCGGTTTGACCTTGGTCTCCTGCCGGTAGCCGGGGCGCTGTTCGCCCTTTACCGTCCCCGCGAAATACTGGCCGCGCACAATGTTCTTGGCCACCTCGGCCTCCGTGAGCGCGCGGATGGACTTCAGCAACTTGACCTTTTCATCCCGGATGGGTTCGGCGTCCAGCGAGACCGGCGGCTCCATGGCAATCAGGGAGAGCACCTGCAGCAAGTGATTCTGCACCATGTCGCGCAAGGCGCCCGCCTCCTCGTAGTAGCCGCCCCGCTGCCCCACCCCGAGGCTTTCGCTGACCGTGATCTGCACATGGTCCACCGAATCGCGGTTCCACAACCGCTCGAAAATGGAATTCGAGAAGCGGAACATCAGGATGTTTTGGACCGTCTCCTTGCCCAGATAATGGTCGATGCGGAAGACCTGGCGTTCGCTGGCGTATCGGGTGAGCTCGCTGTTGAGCAGGCGCGCGGAGGCCAGGTCGTGACCAAACGGCTTTTCCACCACCAACCGCTGCCAACCGGGGCCGTCCTCGCCCTTGCGCAACAATTTGACTTCGTGCAGTTGCTGAACCACTTCGCCGAACTGGCTCGGCGACGTCGCCAAGTAGAAAAGCAGGTTGTTCCGCAACGCCGGACGATCAAAAGAGGTCAGCAACTGCTCCAGCTTGGTGTACGCGGCCGAATCCGAAAACTCGCCCTGGCAATAGAACACGTTGGCGGCAAATTCCGCCCACACGGCGTCGTCCACGGGTTTGGTGCGGGAAAACTGGGTCATGCCCTCGCGCAGTTCCGCCCGCCAAGCCGCATCGGTTTTTTCGCGGCGCGCGAAACCAATGACCCGGTACTCGGCGGGCAATTGCTTCTCCTTATGGAGGTGGTACAGGGCGGGAATCAGTTTACGGGCGGTGAGATCGCCGCTGGCGCCAAAGATGACGATGGAACAGGGTTCCACCGATTTTCGGGTTTGGTTCAGCCGGCACACCATGAGCTCATCCAATTGGTCGTCCATGCCGCCAACTATGCCCCCGGCCCCCGGCCTCGGCAATAAAACTTCGCGTGACCCTTTACAAATCTTGCCGTCCAGGCAAATTGGATCGTGCCATGATGAACGAACCCGCACCGCGCTCCACGCCCCCGGCCGCGCCGCCTGCCAACCCCGCCGCGCCCCCGGCGGCCACTCCGGATTCCCCGCCCGCGCCCCCACTCCCGCTTTCGCGCGAAGAACAAATGGCGCGGTTCGAGGAGGCGCTCAAGGAGGAGGACTGGGGGCACCAACCCTGCTGACGCCGGCCGATCAAGGCTCCGTCGCGGCGGGCGGCTCGATCAATTTCCGCGCCCGGTCGATTTCCAAGGCATAGTTTTCCAACACCCGCGCCGTGGCCTCCACCTGCTCGGCCACTTCGGTCCAGTTCCGCTCCTCCAACGCCTCGCGCACTCCCGGCAGGGTTTTCACCCCGTAGCCTGTGTAGAAACCCGGCGCATAAATCATGTGCTGGTACCACGGACGCCGAGGCAAACCTTCCGGTCGCAGGAGCACTTGTTCCATCTTCAACAGGATCGTGTCGAGTTGCCGCCGCAGGTCCGCCGGGGGCAGCGCCCCTCCGGGCCCTTTGAGCCCCGCGCTCGTGGCCGCGTAGGCCCGTGCGGCGGACTGGAGCTTGCCGGCCGCGTTTTGGAGCGGCGCGAAATTCACATACGGCACCTCGGACTTCGGCTCCGGCGCCACGTAGGTTTCCCGCGGATCCGCCGCCAGTTCAAACGTGTGCTCCCGCAGCAGCCGGTTCTTTTCCCGGGTTTCTTCCCGCAAATCATCCGCCAGCTTGACCAACTCCCCGACGTAACGGTCCAGCGTGTCCGCGAACGCGCCAAATTCCAGCGGCAGCACGTCCGCGTCCGCCAGTCGCATCACCACCCGGCCCGCCGTTTGGGCGAGCGCGATCCCGTAGGCGAAATCCGGATCGCAAAACCGCGTGAAGTGGTCGAAGGAATCGTAAATGGAATGGTATGAACCGCCGTTGCCCTCGCCGCCATAACCGAGATTCAGGCTGGCGATGCCCAAGTGTTGCAGGAAGGGCGTGAAATCCGACCCCGAACCCAGCGCGTCCAGCCGCGCGTCCACCCGGTTCCGCACCTCCCGCCGCTCCCCCGCCCCGGCCCGGGCGAGCCGCTGCGCGTGCGCCCGCTCCGCCACGCTTACCTTGCGCTCCGGATCGGTCACGTCCCGGGCGACCTCGTTCATAAATTTCTCCAGCGTGTGCGAACCGCCGGCGTGCAGGAAACCCCGCTGATTGCTGTCACTGTTCACATACACCGCCGCGACTTCCTGCAGCAGTTCCGCGTGCGTTTCCACCCACTCCGTCGAGCCCAGTAATCCGGGTTCCTCGCCATCCCACGTGGCGAAGACAATCGTGCGTTTGGGCTGCCAGCCTTGGCGGTGCAATTCCGCCAGCGCGCGCGCCTCTTCCAACATCGCCACTGTGCCGCTCACCGGATCGTCCGCCCCGCACACCCACGCGTCGTAGTGGTTGCCCCGGATGATCCATTCGTTCGGCCGTTCCTGCCCGCGCAACTTGGCCACCACATCCCGCGCCGTCGCCATATCCCAGTTGAACTCCACCTTCAAATGCACCGTCTCGGTCCCCGGCCCCACATGGTAGGTCACGGGCAAACCCCCGCGCCATTCCTCGGGCGCCACCGGCCCGCCCAAGGCCCGGAGCAACGGCAGCGCGTCCGCCGCCGAAATCGGCAGCACGGGAATCTTGGTAAGCGTCGCCGCCTCGCTCACGGGCAGCCGCGTCGCGTCCTTCGTCGCCCCCACCCCCGGCGTGAGCGGATCCCCCGAATACAGCGGCATGTCCGCCACCGATCCGCGTTGCGCGCCGTTTTCATTGCGCCACGCCCCTTTGGGATACGCATCGCCTTGGTAAAAACCGTCGTCGCGGGGATCGGAATAAATCAGGCACCCCACCGCGCCGTGCTCCGCCGCCACCTTCACCTTGATCCCCCGCCAGGAGCCCCCGTACCGGGCCA
>CAIYZC010000533.1 GCA_903930565.1 uncultured Pedosphaera sp.
CCCGCTCTGCTGGTCCGCCAGCGGACTCAGCCGCCGCCGATGATGGATATTGTTCAACCCGCGGTGGTCGAGGAGGTTCCCGGAACCCCCGCTTCCTTGCCGCCCAATGTTCCGAAAACCGGTCCGGCGGCACCCCCGGCTAACACTCCGCCCGCGGATCCCAAATGAACGCGCCCGGCTCAGCTCCGACGACGGTGCCGAATGGTTCCGTCGCCGGTCAATTTGCGACCACCCGCTGGACCCGGGTGCTGGCAGCCCGCGGGGAAACGCCCGAAGCCCGGGCCGCGTTGGGGGAATTGTGCGCCTTGTATTGGGAGCCGGTCTCCCGCTTCCTCCGGCGGGAAGGGCGCGACGAGGACGCCGCCCGCGAGCTCACCCAGGAGTTCTTCGCCCGCATCCTGGCCGGCGGGAGCCTGGCGCAGGCCGATCCGGAGCGGGGGCGCTTCCGCTCCTTCCTGCTCGGGGCGGTGAAACACTTCCTGAGCGAAACCCGTCGGCGAGAACAAGCGGCCAAACGCGGCGGTGGGGTGGCGTCGGAATCTTTGGACGTGTTGGACGCGGCGGGGGTGGAACCCGCCGACCCGGCGGGCTCAGCCCCGGACACCTACTTTGACCGACAATGGGCGTTCACCTTGCTGTCCCGGGCGTTTGCGGAATTGGAGGCCGAGATGACCCGCCAAGGCAAAGCGGAGTGGTATCAGACTTTGAAGCCGTTCTTGGTGGGCGAGGCTGCCGGATTAAGCCAACGGGCGGCCGCCGAAACCCTGGGGCTCGGCGAAGGCGCGGTCAAAGTGGCGATCCACCGCTTGCGCCGCCGGTTTCGGGAAATCGTTCGGTCCGAGGTTGCGCAAACCGTGCCCACGCTGGCGGACACGGACGCCGAAATGAGCTATTTGGTCGAAGTGCTGGCGGCGGCCTGAAGCCGTTGGCCGGCTCAGGCTTGCACGCCCTTGAGCAGGGAGACGCCGTACTCGCGGTTGAGCCGGGCGATGAAATCAAGGCTGATTTCCTTCGGGCAAACCGCTTCGCAGGAACCCGTCACCGTGCAATTCCCAAAGCCTTCCTTGTCCATCTGGGTGACCATGGACATGACCCGTTGGTCCTTCTCGACCTCGCCCTGGGGCAGGAGGCTGAGATGGGAAACCTTGGCCGACACGAACAGCATCGCCGAAGCGTTTTTGCAGGCGGCCACGCAGGCCCCGCAACCAATGCAGGCGGCGGCGTCCATCGCCAGGTCGCTCTCCGCCTTGCCGATGGGCAGGCAGTTGGCATCGGGGGTGCCGCCGGTGTTGACGGAAACAAACCCGCCCGCTTGAATGATCCGATCGAAGGCGCCGCGGTCGGTCACCAAATCGCGCAGCACCGGGAAAGCTTTCGCGCGCCAAGGTTCGACCGTGATCGTCTGGCCGTCCTGAAAATGACGCATGTGCAACTGGCAGGCGGTGGTGCCCTTTTGCCCGCCGTGCGCCCGGCCATTAATGACAATTGAGCACGTGCCGCAGATGCCCTCGCGGCAGTCGGAGTCGAACGCGATGGGTTCTTCGCCCTTGGCGATCAACCCTTCGTTGACGACGTCCAACATTTCGAGGAACGACATGTCGGGGATGATGCCGGTGACCGGGTAATCAACGATGCGCCCGGGTTCCTGCGGGGATTTCTGCCGCCAAACTCTGAGGGTTAAGTTCATGCCTTCGATGCGCCGGCCGCACGGGCGGACCGGCAAAATTGGAAAACTCCGGGGGTTACTTGTAGCTGCGGGTGCTCATGTGCACTTCCTCGTACACAAGCGGTTCCTTGTTGAGGATCGGCGGCTTGTCCGGCCCTTGGTATTCCCAAGCGCTGACAAACGCGAAGTGTTCATCATCCCGCTTGGCTTCGCCATCAGGGTATTGATGTTCCACCCGAAAATGGCCGCCGCAGGATTCCTCGCGGGTGAGGGCGTCGCGGCACAGCAATTCGCCGAACTCCAGAAAGTCCGCGACGCGGCCGGCGGCTTCCAAATCTTGATTCAACGAGTTGTTCTCGCCGGTGACCTTGACGTTCTTCCAGAACTCGGCGCGCAGGGCGGGGATCAGGGTCAGCGCCTCGGTGAGGCTCTGTTTCGTGCGGGCCATGCCGCACTTCTCCCACATGATTTTGCCGAGTTCGCGGTGGAACGAGGTGACCGTGCGCTTGCCGTTGATGGAGAGCAGGCGTTTGGCCAGCGCTTGGGAGGATTCCAAGGCTTTCTTAAACTCGGGATGATCGGCCTTCACCTTGGCCGTCTTGCTGGTGGCGAAGTAGTTGCCGATGGTGTAGGGCAGGATGAAGTAGCCGTCCGCCAAACCTTGCATGAGCGCGCTGGCGCCCAGTCGGTTGGCGCCGTGGTCGGAGAAGTTCGCCTCGCCGATCACGAACAGGCCGGGGAGGGAGCTCATCAGGTTGTAATCCACCCAAGTGCCGCCCATGGTGTAATGCACGGCGGGATAGATCCGCATCGGGGCGCGGTAGGCGTTTTCCCCGGTGATCTTCTCGTACATGTCGAACAGGTTGCCGTAGCGTTCGCGCACGGTTTCCTCGCTCAATCGCTTGATGGCGTCCGCGAAATCGAGGTAAACGCCCAAGCCGCCGGGGCCGACCCCGCGGCCTTCATCACAGACTTCCTTGGCGGCGCGGGACGCGATGTCGCGCGGCGCGAGGTTGCCGAAGCTGGGGTACTTGCGTTCGAGAAAATAATCGCGCTCCGCCTCGGGAACCTGGTCCGGCTTGCGGGTGTCCCCTTTCTGCTTTGGCACCCACACGCGACCGTCATTGCGCAGGGATTCGGACATGAGGGTGAGCTTCGACTGATGGTCGCCGCTCACCGGAATGCAGGTGGGATGGATTTGCGTGTAGCAGGGGTTTGCGAACACCGCGCCCTTTTTGTATGCCCGCCAAGTCGCCGTGACATTGCAGCCTTTGGCGTTGGTCGAGAGGAAGAAGACGTTGCCGTACCCGCCGGTGGCGAGCACCACGGCGTCGGCCGCGTGGGTGGAAAGTTCCCCGGTGACCAAGTCGCGCACCACAATGCCCTTGGCCGCACCATCCACCACCACGAGATCCACCATTTCCGTGCGGGGGAACATCTTGACCGCGCCGAGACCGATCTGCCGGCTCAGGGCTTGGTAGGCGCCCAACAGCAATTGCTGGCCGGTTTGACCGCGGGCGTAGAACGTGCGGGAAACTTGGGCGCCGCCAAAGGAGCGGTTGGACAACAGGCCACCGTATTCGCGGGCGAAAGGCACGCCTTGCGCGACGCATTGGTCGATGATGTTGACGCTCACTTGTGCCAACCGGTAAACGTTGGCTTCGCGGGCCCGGAAATCGCCACCTTTGATGGTGTCGTAAAACAAGCGGTACACGCTGTCGCCATCATTCTGATAGCTTTTTGCCGCGTTGATGCCGCCTTGGGCCGCGATGCTGTGGGCGCGTCGGGGGGAATCTTGGAAGCAGAAACACTTCACTTGATAACCCAGTTCCGCCATCGTCGCCGCAGCGGAGGCCCCGGCCAAACCGCTGCCCACCACGATCACGTCGAACTTCCGTTTGTTGGCGGGATTGACCAGTTTGAGGTCAAACTTATGCTTGTCCCATTTTTGCGCCAAGGGACCGGAAGGAATTTTGGAGTCGAGATTCATTTGGAGATCCCCCCGTAGTTGCTGCCGAAGCCGAGGAGAATGGCCAGCGGAATGGAAAGGTAACCCACGTAGAGGCACCAAGTGATCGCCACCGCGAACCGGGCGATGACGGGGGTGTAGGTGCGGTTGCGAAGGCCGAGGGACTGGAACATGGCGCTCACGCCGTGGCTGAGGTGGAGGAAAAGGAGGGTCATCGCGAGCACGTAGAACCCGGCGACGATCGGGTTGCGGAAGCCCAGCACCATCATCGCGAACACATCATGCTGCCGGTTGATGTCCTGCAGGGTCGTGAAATCACGGCCGGTGCCATTGATCGCCGTTACTTGAAAGGTGTAATGCAGCAGATGGTAAACGATAAAGGCGAGGATGATCAAACCGCTCATCATCATGGTGCGGGAAGCATAACTGGCGGCCACCAGTTCCTGGTGGGCGTAAGGTTGGGGGCGGGCGGCGCGATTTTCGGCGGTGAGCCGAACCGCCGACCAAATATGCAAGCCCACGATGACCAAGAGGCCGATGCGCGCCGGCCAGATCAACTCCAAGTTGCCTTGCAGGAAGGCGCCATAGCGGTTGATAACTTCGGGCCCGAGAAACACCTGGAGGTTGCCCAACAAATGGAGCACCACGAACAGGAACATGGCCATGCCCGTGGCGGCCATGATGAACTTCTTGCCCACCGAGGAATTGAAGAGTGTATTTATGCTCATCGGAACCCGCCCGCAACAATCGGAATCACCAACTCAGTTATCGTGAGGAAATCTAATGATGCGCGACGGGCGCGTCAATCCATTTCGAAAAGTTATAAGCCGGGCTTGCCGGGATTTTACCACGGCTAATCCCGCGCGCGCGAGTTTGCTTGCTCCGGGCGCGACCGGTCCGCCGGCCAACTCCCTCACGGGCCGGGCCGGACCGAACCGCGGATCAGGCTGCGGCGGGCGTCGGGGTCGGCTGTTCTTCGGCCGCATCGGCGGCCGGCGCGGGGGCCTGGTAAGCCTCGATCTGGTCAATGCGGTAGCGCTTGCGGGCGCCGCCTTCCATCTCGAATTCCACTTCTTCCCCGCACTTCTTGTTGAGGAGCGCTTGGGCGACCGGGGTCAGGTAGCTGATGATGCCCTGTTCGGGATCGGAATCCCAAGCCCCGAGCACCACAAAGCTTTCCGCTTGTTGGGTGGCCAGATCCGTCACTCCCACGCGGGTGCCGATGCTCACCAAGTCGGTGCGGGGATTGGCAAAATCCGAGCCGCGGGCCCGGTCCCGCATGGCTTCGAGCTCGGACTTTTGCCGCAGCAGGATCTTTTGCATTTCCTTGGCCGCTTTGTACTCGTGGTTTTCGCGCAAATCGCCGTAGCTGCGGGCGATGGCGATTTCCTTCGTGTTGGCCGGAATCTTCTTTTCCACCAAATCCTTGTACTGGGCGTTGCGCCGCTCCAAGCTGGCCCAGGAAACGATCAGGTAATTTTCCTGTTTGGTCTGCTCGCCGGAGATCAGCGATTGGATGGCCGGGTAGCTCTTGACGATACGCGCCAAGAGAGAGCGCTTGTCCATGTCATCAAAGCAGGGCGAGAGCTGCAACGCGCGGGTCAAATCCTTGATGACCTCCAAGTCGGCGGAACCGATGAGTTCGACGAGAAGTTGCTGGTCGGCGAGAATGAAATCCCGCAGGCGGTTGGAGCGCTTTTCCATGAACTGATCACGTTCCATCGCGCTGAGCATGGCTCGGAAGACTTCGGGCCCGAGGATGTCCGCGAAGGCATCCGTGCGCTCCTTCGCCAGCCACAGCAGCAATTCACTGCTGGCGGAGTGTTGGCTGATCAGTTTGGCGAGGGTTTCCTTGAGCGCGTCGATGTGCTGCTCGTGGATCAACAATTCGGCGCATTCGCGGCAAAGTTTGTTGGGCACCACATTGAGGGTGGCGCGGACGATCTCGAGCCAGCGCTCCGGATTGGCGGCCTTGAAGGAAACCAAGGTGCGGTGTTGTTTGCCCGCGGGCATCTGTTCCAAGAGGGCCCCGAGCTTGAGGTCCTGCGACCAGATGCTGGCGGCGCTCAATTCGCCTTCGATGGGGGCGCCCCCGCCGAGTTCGCGCAGATCATCCCGCACGAAGATGGCTTCCAACGCCACGGCCGGTTGGGTGCGCTGGTGGGTGGCGATCTCCAAGTTCAGGGCCGGGATGACTTCCGCAGCGGCGGTGGCTCGGTTTTCAAGATCGGGCATGTTGCGCAGAATCTCGGTAGCGACCAGAATCCGGGCCTTGAGGCCCTTGGCGGCGCGGAAATCCTCCAGCAACCGGCTTTGCAGGCTGACTTCCCGCACTTGATAAATCAACGGGTCGGTCTTTTTCAGGGGAACTTGGAAATGACCGTCCTTTTTGAGTTCCTTTTTGGCGGCTTCCCACCATTTCTTCCAATCATCCTTGATCACGTCGGGCACGAGCGCCAGTTGGATCTGGTCCACCGTGGCCCGCCCTTGATAACTGGTGAGCACCAGCTTGATGAGCTCCAGGTGATGAAGCGCCGCCATTTGGCGCAGTCCATCCAAATCAGCGTGCTTGCGGGCCAGGATATGATCCTTGGCGATCGGCTTGAGGGAATCCGCGGCGAAGGCCAGGTCCATCATGTGGCCCGCCTTGCCCTTGAAATCGATCGTAAAGCGGGCGAACACCGTGTCCACGGTGGTGATCTTGCCAAAGCCCCAGCTCCGGTGCATGCAGTACCCGCTGGTCGTCAACTGCACCAGCGGATCGACTTGCGCTCGTTCCAACTTGCCCGCGATGACCAATTTCTCGAACTCTTCTTTCATAAATACAGCTTATTCCTCGCAACCGGTGAAAACAATGGGTTTATTAAAGGGCGTGGTCGGACAAAATCCAAGACAAATTGCGGCGCGCGTCCTCGGGGGACGCCCGGGAGCGGACGATTACATCGAAAACCGCCTCGAAGCCGCCCTGGCGGAAGGGCGTTTGACGCCGCCGGACCGGGCGTTGTGCCATCACCTGGTCCACGGGGTGGCCCGGTGGCAGGACACCTTGGATTGGCTGATCGCCCGCAAAACCGGTGGACGCCCCCAACGGGAGACCTTGGCGATTCTGTTGCGGCTGGGATTGTACCAGATGCTCTGGCTGGACCGCATTCCCAATCATGCGGCCGTCAATGAATCGGTGGAAATGGCCAAGACCATGGGGTTCGCCGCCCAAGCCGGGTTTGTGAACGCCATCCTGCGGGGGTACGCCCGGGAACGGGAGGCCACCCTGGCGCTCTTGGCGGATTTGAAAACGCGTGAGCCGGCGTTGGGGTATGCCCATCCCGCTTGGCTGGTGGCCCGCTGGCAAGGGCGGTGGGGCGCGGAGAACTGCCGCCGCCTCATGGATTGGAACAACAACCCGCCCCCCACCTTTGCCCGGGTGAACCGTCTGCGCACCACGCCGGAGGAATTGGGCGCGCGTTGGGTGGCCGAAGGCGTGCGCTTTGTGCCCCGGCGATATGACTGGGTGCCCGGGGACGGGGTCTTCGAATTGGAATCCCATCCCCCGTTGGCGGGCTTGCCCAGTTTTCAAGCCGGGGGATTCTATCTCCAAGATCCCAGCACTTTGTTGGCGGTCGCCGAATTGGGCCCGCAACCCGGGGAAAGCATTTTGGACACGTGCGCCGCGCCCGGCGGCAAGACGGTGTTGGCGGCACAATGGCTGCGCAACCAAGGCCGGATTGTGGCGCGTGACAGCCAGCCGGACCGGTTGGCCTTGGTGGGGGAGAATTGCGCCCGTTTGGGGGTGACTTGTGTTACTTTGGAACCCGGGGATGGGAGAACCCGCCTGGATTCGGACGGTCCGCGATTTGACCGCGTTTTGGTGGACGCACCTTGCTCCAACACCGGGGTGATGCGGCGACGGGTGGAATTGCGGCGGCGGATTCAGGAGGCGGAATTGACCCGGATGACCGTGGTGCAAGGGGCGTTATTGCGGGAAGCCGCCGCCGCGCTGCGCCCGGGGGGCACCTTGGTGTATAGTACTTGCAGCTTGGAACCGGAGGAGAATGGGGCCGTGGTCCAAGCGTTCCTCGCAGCCCGCCCGGATTTCAAGTTGATGGGCGAACGGCAGTTGCTGCCGTTTGTTGACGGGGTCGACGGAGCTTATGTCGCCCGCTTGGAGGCTCCGGGAAAAACTGACCGTTAGAACGTGCGTTTCGGAAACGCAGTGGACGGAAAGATCGGGGCGGGCGGACGCGGCGCCGGAGCCGGGGGCGGGAGCGTGGACGGATCGGCAACTCCCAAAGCTTTGGCGTTCAAATCATCCAGGACATGGGCCCGGAAAGTGGGCGTTGCGGCCACATTGGGCGCCATTCCCAACACGGGCCGATATTCCGTCGCCGCCGGGGAGGCGGCGGGGTTGAAACCGGTGCCACCGGCGGCATTGGGAATGCCCGCCGAAGCATTGGGCGCCCAAGGGTTGGCCATCGCCGGCGCCACCCAATGGGGATCCAAAAGCTTTTGAAATTCCGCCCGGTGATCCACCGGAGTGGGCGCGTATTCCGGGGGGAGCAGAGAATTCGCAAAAGAAGGCTTCAGGCCACCAATGCGGCCGGAGGCACCATCGCCCCCCATGGAAGCTTCCCCAAGGCGTTGGCGGAGTTCCTCTTCCATCCGAGAGGTGGGCCGGTTTGGATTAAAGGCGTTGGTACCGGAGAAATCTCCGCGGCCGCCCGCCGCCAGTGATTCCGAGAGGGAAACGGGATCGGTGGAGCGCTTGGGGGCGGTGTCCTTGTAGAAGTAGCGCTCGATGGAGGTTTGGGACTTCTTATCCCGGCCATCCGGGCCAACCTCCCAAATGCCCGCCGCCTCTTCCAAAGTCGGCAGGGTGGAGTTTTGATTCAGTCCATCGTTGAACGCCCAGTTGCGTTGCTTTTCCAAGTTGCTCAAAGTCCGCCGGTCCGGGGTGGGGCGGGGGACAAAAAAACCGCGGGCAGCGTTGGGATCCATTTCCAACGGACCCATGCTGTGCACCGCCGGGAGGTGTTTCAACATCTGCTCCTGCGCCGCCTTGGCGGCGGCCGCCCGGGCGGCGGATTGGTTGGTTCCGCCCGGCGTGGCGGGGGCGGAAAGCGGCTGGGTGGGTTCGGAAAACTGGATTTTCTGCTGCTCCTGGGCGCGGGTGGCGATTAGCGCCAAGCCGGAACAAACCAAGCCTACGGCCAAGGTCCGGATCCGATTTGGAGTTCGAGCGCGCAAAAACATCATCACATCATTATTCTACAGCAAACGCCGGATTCGTCAACCGGGGTTTTTGGGATGCGTATCCAAGCTTGCTCCCGGGAAGCAAAAATTGGCGACTAAAACCCCTTGCCAAGGCCCGCCGATTCCGATAATGTCTTACCCACTTGCAGTCGCGCGGGAGAGATGGCTGAGTGGCCTAAAGCGCAGGTTTGCTAAACCTGTGAAGGAGCAATCCTTCCGAGGGTTCGAATCCCTCTCTCTCCGCCATTTTCA
>CAIYZC010000534.1 GCA_903930565.1 uncultured Pedosphaera sp.
AAAAGGCCTCCGGACCGCTCACGATCCTGTTGGAAGGCGATTTCGGCACGCAGATCATTTTTGACAACGTCCGACTGGACGCCACGCCCACGGTCACGAGCGCACTGGCGCTGCCGGTGACGGCGAGCCCCGGTTCCAATGTGTTTGTGGGCACTTCGGTCACCCTGGCCGAGGACCCCGCGGGCAAGGGGCCGTTCATCTACCAATGGCAGACGGACAACGGCACCGGCGGCGCGACGTGGAGCCCGGTCCCGGGCGCGACCGCGGCGACCTTGACGGTGGATACGACCGGCTTCCCCTCCGGGGCGCCGATCCTCTATCAGGTTACGGTCGGCAACACGGGCGGGAGCACGACGAGCCCCCCGCTGACGTTGACCGCCAACGTGGGCGCCCCGATCGTGGTGCGCGATTCGCTGCCCACCACGGGTTCGGACAGCGTGGGCAGTTCGATGACCTTTACGGCGGTCATGGACGGATCCCGCCCGCTGAGCCTGCAATGGTTGGCGGATACCGGCAGCGGCCCCACGCCGGTTCCCGGCGCCACCAACGCGACCCTTACCCTGACCAACCTGCAGCTGACGGACAGCGGTTTTTATCAACTGATGGCCTCAAACGCCCTGGGCACCACGTACAGCAGCGGGACAACTTTCTACGTGAATGACACCCCTCCCGCGACGAATAATGTCCTGGTTTACCCGGCGACGCAGTTGGGCGCGGGCGGGCCGACCCACTTCACCCCCACGTGGACGTTGCCGACCACCAATTTGCTGTCCGGCCTGGCCCCCAGCG
The DNA here is from genome assembly GCA_903930565.1 of uncultured Pedosphaera sp. Classification (GTDB taxonomy): domain Bacteria; phylum Verrucomicrobiota; class Verrucomicrobiia; order Limisphaerales; family Pedosphaeraceae; genus CAIXFN01. Next base: position 790 of record CAIYZC010000534.1, read on the forward strand.
GCATTGGCACCGGCAATTACAGCGAGGGCGCTTCCGGCACGGTTGGCGTGCTGACGGATGGCCGCTATGGCACCCTTTATCCCGCCGGCAACGGCAGCTTGGATTTTGTGACCTGCGGGCCGGGGGGCGGCGCGGGCACCTTTGTGACCTACACCCTGCCCGCCTCCGCGACGGGTTGGGATATCACGAACATCACGGTCTTCGGCGGTTGGAGCGATGCCGGCCGGGATCAACAGCGTTACCTGGTTTATTATTCCACGACGGCCACCCCCACGGTGTTCAACCTCCTGGCGAACGTGAATTTCAACCCGACCAACCCGGCCCCGGCACTGCAATCCGCCACCCGCGCCACCTTGGTTTCCGCCACCACCGATCCCTTGGCGAAAAATGTCGCCGCGATCAAGTTTGACTTCACCCCGCTGGCCGCCGGCGTGGAAAACGGTTTCGCCGGTTACTCGGAAGTGGAAGCCTTCGGCGTGCATTCCGCCCCGGCCCCGGTGGTCGCCGCCAACACCCTCCCCGTGACCGGCTCCGATGTGGTGGGTTCGTCCGTCACCTTCACCGCGGCGTTCAGCAGCACCACCCCGCTGACCTATCAATGGCGTGTGGACCACGGCAGTGGCCCGGTCGCCATTCCCGGCGCGACGAACACGACGTTGACGCTCACCAATCTTCAGCTCGCCGACACCGCCTCCCCGGGCTACAGCCTGCTGGCGGCGAATGCCTCGGGCACGGCCGCGACCAAGGCCAGCTCCTTCGTCGTCAATCCGGTGCCCGCCCCCGATGTGAACGGCATCATCGCCGCCCCCGCCAATCAAACCGGCAGCGGCGCGTTCTTCACTCCCACCTGGTCGTTCGCCCCCGGCAGTCTGCTGGCCGGTCTGCTTCCGAGCGGAGTTGGGAGCGGCAACTTCCGCTTGGAAAACGCCGGCGGTCTCCCGGTCCTGACGGACGGCACGTTTGGCATGGTCGGCAGCGGGAATGACTCGACCCTGGCCACAGCCGGGAACAGCGGCTCCGCCGGTCACTACGTGGTGTACAACTTGACCGGGTCGGCCTCCGGTTACGATATCACGAATATCATGACCTTTGGCGGCTGGAGCGACGGCGGTCGGGACTCGCAAGCGTACACCCTTTCGTACGCCACGGCGCAGAACCCCAACAGTTTCACCACCGTGACCTCCACGAGCTACAACCCGACCCTTCCGGGCAGCGTTCCCAGCACCACCCGTTACAGCATCACCGCCGCAGCCGGCGGGGCGATCGCCCAGAACGTGGTGCAACTGAAGTTCGACTTCACCACCCCCACCTCGGAAAACGGTTACCAAGGCTACGCGGAACTCGAAGCCTACGGCACGCCTTCGGCGGCCGTTGTCTTCGCCCCAGTGGTCCAAACGGACACCCTTCCCGTCACCGCCGCCGATGTCGTCGGCAGCTCCGTGAGCTTCGTCGCCAATCTGACGAGCTCCGCTCCGCTCAGCTATCAGTGGGTCAAGGATACCGGGGCCGGTCCCGTCCCCGTTCCGGGCGCGCACAGCCCGACGCTCACCCTCTCGAACCTCCAATTGACGGATGCCGCCAATCCTGGTTACAGCCTGATCGGCTCCAACGCCCTCGGGGTGGTGCAGAGCACGCCGCGGCAATTGACCGTGAATGCGTTCCCCGCCCCGGTGAACAACGTCTACGCGGCCATCGCCACGCAGACGGGCCCCGGTGTGAATCTCTTCAGCCCCACCTGGGTGATCCCGGCGGGCAGTTTGATCGCCGGGCAATTGCCCTCGACCGTCGGCGCCGGCAACTTCGGCGGCACGGGACTGGGCACCTTGGCGGGGCTCACCGATGGCACGTTTGGCGGCATCTTCCCGCCCGGCAACAACAGCACCTCCCTGGTCGGCGGCGGCGCCGGTGGCGCCGGTAACTCGGTGATCTACACCCTGCCCGCCGCGGCGAACGGGTTCACCCTCACGAACATCACCACCTATGGTGGTTGGAGTGACGGCGGTCGGGATCAGCAGCATTACACCATCTCCTGTGCCACGGTGTCGCATCCCACCACCTTCACGACCCTCGGCAGCGTCAACTTCAACCCGAGCCTGCCGGGCGCCGTCCAATCCACCGTCCGCGCCACCCTGACCCCCGCGTCCGGCATCCTGGCTTCGCAAGTCACCCAGGTCAAATTCGACTTCACCAGCCCTGGCGGTGAAAACAACTGGAGCGGCTACGGTGAAATCAGCCTCTTCGGCGCGCCCACCCCCGTGCCCGCGACGAGCTTCAACGCCCCCGTGCTCGCGGCCAATGGCAGCCTCATCCTCACGGGTGGCGGCGGCATCCCCGGCACCGGCTACAC
>CAIYZC010000535.1 GCA_903930565.1 uncultured Pedosphaera sp.
GGCAAAGTAGGCCCGGCCCCCGGCGCTCGCAAGCGCCAATCGCACCTTTTTCACCCGCCTCCAATCCGCCGCCCTCCGCCGCCGAATCGTGCGCGCCGCTCCCTCCCTCCCGTCCATTCGTCCTGCGGGTCCATCAAGTTCATCCGGCGATGCCCGCCCGCCGCCAAAACGTCATTTGACACGCGCCGCGGCGCCGATTATAACGAGCACGCTTAGTTCACTGAATCTAACCAATCAAACTGATCAAATATTATGGCACTTGCTGTCGGCACCAAAGCCCCTGATTTCTCGCTTAAATCCAAACAGGCCGCCGGCCTGGTCGATGTGAAGCTCGGTGACAACCTGGGCAAGAAGAACACCGTGTTGCTGTTCGTCCCCGCCGCCTTCACCGGCGTCTGCACGGCCGAATTCTGCGACCTCACCGCCGGTCTGGGCCAATACGACGCCCTGAACGCCGCCGTGATCGGCATCAGCGTGGACAACGTGTTCTCGCAGGAAGCCTGGGCCCAGAAGGAAAAAATCGGCATCACCCTCGCCAGCGACCTGAACAAGACCGTGACCAAGGCCTACGACGTGCTGTTCCCCATGCTGGCCGGCATCGGCGACACCTCCGCCCGCGCGGCGTTCGTGATCGACAAGCAAGGCGTGATCCAATACAGCGAGCAGACCCCCACGCCCAAGGACCTGCCCAATTTCGAAGCCATCAAGGCGACCTTGGCGAAGCTGCAATAACGCTCCCAGGAAGTTACGTGGATTTAGGCCGGGTGCGTCGCGCGGAGCGCGGCGACCCGGCCTAAACTTTTGCCCCCCGTTTGCTTCGGGGAGGCTGGCGGTCCAAAAAAAATGCGCCCGCGGAGCGGGCGCATTGTGAAACGGTTGCAGTATTCCCCGGTTAGTTCTGGTTGGCGGGCACGCTGGAGTGGGGGATGATCCACTGAATATCCTTGCTGAGCCCCACCGATGACGGCCAGGAACCATTCAGGTTACTGTAACGCACCGGCTGCAGGGTGGCCGGGGTGAGCCATTTGCGAATTTCCGAGTGACCATCCGCGTAGCTGAATCCACAGGCATTGTTGTGATAGCTCGCCGGGAGGTCTTCCCACGTGGAGAAGTTCGAGACGTTCACAATGCACCAACCGTCGTTGATGCTGTCCGGATGCTCGTCCACGAAGACCCAAAGATCGGCGGGAACGGGGTGACGGATATCGGAAACCTTGTTGTAGGCCGCCCAAGTGGAGTACCAGGTGGAGACCCCGTTGTTATTAAAAGCTCCGCCTTCAATAAACCCGTTCATGGAGATGCTCCGCACCCGCGGAACTTTGGTGGAGCCAAACTGGCAGTCAAATTTGTCCGCCGGGCATTTGAACACGCTGGAATTGCGGGCGACATACGAGCCCAACAGACCGTAGGACAAATAGGACGTGTTGGTGTTGTCAGAATTGCCGTTGGCCCAGGAGAGGATGCCATCGGCCCAGGAAGCAGGTGCGGCTGGGCCGCCGGAGGAGGAGGCGACCAATCCTTCGTTGCCATTCCGGACCAACCGGCCCATGTTGTCGTCCGGATACATGATCCATGCGGTGGCCAGTTGGCGCGTGTTGTTGACGCAGCCGATGCCTTGGGCTTTTTCCTTGGCCTTGGCCAAAACGGGCAGCAGCATGCTCGCGAGGATCGCGATAATGGCGATCACCACGAGGAGTTCAATCAGGGTGAAGCCGGCGCGCGGGGATCGACCCGCCGGCAGGTTTTGTCGTTTCATAAGGTGTGTCGTAATTTTTGGGTTGTTAAATGGTTTTGGACAACTCGGCCGGGAGGTCACTCCGGCCGGGCATAGTTGGATGCTTCCGCAATGCCCGTACGGGCCCGCGACCCGCATTCCTGCGCGGGTAGGGCGTCGGAGAACCCAAACCGTTCAAGACGGCGGGTCGACCGATGACGACGAGAATCCAACAAGGCGCTCATTCAATAACCTAGGGCTATGGCCAAACTTAGCGCGGGCCGGGCCGGGGTGTCAAAAGAAATTAAGGCGAATTGATGACACAGGGGCGTGCGTCTCGCCGCCCAGGGGTCAGAGGTCCTGCAGATAGATCGTCCGGTTGCGCCAGAGATAAAGACTGCCGGAAACGAAGGTCAGAATCACCGCCACCCAAACGGCCAAGGGGCCGAATTGCTCAATCCATGGCGCGCCGAACAGGGGAACCCCGAAGACCTGCCGGCCCACCGGCCCCCACTCGTGGTAACTGTGCCGCAACAAAATGGCCAGGATCGCGACGATCTGGGCGATGGTTTTGTGTTTGCCAAAGCCTTCGGCGGCCAAAACCACCTGCTTGGAGGCCGCCAACAGCCGCAACCCGGTGATGGCCAATTCCCGGGCGACGATCAGCACCACCATCCATGCTTCCATCCATTGCAGGCCAACGAAGGCGATAAACGCGGAACAAACGAGGATTTTGTCCGCCAGCGGATCCATGAGAATGCCGAAATTGGTGACCAATTTGTCCCGCCGGGCGATCCGGCCGTCGAAATAATCGGTCAGGCTGGCCACGCCGAACAGCAAGAGCGCCCCCGTTTCGCGGTAGGGTGCGCGGGAGAAGATGACCGCCAGGAAGGCGACCGTGAGCGCGAACCGCGAAAGGGTGAGTCGATTGGGTACGTTCATGCAAAACTCGCCGGCGTGGGCGGGCGAGCCGCCATTAAAGCGGGAACCGGGGCGCGGGGTCAATCTTTGGCGGCGGCGCGCCCGTGCGGGCGGACCGCAAGAGGCTTGCCACGGGCGGGGGCGCCTCCCTAGGATGCGCCATGCAAGTGGTCATATTATGCGGCGGCAAGGGCACGCGCCTGCGCGAGGAAACCGAATACCGGCCCAAGCCCATGGTGCCGATCGGGAACTACCCGATCCTGTGGCATATCATGAAGCTCTACGCCCACTACGGTCATGAAGACTTCGTCCTCTGCCTGGGCTACAAGGGGCAGGTGATCAAGGATTATTTCCTCAATTACCGCCAGGTGGTCAGCGACCTCACCATCAAACTGGGGCAAAATCACGCGGTGACGGTGCATGAAACGGAAACCGCCGAGAATTGGCGGGTTTCCCTCATCAACACGGGGGAGGACACCATGACCGGCGGGCGGGTGGGGCGGATCGAAAAACACCTGACCGGCGACCTGTTTTTACTGACCTACGGCGACGGGGTGGGGAATATTGATTTGGATGCCCTGGTGAAATTCCACCGCGCCCACGGGCGGTTGGCCACGCTCACGGGTGTGCGCCCGCCCGGCCGCTTCGGGGAATTGGTGACCGACGGGGACCGGATCGCGGAATTCAATGAAAAGCCGCAAACGAGCGGCGGCCGGATCAACGGCGGCTTCTTTGTGTTTTCCCGCGACGTTTTTCGGTATTTGAGCACCGATCCCGCGCTGATCTTGGAGCAGGAGCCCCTCCGCCGGCTCGCCGCCGACCGGCAATTGATGTGTTTTCCCCACGACGGCTTCTGGCAGCCCATGGACACCTTCCGCGAATTCGAGATGCTCAACCAAATGTGGAGCCGACAACAGGCGCCCTGGAAGGTTTGGTGATGTTCGCCCACGCCTTCCGCGACAAAACCGTCTGGCTCTCGGGTGACACCGGGTTCAAGGGCTCCTGGCTGGCCCACTGGCTCCTGGCGTTGGGCGCCCGGGTTCACGGCTTTGCCCTGCCCGCGCCCGCCTCGGCCCCGCTCTTCGCGCAACTCGGTCTGCCCGGCCGCATTGCGCATACGGATGGCGATGTTCGCGATTTGGAAGCGGTGCGGGCCGCCCTGCACGCGGCCCGGCCGGATTTCGTTTTCCACCTGGCGGCGCAACCCCTCGTGCGCCTGTCGTACGCCCAGCCGCTGGAGACGTACGCCACCAATGTCATGGGCACGGCCCACGTCCTGGAGGCCCTCCGTGGTTTGACGCATCCCTGCGCGGCGGTCATCGTGACCACCGACAAATGCTATGAAAACCGGGAATGGGTGCATGGCTACCGCGAGGAGGATCCGCTCGGAGGGCACGACCCATACAGTTCCAGCAAAGCGGCCGCGGAAATCGTGACCAGCGCGTACCGGCGCTCGTTTTTCACCGACCATCCGGTCACCGTGGCCACGGCCCGCGCCGGCAACGTCATTGGCGGCGGTGATTGGGCCGCGGACCGCATCGTGCCGGATTGCATTCGGGCCTTGCGGGCGGGGCGGGCGATTCCCGTTCGCAACCAAACCGCCACCCGTCCCTGGCAGCACGTTTTGGAACCGTTGAGCGGCTATTTGTGGCTGGCGGCGGTGCTGGCGAATCCCAGCCTGGCGCGCCACGATTTGCGCCGTGCGACCGCCGCGTTCAATTTCGGTCCGGGCCACGAATCGAACCGCACGGTGCTGGATTTGGTGACGGAAATCCTGCGCCATTGGCCGGGGGAATGGTCGGACCAAAGCGACCCGCGCGCGGTTCACGAAGCGGGTTTGCTGCAACTCAGCACCGACAAAGCCCATAGCCTCTTGGGCTGGGCGCCGGTCTGGGATTTCCGCGCCGCGATCGCGCAGACCATCGGGTGGTACCGCGAAACGGATGCCGCCCCGGACGCCGCCCCGGCGCTAACCACGGCGCAAACCGCCGCTTATTGCGCCCGTGCGCGGGAGTTGGGGGTCGCCTGGGCTGCCGAGTCCCAATAAGCGGGGAGGCGGAAAAGCAAACGGGCCGCGGTTGCCCGCGGCCCGTTGAGAATCGGATACCGTCGCCGATCAGGCGGCGGGGGATTCGCCGACTTGGAAACGGACAAAGCTGCGGATGACGATCTCGTCGCCCAGCGCCTTGCCGACAGCCGCCACGTGTTCCTTGACGGTGATTTCGTTCTGTTTGACGAAGCCTTGATCCACCAAGCAGTAGCCTTGGTAGAATTTTTCGAGCTTGCCTTCAACGATCTTGGCGATAGCGGGGGCGGGCTTGCCCTTGACCTGCTCCATGGCGATTTCCTTTTCCTTCGCGATGAGTTCCGGATTCACCTGTTCGCGGGAAACGCAGAACGGATTGCCGGCGGCGATTTGGAGGGTGATGTCGCGCACGAGTTGCTGGAACGTTTCGGAACCGGCGGTCGCTTCCTTGCCGGCGCCCACTTCGACGAGCACGCCGACCTTGGCGCCGGTGTGAATATAAGCGGCCACCATGCCGTGGCCGGAGATCGCGATGCGGTGCGAGCGGGCGATGCGGATGTTTTCCCCGATCTTGGCCACTTGGGCGACGCGGAGGGGCTCCACGTCGGTCGCGGGATTGGCCAGGAGGACGCGGGCGATTTCGTCGGCGAAGGTGCGGAAGCCTTCATTGCGGGCGACGAAGTCGGTTTCGCAATTGATCTCCACCAGGATGCCGGCGCGGGAGTCGGCTTGCAGGCTCTGGGCGATCAGGCCTTCGTTGGCGTCGCGGGAGCCCTTCTTGGCGGCGGAGGCAACGCCCTTCTTGCGCAGGATTTCCACGGCCTTGTCCAAATCCCCGGCGGATTCGGTGAGGGCTTTTTTGCAATCCATCAGACCAGCGCTGGTCATTTCGCGTAATTTGCCGACGGCGGCGGCGGTGATTTCAGCCATAAATATGCGGGGTTGAGTCGGGTTGTTGCAGGTTGCTTAAAATTGGCGCGGGCGCGGCTTTGACGCCGCGCCCGCAAACCGTCGGGGCGATCGCGGCTCAGGTGGTGAGGGCGGCGATCTGGTCCGGAGTGGCCGGCGCGGCCGCGGCAACTTCCGCCGGGGTGGGGGCGGCCGGCGCGGCGGGCGCGGCTTCGACTTCGGCCGCGGCGCCGTCCATCGGCTTGCGGCGGGAATATTGGGCCTCAAACTCCGCGCGGGCCTGGGTGATCACTTGGGAAACCGTCCCCAGGATCATGCGGATGGAGCGGATGGCGTCGTCGTTGCCCGCGATGGGGTAGGCGACGAGGTCCGGATCGCAGTTCGTGTCCACGATGGCCACGACCGGAATGTTCAAGCGGCGGGCTTCCGCCACGGCGTTGTGTTCCCGCTTGATGTCCACGACGAACATGATCGCCGGGTACTTGTCCATGGCGCGGATACCATCAAAATACTTGAACTGACGGGCCGCCTCGCGGCGGATCATCGATTGCTCCTGCTTGACGTAATTATTGATCGTGCCGTCCGTCTCCATCTTCTCGATGTGCTTCATCCGGGCGATGGACTTCTTGACGGTCTGGAAATTCGTCAGCGTGCCGCCGAGCCAGCGTTCGGTGACGTAGAATTGGCCGCATTCCTTGGCCGTTTCGGTCACCGCCTGCTGGGCCTGCTTCTTGGTGCCCACGAAGAGGATCCGGCCGCCCTTGGCCACCGTGGTGGCGAGGAAATCGCAGGCCGCTTGCAGACCGGCAAGGGTCTTGCTGAGGTCGATGATATGGATGCCATTGCGGGCCTCGAAGATGAACGGCTTCATCTTGGGGTTCCAACGCTTGGTTTGGTGTCCAAAATGGACGCCGGCTTCCAACAGTTCTTTTACGCCAATACTAATCACAAGTTTTCCTTTGTTAAGAGCCCGCCCTTCAGAGGCCGGCCATCCCGCGGAAATCGGGATTGATTTCGATGTTGTTGTGGCCACCCCCGCTCGCACGAGCATGGGCAAATTTAAGGCCGTTCAAACCCCGCTGGTCGCTCCGGATCCGCCGGAGCCCCGTTGGCAGGGCTGGAAAGAATACCAATTGTCCCGGGGTTGGCAATGGGTTTTTTGTGTCTTTTTGGCGCGCCGCCTCTTGGCGGGGCGCACAAGCGGCTTGCCGGCGGGGGCAAAGCACGCCAAGCTTCCGGTTTTAAGGTGCGCACATGCTGACAATTTCCGGGGTAGAAAAGACATTTGGCGGGCGGACTCTCTTCCGCGACGTCGGGCTGCAGGTCAACCGCGAGGACCGCGTCGGGTTGGTCGGGCCGAACGGCGCGGGCAAATCCACGCTGTTCTCGCTGATTTTGCGCGCCGACACGCCGGACGCCGGCGACATCACCTTCCAACGCAACATCGTCGTCGGCTTTCTGCCCCAGGAGAGCGCGCCGGCCGGGGATGAAACGGTGCTCGAACTGGCCACCGCCATCACCCCCGAGGTGGCGGAATTGCAAAAGCAAATGAAGCTCTGGGAAGCGAACCACGCCGCCGACCTGGCCCACGCCGACACTCATGACGATTTGCACTCCCGCTTTGACGAACTCGGGCTGTATCAGTTGGACGCGAAGGCCAAGCAGATTCTTTCCGGCCTGGGTTTTCGCGAGCGGGATTTCGAACGGCCGGCGCGGGAGATGAGCGGCGGCTGGGTCATGCGCGCCCACCTGGCCCGGTTGCTGGTGCAGGAACCGGACCTCCTGATGCTGGACGAACCGACCAACCATCTGGATTTGGAAGCCCTGCTGTGGTTCCAAGAATATCTCAAGCAATATCCGGGTGCCATCCTGCTCATTTCCCACGACCGCGAATTCCTGAATCAGTTGGTGGGGTCGATCCTGGAAATCCGCCAGGGCAAACTGCTGCGCTACACCGGCAACTACGAGGACTATCTCCTGCAGCGCGCCGCGCACGAGGAGAAGATGCTGGCCGCCTACAAGAACCAGCAGCGTGAGATCGCGCACCTGATGGATTTCGTGAACCGGTTCCGCGCCAAGAACACCAAGGCCGCCCAGGCGCAAAGCAAGCTCAAGCAGATTGAGCGCATGGAGAAGATCGAACCGCCGGAAAACGAGGATCGGAAGATCAACTTCACGTTCCCGCAGCCGGTGCGCAGCGGCTTGAAAGTGATCACCTTGGAGAACATCCACTTCGCCTACGGGGCCAACTCCGTGTACCGCGGCGTGGATTTCCAGGCCGAGCGCGATCAACGGACCGTGCTGGTGGGCCCGAACGGCGCGGGCAAGTCCACCCTCCTCAAACTCCTGGCCGGCACCCTGGTGCAACAGCAGGGCACGCGGGAACTGGGTCACAATGTCAAATGCGGCTATTACTCCCAGTACCGGGTGGAGATGCTCCAGGCGCAGCGCACCGTGTTGGATGAGGCGCTGGACACGCCGCAGCGCGTCACCGAACAGTTTGTCCGCACCGTGCTGGGCTGCTTCCTGTTCCGCGGGGATGATGTCTTCAAACGCGTGAGCGTGCTGAGTGGCGGTGAAAAGAGCCGCCTTGCCCTGGTCAAACTCCTGCTCGACCCGCCCAATTTGCTGCTGATGGACGAACCCACCACGCACTTGGACATGGCGAGCATCGACGCGCTGGTGGGCGCCCTCAAGCAGTTTGCCGGCACGCTCATCTTCATCAGCCACGATGTGTATTTCATCCGCGCGCTGGCCGGGCACGTCGTGCATGTCAATGCCGGCAAGCTCACCCATTACGCGGGCAACTATCAGTACTATCTGGACAAGACCGCCGCCACCTCCGCCCGCGCGGCCCTCACGGCCGGCGCCAGCGGCGCGGGGAAGCCGGCCGCGCCGCCACCTGCCGTCGCCGCCGCCCCGCGCGTCGAAAAGCCCGCGGGCAAGACCAAGGAGCAAAAGCGCCTCGAAGCCGAGCAGCGGCAGGCGGCGTCGAAGGAAAAGCGGGATCAGCAGCAATTGGTGTCGCGTTTGGAAAAGGAAATCTCCGAGCTGGAGAAGAAGCAGGCCGAGTTGACGTTGGAACTGGAAAAACCGGAAACCTACGCCCAGCCCGGACGGGCCAACACCATCAATCGCGAGCTGGTTTGGGTGCAGGACCGCTTGACGGAGGTGGGGCCCGCGTGGGAAGCCGCCGCCGAGAAACTGGCCGCTTTCAACGCCCCGGCGCCGGCGGAGGACTGAGTCCGGCGCTTCCGGTGGTGGGCGGAGCGGATGGCGTTCCCGGGGCGGGCGCCCACTGCCAAAAGTCCGCCAATTCACCCCACCAACCCGCGGGCAGGCGGAGCATGACGTCGTTGTGCCCCGCTCCGGGTATCTCCCAGACCCGCTTGGGTCCCGCGTAAGCTTCGAATAATTCCCGCCCGAAGCGCGCGGGCACCACGCGATCATCCCCCGCGAGCACCACCGCCAAAGGTCCGTGGTAAGGTCGTAAAAACTTGGCCGCCGGGTAGCGGTCCCACAGCATCAAGCCGACTGGAAAAATGGGCATTTGGTACTGCCCGACTTCGACCAGATCATGGTAGGGGGTGACCAGCAACACGGCGGGCACCGCATCCGGAAAGCGGCCCGCGAGCCACGCGGCCACGCCGGTGCCGAGCGATTCGCCGATGAGGTAAACGGGACCCTCGCGCCGCAGTAATTGGAAAGCGTCCTCGGCCGCGGCCAGCAAGGCCGTTTGGGATGGGGACCCTGGACGCGCGCCGAAGCCGGGATATTCCAGGACGTGAAGCGCAAACGGGCTGACGGCCGTCAAACCAGCGGCGTAGTTCACGCGGTCCAAGGCATCCCCCGCATTTCCATGGAGCAGCAATACTTGGCGATGCGGACCGGTCACCCCGCGGGCGGGTCGCCGCCAGCCGATCAAGTCTCCGGCGGGATTGCGCCAAGGCTCCGCCCCCCACTGGGGGGCTTGGGCGAGCAGCGCGGCTTCGGGCGCGACCTCCGGATGATACACGAGTCCCCGCTGGGCGAAAAAGACCACGCCCAGCAGGACCCCGTATCCCAGGAGGATCGTCCGGAACCAGCGGACGACCCTCCCGCGCCAACCCGGCCGCGCCATGGTGGCTTACAGTTTCTCGGCGATGAACTTTTCCAGCTTGACCGTGTCCGCGGCAAAAAC
>CAIYZC010000536.1 GCA_903930565.1 uncultured Pedosphaera sp.
GCGGGTTCGAGCATCGGGCCGAACAGCTACTTGGTGCTCGCGCAGAATCGCGCCGCGTTTGCCGCCGCTTACAGCGCGACCAATGTGGTGTTCGACACCTATACCGTTAACCTGCTGCCTGGCGGGGACCACTTGATCCTCATCGAACCCAATGCCGGCGGCGTCGGTTTGCCGGGTACGAACGTGGCCGAAGTGGTGTTTGCCACGGCGGCGCCCTGGCCCGCGAACGCTTTCGCCAGCGGGAATTCGTTGCAATTGGTGGACGCCGGCAAGGACAACTGGCGCCCGCTGAATTGGCGCGCCGCGCCTGCGACGCCCGCCGCGACCAACAGCTCCGTGGCCGCCACCCTGCCGGCCTTTCAATCAATTTGGATCAATGAATTGGAAACGGACAACCGTACCGGCATCACCAATGGCGCCGGCCAACGCACCGCTTGGATCGAGTTGTTCAATCCCACCACGAACACGGTGTCCTTGGTGGGTTTGTATCTCTCCGGCAATTACACGAACTTGGGCAACTGGGTCTTCCCCCTCACAACCACCCTTGGTCCGGGGCAGTTCAAGGTGATTTTCACCGATGGGCAAACGAATCTGAGCACGGGCAACGAATTGCACACCAGCTTCGTCCTGCCCCCCGGCTCGGGCACCGTGGCCCTGAGCCGCGCCGATGGCGGCGTGGTGCGGGCGTTGGACTACGTCACCTACACTTCGGTCCCGATCAATTATTCTTATGGGTCGGTGCCCGATGGCCAGAGCTTCGTCCGCGATGTGTTCTACACTGCCACGCCCGGCGCGACGAACAGCACCGCCGCCGCCCACGGATCCTTCATCGCCTACACGTCGGCCGGGGCGGTTTATTCACAGAATTTCGACGGGTTGCCGAATCCCGGCGCCACGTCCGTGAACACCGCCAACCCCGTGGTGATCAACGGGGTGACGTACACTTTGGCCAATCCCTTTGATTTCGCCGGTCCCGCCATCGCCACGGGAGGGACGGGCGGCGCGGGCATCGCCTCCCTGATGGGTTGGTACGGTATGGCGGATCCTGCCTCCAGTGTCGGGGTGCGTTTTGGCGCCACCGACGGTGATCAAACCACCGGGGGCAATCTTAGTTTCGGGAACCCCAACGGCGGCAATCGCGCCATGGGCCTCCAAGCCACCACCACGACCGGATTCACCGCCTTCGGACTCAAATTGGTCAATCAAACGGGGATCAACTTGAATTATATCAGCTTGGATGTCGTGGGTGAGCTGTGGCGCCAAACCAGCCTGGCCAAAACCCTCGAGTTCTATTATTGGGTGGATGTTACCGGGACCAACAGCTTCACCACCAATTACACCCAGCTGTTGCCGGCTTTGAACGTTAGCTTCCCGACAATTCCGGCGTCCGCGACGGCCGGTCCGGTGGATGGCACCCAACCGGCAAACCAAGTCAAATTGGGCTTGGTGAACCAACCGATTTTCCTCTGGCCGCCCGGCGCGGCCCTCTGGTTGGTGTGGGAGATGGCGGACCCGACCGCCAAAGGACAGGGCCTGGCCATCGACAACCTGAACTTTTCCGCCTCGGGCACACCGCAAACCGTGGCCGGACCGGCGCTAAATCAGATTTTCCCCGCCGGCGTTGCCGGCGGAGGGGGGATGGTTCTCGCCTGGCCCACGCTGCTGGCGCGAACCTACCAGGTGCAGTTCAAGACGAACCTCAATCAAGCCGCTTGGCAGCCCATCGGGACCCCGCAGGTTGGCAACGGCCAAATGCTCAGTTTCACCAACACCACGACCACCGGGCTGCCCGCCGGGTTCTACCGTCTCCAAATCATCCGTTGAGGTCCGTCGGGCTGCGGCCCC
>CAIYZC010000537.1 GCA_903930565.1 uncultured Pedosphaera sp.
CGACGGGCCGGCGAAGCGCCGGCGCAGCCACCCGGCCAAGACAAAGGCGCCACCCAAAAAGAACACGTAAAACACCAGGAAATCCGGCCCCCGCCAATCAAAGACATTCGGGGAGCGCGGGGTCATGGCGGCGGAGCCGAGTACGGCGACCATCACAAGCAGCGCGAGGGCGCCGGCGGGTTGCCACCGCGGCCAAGAGGGCTTGGGGATCACCCAATGACGGGCGCGGTCCAAGCGGATCCACTCGGGCGCCGGCCCCCGGCGCGGGGCTTCGGCGGGCGGCCAAATATCGGCGGGCGCGGGTTCCCCAAACCAGGCCTCGTAACTGGCCAAGGTTCGCGCATACCAGTCCGCAAACTTTTGGGTTTCCTCCCCGCCGCCGCGCGTGGGGTGGTGGTGGAAATCGCGCCTCAACACCGTGGGACAAAAGACCCGCCAATAGTTCTCGGAATAAGTGAGGTGCAGGTGCCAAACCTCATCGACCAGCACGGACGGAGTCACCGGATGACCCGCCACTTGGCCGAGGAAGACAAAGCGCTTGTACTCGGCCATCACGCGCCGGGTCCAGGCGGGCGACCATTGGTTTTCCCGCGCCAGCCGCGCGGAAAAGGGGAGTTCCGCCCCGGGGGTGTCCAAAGGAAAGTCGGCCAACCGCCGCCATAACGCTCCTTCCGCTCCCGTCATGCATTTTGGTGTTTGCATGGCGTCAAAATAGCCCGGGACCGGCGCCGGGGGAAATTACAATTTGCGCCGGTTTTTCCGTTCCCAAGGGCCGGCCGGCGCGGGGAGGCGCAGCGGCGATGGGTGGATAATTTCTTCCCGTGCGATTCCCGCGGGGGTAGGCTGGCGGGGTGACTGATCCAGCCAACCTTTCGCCGGCGGCCCGCCTGGCCGACGCATTCCGACAATTTGACGCCGCCAACGCCCTGGATCCCAATGAGGAGTTGTGCGCGGGAGTTTTGCGGCCGCGGGAATTGGTGTACGCGGAATGGCTGACCGCCTGGGTAATGCGACTGGCGCCCGACGCCTCGGAAGCCCTCCGCCTGGCGGCGCGGTGCCAGCACCTGCGCCGGTGGGAGATTCCCCGCGAGCAATACCCCATGGACCGACCGGGTTACCTGCGGTGGCGGGCGGACCTCAAGCAATTCCACGCGCGGGCGGCCGGTGAAATCCTGGGCAACCTTGGGTTTCCCGAGGAATTGATCGGGCGCGTCCGGTCCTTGAACCTGAAGCAGAATTTCCCCCAAGACCCGGACGCGCGGGTCTTGGAAGACGCGTTGTGCCTGGTGTTCCTGGAGCACCAACTGCCGGGGTTGGCCCGCAAGACCACGCCGGAAAAGCTTTTGAACGCGCTGCGGAAATCGTGGGGAAAAATGACGCCCGCGGCCCGGGAATTGGCGCTGGCGCTGCCCTATGCCCCGGCCGAAAAGGCGCTGCTCACGCAGGCACTGGCGGGTTGATGAGGGCGGCCTGACTGCGCTCCAGACAGCGTTGGATCAAACCGACGCTGGCTTGGTAATGCGGGAGGTTGGGGGCGGCGGACTTGTCGTTGACCTGGCTGAGCTGGAGCAAAGTGGCGTCGGGGGACAAACGCGGGCGGCGGCGGTCCCGGTAATAATAAAGCAACTCGTGCGAAGGCACATCGCCGGAGCGCACCAAGAAGCGCCGGGGATCATCCAAGGCAATTTCCGGGTGGCGGTGGTAATTGCGGGCGTAACCCTCGGTGCGGTCCCACTCGGAACCATCAGGAAGGACGGCCGAGGCGAGTTCGGAATCGACCAACAAACGGGCGCCTTCGGTGCCCTCCAGCAGGCGCTCGGCCTGTTCCACCGGGCCGCCGGGGGCCAAACCTTGATAGAAATTGCGGACGCTGAAGCGGGGGTCGGCCGCCAACATGCCGGGGACCACGGCCCCGCTCAAGAGGACGGCGGATTCCAAGAAGCCCATGTAGAGCCCGTGCAACAACCGCAGGCCGGTGAGGACATCCTCGCCGAAGAACACCATGCTGTAGGAATACAATTGCACCCCGAAATCCGGGTGCGCACCCTCGCAGACTTGGTGGAGGTGGTCATGGGCCAGATCGTAAAAAACATCGAGTTTGTGGTAGGCAGCGCCGGGGGCCAGCGTGTACGAGGCGGGGATACCCACCAGCCGCCCGTAGTACGTAAACGGCACACCTTGTTTCCCGGGTCGGCCCCACATAGCTAATTTGTATTTTTCTTACTGCTGTGGCGGTCCGTTCATCGCGCCCCAGCGCGACAACCAACCACCCATCCATATTCCAAGGTTGATAACAGCAGCTTCCATGCCGCTTTCACCACCACTCCCCTATGTTACACCATTTTCGCCCAAACGCCAAACGATTTCTCAGGGGAATTTTCCCCTTGGAATTACTCGTAGCGGAGCGACTCGATCGGATCCAAGTTGGCCGCCTTGTAGGCCGGGTAGGTGCCGAACACCACGCCCACCAACGAACAAATGAAGAGGCCAAGGAAGACCCAATCGAACGGGATCACGGCCGACAGGTGCATGGCGTGCGCAGCCAGATTGCCCGCGATGATGCCCACCACCACGCCCAGCAAGCCACCCAGCTCGCACAGCATCACCGCCTCCATGATAAATTGGGCCATGATATTGCGCTTTTTCGCCCCAATCGCGCGCCGGATGCCGATTTCGCGCGTCCGTTCGGTCACGGAGACCAACATGATGTTCATGATGCCAATGCCCGCCGCCAGCAGGGCAATCGAGCTGATGGCTGTGATTCCAATGCGCACAGCCCAAGTGAAGGCATTGATCTGGCTCAAGATGGATTCGCCCGAAAAAATCTCAAAATCATCATCCGCGCCCGGCTCCACCTTGCGCAAGGTGCGCAAAATCCCCCGGACTTGGTCCACGGTTTCCTCGTATTGATCCCGACTGGGAGCCAACACCGCGATGGTGATGTTCTGCTGCAGGTTGCCGTAACGGTTCAGGGCGGTGGTGATGGGAATAATCGCGAAATTATCTTGGTTGCCCCCTTCCATGGCGCCTTTGGGCTCCAAAACCCCCACGACCGTGAAAGTGATCCCGTTAAATTTTACCTTCTCCCCTACCGGAGAACCGAAAGGAAACAACTCCTTGCGCAGCCCGGCGGCGAGCACGCACACATCGTGCGCCCCCTCCACCTCGACGTCCTGCAGGATCCGGCCGTCCTGCAACACCCAGTTCTGCGCCGCAAAGCTCCCCGGGGTCTCCCCTTGCAGGGTCATGTTGGGCGGCGCCTTGCCGTACTGGGAGATCATCTCCCCGCCAGGAAACTGGGCCTCGACGCCGACCGCTTGCGCCAGGGTGGCTTTGCGCATCACGGCCAGCCCCTGGGGAAGGGTGAGATCCTTGCGCCGCCGGTATTTCTCCTCGCCGCCCGGACCGCCGAAATGCACGGCCGGCCATTTCTGGACCATGAAGGTCTGGCTGCTCAAGGAGCTCAAATCGCTCTCGATCTGGTGCTGCATCGCCCGCATGGCCGTCATGACCACGATGATGGAAAACACCCCGACCAGCACCCCGAGCAAGGTGAGGGCGGAGCGCAGTTTGTGGGCCACCAAGGCGCCAAACGCCATAAAGAAGCTCTCGGCGAGCTCGGCTTGGAACACCCGCCAAGAACGCGCCCGCGACGAACCGCGGCCGACCGCAAAAGGTTTGTCCGCAGGTTCACTCATTGCGCAACGCCTCCACCGGGTTCATCCGCGCCGCGCGCCAGGCGGGCAGAAAACCCGAAATCACGCCCGTCAAGAGCGACACCAGCAGCGCCAGGCCCATGACGCCCAAGGACATGTTCACCGGCATGACCCGCTTCAAGCCCAAGGTGAGCACCCACGTGATGCCCAACCCCACCAAGCCGCCGAGCAGGCAAATGGTGGCGGCCTCGATCAAGAACTGCAGCAGGATGGTGCGCCGCTTGGCGCCGATGGCCTTGCGCACGCCGATTTCGCGGGTCCGCTCGGCGACGGACACAAACATGATGTTCATGATCCCGATGCCGCCCACAAAGAGGGAAAGGCCCGTGATCAGCAAACCGACCGCGGCAATGGTCCCGGCCACGGAATTGAACATGGTCACAAACATATCCTGTTGGTTGATGGCAAAATCATCGGGGTCACCCGGGGCCAAATGCCGGATTTTGCGCATGGCCCCGCGCAATTCCTCCTTGGCCTCCTCCAATTGATCGGGGGCGATGGCCTTGATTTTGATCATGAAATCCGGGTTCCGCAGGTAGCCGATCATGAATTGTTGTACGGGAATGACCACTTGGTTGTCCAAGCTGGCGAGCCCGAGAAAGCTCCCTTGGCGGCCCAACACGCCGATGACCTCCAAGACCCGCGGGCCGACTTTGATCCGCTTGCCCAAAGGGGATTCGAAGGCGAACAAATTGGTGGCCACGTCCATGCCGATGACGCAGACCGGGCGCCCCCCTTCGGCCTCGCCGGCGGAGATAAAGCGGCCCTCGGCGATCCCCGCCCCGCTGGTGTTGATGAACTCCTCTGTGCTGCCGACGATTTGCACGCTGCTCGAACTGTGGTTTTGGTAGGTGACGGTTTGGTTGATGCCAACCATGGGCGCCACGGCCTGGGCGAGGGTCAGCTCGCGCTGCAACTGGCGCGCTTGCGCCAAGGTGATTTCGCGCCGCCGCATGCTCTTCAACCACTCCGCCTGGGAATTCACGAACCAAGAGGTGCGGCTCACGAACAACATGTCCGCCCCGATGACGGAAACGCTCTTATGAAACGCCCCGTTCAGACCGTTGATCGCGGTGGCCATGAGGGTGACGGTCACGATGCCGATCACGATGCCGAGGGTGGTCAGAAAGGAACGCAGCTTGTTGGCCCGGATCGCATCCCAGGCGATGCCCAAACCCTCGCTGATTTCGCGGATCAAGTACATGTGGCGGCCGGGTCAGGAACCGGGGGGCGTCGGTTCGTCGCTGGCGATCAGGCCGTCCCGGATGCGGATGATGCGCCGCGCGTGGCGGGCGACCTCCTCCTCATGGGTGACCACAAAAATGGTGTTCCCCTTCTGCGAGAGCGCTTTCAGCAACGCCATGATTTCCTCGCCGGTGCGGGAGTCCAAATTGCCGGTTGGTTCGTCAGCCAGGATGATGGAAGGGCGGTTGACCAAGGCGCGGGCGATGGCCACGCGTTGGCGCTGGCCGCCGGACATTTCATTGGGCTTATGGTGGATGCGGTCGCCCAGCCCGACGCTGGTCAGGGCGTCGAGGGCCATTTGCTTCCGTTCATCCGCGTCCACGCCCGAATAAATCAGGGGCAATTCGACATTGCGGAGGGCGTTGGAGCGGGGCAGGAGATTGAAGGTCTGGAAGACGAAACCGATCTCGCGATTGCGGATTTCGGCGAGTTGGTTGTCATCCATTTCACTCACGTTCTGGCCGTTGAGCTCGTAAACGCCCGCCGAGGGGGTGTCCAGGCAGCCGAGCAGGTTCATGAGGGTGGATTTGCCCGAGCCGGACGGCCCCATGATGGCGACGTATTCGCCGCGCTCGATCTCCAGGGAGACATCGCGCAGGGCGTGGATCGTTTCGGCGCCCATGGTGTATTGGCGCCGGATGTTTTGGAGGCGGATGAGGCTCACAAAGTTTAGGGGGGCGGGGCGGCGATAGGCAGGGCGGAAGCCGGGCCGGCCGGGCGGCCGACGCGCCACCGTCCCCGCCGACTACTTCCCGGCCTCCTTTTCGTTTTTGTCCAAACTCAAGGGCTTGGTGCCCACGATCACCTTTTTGCCGTCCTCCAGCTCGCGATTGATGGCCTTGTAGCCGCCGGAAACCACTTCCTGGTTCTCCTGCACGCCGGAGAGGATTTCGACATAATTGTCATCACTAATCCCGCGTTTGACCGGGACCATTTTCGCATGGTCACCGTCGACGAGGAAAACGATTTCCTGGGCTTTGATTTTCTCGCCAAATTTCATTTCGTTCGTGCCGGCGGCCTTCGCCGGGGCGGCGGCGGTGGCCGTCGCCACCGCGTTCGTGGCTTCCTTGGGCAGGCGGGTGGCCACGCTTTGAATCGGCACCGTCAACACGTTGGTCCGGTAACGGGTCTCGATTTCCGCCGTGACCGACATGCCGGGGCGGAAGTCTTCCTTTTCTTTGACGCGGATTTTGACCTCGAACTTGGTGGCCTCCGTGGAAGTGGTGACCGCGCTGCTGTTCTTGGCGGAATTGGCGATTTCCGTCACCACCCCTTTGAACTTGCGATCCTTGAAGGCGTCCACCTCCAAGCGGGCGATCTGCCCCACCTGGATCAGCACCACGTCGATTTCGCCAATGTCCACCCGCGTCTCCATCTCGGTGAGGTCGGAGACGATCATGATTTCGGTGCCGGCCATCATGGCGGTGCCGACGACCCGCTCGCCCACTTCGGAATTGAGCTTGGTGACGGTGCCGGTGATGGGGGAGTAGATGGTGGTCTTGGCCAGATCGGCGGTGGCGGTTTGCAGGGAGGCCTGGGCCACTTGGACCTGCTGCAAGGAGCCGGCAATGGTGGCCTTGGCCACGTCGTAGGTGGTTTTGGCCTCCAGAAAGGTGGAGTCGGAGACCAGCTTGTTCTTAAACAACTCCAAATTGCGGAGGTATTCGAGCTCGGCCTTTTGCAGGTTGGCGTAGGCCGTGTTGCTGTTCGCCAAGGAGTACTTGTAATTGGCGTCGGCGGAGTCGCGGCTGGCGCGGTAATTGTCCGGCTTGATCCGCAGCAAGAGGTCGCCTTTTTTGACGTGCTGCCCTTCCTTGATGGGCAGCTCGATGATTTCGCCGCTCACCTCGGGGCTGATCTTCACCTGCGTGACGGGTTGCACCTTGCCGTTGGCGATCACCAATTCGGTGAGGTTCCGCCGGCCCACCTTTTCCTTTTGGATGACCACGACCGGTTCCTGTTTCCGGAAATAGGCCGCCAAGCCCACGCCGGTGCCCAGCACCAGCAGGAGGCCCAAAACCCACCAGATTCTGCGCTGTTTTCGCTTTTTGTTCGCCATAACCATTAGATCAATACCCTGCCGCCCCGCGTTCGTTTCAGATTATTCGGGCTTCGGCCCGCGTTTGAACATCGCCGCGCCCAGCACGCCGCCCAAGGTGCCGGAAACGCCGGACATCACCACGAGGGAAACCGCACCGATCAACAAATTGGTGACCTTCAAGCCTTCGGCCTTTTGTTTGGCCATGGCCTCCTCCATCTGCGGCACGGCCTGCGCCATGCTGGGGATGGACTTGAACCACTTGATCATCAACTCCATGATTTCGTGGCCCACTTGGTAGCCGGTTGTCATGAGCAGGAGCATCGCGACCAGCCAGGACGCAAAGGCCCCGATCAGGACGGTCAAGATGCCGAGTTTGATGGCGTCGCCGTAGGCCAGGGTGAGGCGGTATTGGCTGGTGAAGAGATGCAGGGCCAGCACGGCCCCGAAAATCTGGGGCAGGCAGCAGGCCAGGGAGGCGAACGGAATGAAGGCCACCACAAAAATGCAGGTGGCGCCGATCATCATCGCCTTGAAATCATCCGGTTCCACCGGGGTGTTCACGGGCGGTTCGAGATTGGGGTCCGTGGGTTCCATGGTTTCATTGGGGTTCATAAACAACCAGTTTCTTTTGTTGAGGGTTGGAGGGGGACAACAATTGCACCAGACCACGCAGCGTCAAAGCCGCGCCGCTGAAGCCAAAACCAAATCCGGTTGTTGCGCGCAGCCATTTCAAGTTGTGATACGCGCCAAAGGCCTCGGCGGTTACATCCGCGACCATCAAAAAGGCGGCGCCAAACGCCAGCCGGATGGCCCAACGCTCCGAGCAGCGCACGCCGGCAAACCACAGGTGACCGGCGGCCAGACCCAAATATATGCAAAAGCACCGCACGCACAAGCCCAAGGGCAGCCCGCCCAGCCAGTAGCACCGGTCCGGATCCTGATGGCAAAAGCCCTGGGCGAAGGCACGCAACCACTCGCCACCGGGGCGGGCGGACGCCAACGCCAAGCCGCAGGGCAGGAGGCAAACCGCCGCCGCCCACCAGGCCACCCGCCATTCGTTCGTTGTGCCGCGCGTTTGCAAAATCAGCCGGCGACCATCCGTGGCCGCCGCAACCGCACTGCTTATCGCAAAAATTACGCGCCCTGTCCATTCCAACTTCGGCGGGCGATTATAAGTGGGGCGTGGGTTTGGGGAGCGGAGGAATGGGGTTTTTGGGCTCCCATGGGCGAGGAGGGAGGCGCCTGATGGGGGACAGGTCGGACGAGTCGGACCAGTCGGACGGGTGGGACGGCGCGGTGATGGGTGGTGAGGGAGCGCAAGGGTTTTCAATCCGGGCTTCGCCGGGGGAAGGCTTCCGGACCGCGGGTGGTTGAAAGGGGCTTGACCCAAAGGGGAGTGGATTTAGAGTCGACTTTCATGAATGCTTTGAACCGAAGCGCCGGCAGTCCGCAAGCGTGGGATGGGCGAGGCAGAGGAAGGCAAGGTTCACGCCAGCGCTCCCGTGAGAGGAAGGGAAACCCGGACTGCCTTTCCGGGGCGCGCAAAATCACCCGGCGTCAAACCGGATCGCAAATCCAAAACCCAAGGATTGAGAACAAAAAATATGGAGACTAAAAAGTTGGTCCTGTTGGCGGGCCTGGCGATGATCGTTACGGGCAGCCTTTTCAGCGTGCTGATGGTAAGACGTCAGCAGGCGGTGGCGGCGGAAGCGCAAAAGCGGGCCGGCC
>CAIYZC010000538.1 GCA_903930565.1 uncultured Pedosphaera sp.
CGGCATGGTGTGGTTCTGGAACAACAGCGTCTCCAACATCATCCACGACAACGTCCTCCACGACCATCATCACGACAACACCGGCACCACCCAGGTGGACGCCGGCACGACCTTGCTCCTGGGCAATCTCGAAATGTCCCCCACGGACGCCACCGGCTACAACGTGGTCACCAACAACCTCCTCTACCACGGCGGCCATGACGTCATCCAAATCCAATCCTCCTACAACATCATCCGCAACAACACGATGCACAACGAACCCTGGGTCTGGTGGGCCTCGGTCGGCCAACTCGGCGGCCACCGGTGTATCGACGTCGAACCCCGCGCCCAGGGCAACATCATCGACGGCAACTGGGTGGCCTACGCCGGCCTGGCCATTGCCAACCCTTCGGGCAACGGCATGGAGATCTGCGGCGCCAGCAACATCGTCCGCTTCAACGCCATCCTCTGGAGCCAGGAGTACGGCATCCTGCTCTACGGTGACAAGGACGGGCACGCGGCGACCAACCCGCTCTGCGTCGCCAACCATGTCTACAACAACACCCTGGCCTTCAATTCCCTCGGGCAGCAGTACACCACCAACACAGTCACCGGCACGGTGATGGACTACACGGGCAACAAGTCGGTGATCGGGATGAATTACGGCACCAACAACACCTACCTGAACAACCTGCTCCACGGCAACGGGAGCAACTGGTGGTACAAACTGCCCGCCAACAACATCTATTTCTACTATGGTTCCATGGCCGACAACACGTGGGGGGCGCAATGGACCAACACCACCAACGGCGACCCCTTGTTTAATTACCTCACCACCAGCACCACCACTTTGATCACCAACAAGGTCAGCGCTGTCAGTCCCTACCAAGTCGTGGTGGGTGGCAGCCCGTGGGACGCGCCGTTCACAAGCTACGATTTGCGGTTGCAGACCAACAGCCCGTGCCTCGGCGCCGGCAAGTTTCTGACCACCATCACCAGCGCGTCGGGGACGGGCACGACCTTCACGGTGGGGGACGCGCAGTTCTTCACGGACGGGTTTGGGATGGTGCCGGGGGACACGATTCAGTTCCAGGGCACGGGCCAGACCGCCGTCATTCAACAGGTGCTCTGGAACAGCAACACCATCACCCTCACCAGCCCGGTCACCTGGACGCAGGGCCAGGGCATCGCCCTGCCCTTCTCGGGCGCGGCGCCCAACTTTGGCGCCTGCGATGTCGTCGCGCCTTGAGGCGGCCGCCACGGCACGCATTTTCGACGGCCCGGGCCGCTCGGCCCGGGCCGCCGGCATGTACACGCGGGGGCGCCCGCGCCGAGGCCCACGAGCCGGGGAGGGGCTGGCACGAAAGCCGGTGACCGCGCGACCGGGGCATGATTTTCAAAGGAGCTTCCGTTCCGGGACGGCCGGGCAAACATAAGCAAACGGTTCAGGAACCAAGGGGAAGTTGTTTTGACGTCCTACCGGCAAAACTTGGCGAGTCCTGAAACCGGCTGAAGCGGTGGCGAGTGGAAGATTAGTCCGATAGTGCACCCCGAACCGGTTGGGTACGTGCCCCAACGGCGTGCGGGGCTTTGAAGCTGGGAACTCAAGACCGGGCGGGTGAGGGCATCGAACCGTTAACCTTCGCCGCAAATTGATTCCCAAGGCAAGAAAAATTCCGCTTGCCCGCGAGGATTGCGGCAGCTATCTTGCTAGCAATGTTGTACGCGACCAGCAAAGGTGCGGAAGCGCCTTGCTGGGGTATTGACAGGTGCCGACAATTTTTGTTGATTCCACCACCACCACCCGCGCGGCGCAAACGTCAACCATGCAATCATGATGAACATTAAAGAAAGCTCCAAAACGACCGCGCAGTACACCGCCAATCAACAACACCGCGAGGCCGGCGTCGGCGGGCGATCCGCCCGCCAAGGTGTCCGCCACCTGCTCGCGGTCGCCCTCCTGGCCCTGGCGGGCTGGGCTCCGGGCGCCGCCGCCAACAATTATTATGTCGCCACCAACGGAAATGACGGGTGGACGGGCACGGCCTCCGTTTACATGGGCGGCAATGTGGGCCCGTTTGCCAACTTGCACCCCGCCGCGCGGGCCATGCAACCGGGCGACACCACCTATGTGCGCGGCGGCTTTTACAATTGCACCAACACCACCCGACAGTATTTTGACCCCCAGGCATCCAATGTGACGCTGACGAACTACCCTGGCGAAACGAACATGTTCGCCAATCAAATGGCGTTCGGGCCGCTGCAGATGCTCATCTATATTTCCGGTTTGTCGAACATCCAAATCTACGGCATCAACGCCACGAACTGCCAGCGCACGGCGGAATTCTATTCCGTGACCAACTGCACGCTGGCTTACTGCAATTTTGGTTTCGCCAGCACCAATTACACCATGAACGGCATGGTCTATTTTGGGGCCAACAGCGTCTCCAACATCATCCATGACAACGTTTTCCATGACAATCAACATGACAACGTTAGCGCCACCCAAATCGACGCCGGCACGACGCTGCTGCTGGGAACCCTCGAGGCCAACCCCAACGACGCCACGGGCTACAATGTGGTGACGAATAATCTGCTGTATCACGGCGGCCATGACGTCATCCAAATTCAATCTTCCTTCAACATCATCCGGAACAACACGATGCACAATGAACCGTGGGTCTGGTGGGGCTCGGTGGGCCAACTGGGCGGCCAGCGTTGCGTGGATGTGGAGCCGCGCTCCCAGGGCAACGTGATCGACGGCAACTGGGTGACCTACGCCGGGTTGGCCATCGCCAACCCATCCGGCAATGGCATGGAGATCTGCGGCGCCAGCAATATCGTCCGGATGAACGCGGTACTGTGGTCCCAAGAGTACGGCATTTTGCTTTATGGCAACAAAGATCACCCCACCAATGGCGTGGCCACGAACGCCTTTTGCACGGCCAATCATGTGTTCAACAACACCCTGGCCTTCAATTCCCTCGGTCAACAGTACACCACCAACGCGACCACCAAAATGGTGATGGACTACACGGGCAACAAGTCGGTGATCGGCATGAATTACGGCACCAACAACACCTTCCTCAACAACTTACTCCACGGCAACGGGAGCAACTGGTGGTACAAACTGCCCGCCAACAACATCTACTTCTACAGCGGCTCCATCGCGGACAACCATTGGGGCGCGCAATGGACCAACACCACCAACGGCGATCCCTTGTTTTATTACATTACGACCAATTACACCACCTTGATCACCAACAAGGTCAGCGTCGTTAGCCCCTATCAGGTCACGGGGCTGGGCAGCCCGTGGGATGCGCCGTTCACGAGCTTTAATTTGCGCCTCCAATCCAACAGCCCGTGCCTCGGCACCGGGCAATTCCTCACCACCATCACCAGTCCGTCGGGCACGGGCACGACCTTCACGGTGGGCGACGCCCAGTTTTTCACCGACGGCTTCGGGATGGTGCCGGGCGACACGATCCAGTTCCAAGGCACGGGCCAGACCGCCGTCATTCAACAGGTGCTCTGGAACAGCAGCACCATCATCCTCACCAGTCCGGTCACTTGGACTCAGGGTCAGGGAATCGCCCTGCCCTTCGCGGGAAATGCGCCCAACTTTGGCGCCTTCGGCGTCGGGCCCTGACCCGGCGGGCCTTCCACGAATTCAATGCCCCGAGCCGCACCCGGCCCGGGGTTTTTTGGTACCGTTCGCGGCGCCCAGCCCCGTCCTTTGCGCCCCGGCGTCGGCGCTGCCGTGGCCCGGGTTTGATTGGCGGGATTGGCTTCCCCTCCTTCCGCCCGTCACGAAACAACGATCCGCTTCCAATCGACGCAGGCGCCGGCTTCCCCTTGAGTGGGTTTCGTTGGCGTGACCGGGCCGGGCTTGGCGGCGAGGTTGGAGCCACGCCTTCGTCCGGAGGCCGCGCACCCCACCGATTTGGCGTGTCCGGGGTCGTTTGAATTTTCCCTGATGGAGTCGTGCTGCGCGCCTTTGATTCCATGAGCGGCCCGAGCATTCAAACCCGCCGCCACCCCGGGGATAGGCTCCCGCGATGGGGATGCGACCCCGGTTGCGCTGGCGGCATCCCCATTGACCCGGGCTCCACACCCGCAAAGCGAGCCGGTCGAGGAACCGCACCCGGCGTGATTCGGCAGGGGAGGTTGACCGCAGGAGAACCCGCATTGGCTTCCGGCTTCGCGAGTCGGGGCGGTGTCCGCTCAAATCCGGTCCGGTCCCGTCCCCGCGGCGTAATTGCCCTTGACCGCCCGCAGCGAAATCGTCGGATCCCCTCACGTTCAAATGAATTGGCAGTAAACAATGCCCCACTTTTGCCTTTTGCAAGAAGTCATCCGCTCCTTCACGAAACCCGACCTCACATTGCCAGCAAATACTGCCGCCCAGCAGGTCTCGCCATTATTTGTTACCGGGCCATCCTGTCACCCCTGCGGTTGGGAACGCAACATCACGGGCCGCCCAAGCCGACAGGAAAGGAGTGCAACCGATGACCGATCGATCATCTCAAACAATGAACCTCATAAACTACAGCCACACTATAAGATTAACATGCTCCTAGTTGGATCCAAGTGCCCTCAACGATTCAAAATCGACGCCCAATCAAGATTTCAACAATTTTTTTAAGGCGACCTACTGAATGGCAACTGCCATCCGGTAGATTGTGCAGCCAAAGGCCCTATGTGATTCCAAATGGACCATTTTGCCAGAGCGACTGCAAAACTTGGTTACCCGCCGGCATGGCGCCTGCTAATTAGTTCCTCGTTGAGCGAAGGTAGCGATGGCGCCGAACAGATCGCCCCGGTCCGCCCCGCGACGTCGCGACAGCCGTGAAACCGCAACTCCGCAACCGGACCTAATCTAATTCACACCATGAACACAATTATCACGCATCCACCCGGTCCGGCCGCCACCGCCACGGCCAAGAGCCGCCGGCCCGCCCGGTCCCGGACCGGGTTCCTACTGGTAAGTCTCCTGGCGGCCTGCGTCGCCCTGGCCAACCCCCTTGCGGGCGCCAATTACTATGTCGCCACCAACGGCAATGACAGTTGGAACGGCACCGCCCCCGCCTTTGTCGGCGGCACCACCGGCCCCTTCGCCACGCTCCACGTGGCCAGTCGTGCCGCCCACGCCGGCGATATCATCTACGTCCGCGGCGGCTATTACAACTGCACCAATTATACCCGGCAATATTTTGATCCGGTTACTTCCGGCATCACCCTCACCAATTATCCCGGCGAAACCAACCTCTTCGCCAACTCC
>CAIYZC010000539.1 GCA_903930565.1 uncultured Pedosphaera sp.
AACCAAGCCGGCTACAACGGCGGAGCTTTGACCTTGGTCGGCGATGCGGACATCTACAACTGCTTGTTCGTGGGGAACTCGGCCGGTAATGGCGGGGCGATTTTTGGTGTGGGGGAATTCAACCCCCGGAACTACGGCCAGCAGCTCAACCTTTACAACGACACCTTTTATGGCAATCGGGCGAGTTCCACCACCGGCTTACCCGACGGGCCTCCGGGCGGGGGCGGGGTGGAGTTTGACGCCAACGGCGGGGGTTTTCTCGCGGTGCGGAATTGCATCTTTTGGCACAACACCGCCCCCGGGGGGCGCTCCTACAATGGCGCGATCCAGGCCGATCCGTTCAGCCTCGAATGGCAGCAGTTAGCCGTGGAACCCTTTACCTCTTATCCCAATTATCCGGATGTGGCGAGCGGCTTCCGCTCTTTTGTGGTGCAGTCGTCCCTGATCGAAGGAATGGAGGCTTACTCTGGTAACCAGCCATTGGGCGCCTTTTTTGTGGACCCCGTTTACCCGCATTATCCCGCCGTGCGCCACGCGGACAATGCGCTCGATGTGGACCCTGGCTTTGTCAATCCCGCGGCGGGAGATTTTCGTTTGAGCGGCAGCTCCCCGGCCATTGGTTTGGGCGTGGCCGCGACTTTGCCGTATGGCTTTCCGACGGTGGACGTCGGGGGCAACCCGCGGGTCTCGGGCGGCCGATTGGATGCCGGGGCGGCACAGTATCAAGGAGTTTTCAATCCCTACAACGTGGCGATCAGTCGCCAGCAGGCCTGCGGTGGCGGGGACACCGGTTTTCAGTTGCCGGCCACCTGGAGCACCAATGCGTTGGTCACCAATTTGCAATGGCAGGTTTTCCCGCCCGGCGGGCTGGGCTGGAGCAATGTGGCGGGCGCAAATTACAGCGGGGGGAACACCGCGACCCTGATCATCAACGCCGCCCCCGCTGCCTTCAGCGGCAATGCTTACCGCTTGGTGGGCACGGGACCGCGGGGGTTCATCTCTCCCCCCGCCGTCATTGTCCTACCCTCCGTGATCTACGTGAACGCCAACGCCACGGGGGCCGGCACCGGGGCGAGTTGGGAGGATGCTTACCCCGACTTGCAGGCCGCGCTGAACGCCGCCACCAGTTGCCAACCGATCTGGGTTGCCCGGGGCACCTATACCCCCGCCCCCAGCTACCCGTCCTTCCTGGCGTACAACAGCCCCGTTCTGCTCGGGGGATTCCGGGGCGACGAAACCGATGTGGCGCAACGCGACTGGCGGGCCAATCCCACGATCCTGAATGGGAATCGTCCAGGGGACAACACGGTCCGGCAGGGACTATTCGTGGGCCAAGCCGGCGGCGTCGTGGATGGCTTCACCCTCACCGGCGGCACCAATTCGGCCGCGATCAACTTCAGTTTCGGTCCCGGCGTGGTCCGGAATTGCGTGGTCACCAATAATTTCGGCGGAGGCATTACCTTTTTCGCCTGCGCCAATGCCGTGGTGGCCAACAGTGTCGTGGCGAACAATCGCGAAACCGCCATTAACGCCGCGCAATCCACCCTTTCGGTCGTCAATTGCTTGGTGGCCAACAACGTCGCGACCTACACCGGCGGTTTGAGCGCCAACAACTCCGACGTGACGCTGGTGAACTGCACCGTGGTGGGCAATAGCGGCGCTTACGGCGGCGGGGTGTGGGCCGGGCAAAATGGTTCCCAAATGGTCCGGGTCTACAATTCGATCTTTTGGGGCAACCAGTCCAATCCGGTTTATTCCGGGGACGGCTTGGCGCAGATGCAAATCTCCCGGGGCGGTGTGCAGGTCGCCAACTCCCTGGTGCAGGGCTGGACGGGGGCGGGAGCCCTGCCCTTTGATCCCCTGTTCGTGACGCCCGGGGTGGATTTTCATTTGGAGCCGCAATCCCCGGCGCTGGGCGGAGGTGACGCGGGTTTCTTGGTCAACAACGCCTCCGACCTGGACGGCAATTCGCGGACCAGTCTCCGCAATGGCTCCCCGGTGGTGGATCTCGGCGCTTACGAATTCACCGGGGTGCCAGGCAATGTGGTGGCGCTTTATTCCACCCCCGCCTCGGTGGCCACCTGTGCCACGGCGGTGGGAATGAGCTTCACGATGGCGGGAACGAATGATTTCAGTTCAGTGCAATGGCGGGTGAATTCGGGCACGGGATTTACGCCGGTGGGAAACTCCGCCCCGTATGCGGTCACCGGCACCGGGGGGGGGTCCAATAGTTCCACCTTGACGATTTCCCTCCCGGCCGCGGCCCTGAACGGCTGGCAGGTGGTGGCGCAACTCGGCGCTTTCACCACCCCGGCGGCCCGCATCGCAGTTTCCACCCCCGTGACTTATTATGTCAATGCCGCCGCCGGGGGCCTGAACAATGGCACGAGCTGGGCCAACGCTTTCACCAACCTGTCCGCGGCACTGGCCGCCGCGGGGGAATGCTCCCGGATTTGGGTGGCGCAAGGGACTTATGCCAATCCCGGCGGGATGGCTTATACCTTGCCGCGGGGCGTCGGTCTGCTGGGCGGTTTCCAAGGCACGGAAACCTCCGCCGACCAGCGCGACTGGTTGCGGCATCCGACCGTGCTGACGACGGCGGGATCCAATTCCGTTGTGGAAATTGGCCGGCAGGGTTTGATTGATTCCAGCACCGTCCTGGACGGCTTCCTCTTCCAGGCGCCCGCGGGTGCGTCAGCGGTGGTCAACCTGAGCGGGGCGGCCGGCATTCGGAACTGCACCTTTGCCAGGCTCCAAGCGGCCGCGATTCGCAACCTCAACTACCGGGGCATCATTGCGAATTGTGTGTTTACCAATGGCTTGGACAGCGGGGTCCAGAACTACAATTCCACCGTCAACATCAATGGTTGCCGGTTCGTCAACCTGCAGGCGCCCAATGGCGCGATCTACGATTATCTTTCCGCTTCCACGATTAATGACTGCGTGTTCACGAACAACACCGGTTACGCCGCCGCCATCAGCGCGGACTCCGGAACCTTGAGCGTCAACCGGTGCGCCTTCCTGAATAACGTGAGTGATTCCGGCGCGGTCCGGTTGAGCCATTCCGGGGGCGGGAATGCTTACGCCATCAACGATTCCCTCTTCGCGGGCAATGTGGGGCGGTATTACGGCGCCGCCATCGACGATTACAGTGACGCGTTGCGGGTGGTTAATTGCACCTTCAGCGGCAATGTCTCCGCTTACGGCGGGAGCGGAATTTACCATCAAGGAACCAATGGACTGGTGGCCAACAGCATTTTCTGGAACAACTCGGCCTCGCTGATGGCGGAACTCCTCATCACTGCGGAAATGCAGCAGGTGAAAGTGGATTCCGGGTCGCTGTCGATTTCCAATTCCCTGGTGCAGGGGCTGAATCACTTCACCGGCCAGGGGAACCTGCCTTGGGATCCGCAATTCAAGAACCTCACCAACGATTTTTCCCTCGCCGCGAATTCCCCCGCCATCAATGCGGGCAATACCAATTATTCCACTCTGGGCGAACTGGACCTCGCGGGTGCCGACCGGCGCAATCGGGGCGCCGTGGATCTTGGTGCTTATGAGTTCCAGGGCAATCCCACGACGCCGGTGTACTCGCTGGTGCCACCGGGCGCCCGGGCTTTTTGCGAAGGCCGCCCCGGAATGCTGTCGGTCGATTTGCCCGCCAATGCAGTACTGCCCATCCGCTGGCAACGGAGTTCCCCTTCCGGCTTTGTTCAGATCACGTCCGGAACCAATTATTCCCTGGGCGTCTCCAATCAGGTGGCCACGCTGACCCTCCTGCCGGGCACCAACCTCGACGGCGTTTTCTTCCAAGCTTTTGATTCCGTCGGCTCCTTTTTCAGCCCGGCGCTGACGATTTCCGTGACGCCGCTCAACGTGGTTTTTGTCAACCAGGCCGCGACGGGAGCGAACAATGGCGGGAGCTGGGCGGGCGCCTTCACCAACCTGCAGCAAGCCTTGGACAGCGCCGATTCATGTTCCGACATCTGGGTGGCCCGGGGGACCTATACGGTGTCCCCGGCGCGGGACGGCCGGAAGTCCTTCCGGATTCCATCCGGAGTGAGGATTTGGGGCGGCTTTGCCGGCACGGAAACGAATCTCAATCAACGGGATTGGGCGGCGAATCTCACGGTGGCGCAGGGCATGGCCGGGGGCGCGACTTTTTATAATGCCGGTTACGCCGGTCCGATTGACAACTTTGCCAGCCTCGATGGCTTCACGATCCGGGCGGCGGCGGGGCAGATCGGCGTGGACAACGAGAGCGCGAGTCCCACGATCCGCAATTGCGTTTTCGACCGTATTCCCGGCTGGGGATTGTTTAGAGCGTGTTTTAAAAATGCCTTTACACTGCCTTCGCCAGTCGGCGAACCATGATCCGAATCATGCACAGCCGGGCCATGGCTTCGCTGTGGTCGGTGCGGACTTCGTAATCGCGCACCAACCGCCGCGACTTCATGA
>CAIYZC010000540.1 GCA_903930565.1 uncultured Pedosphaera sp.
CACTGGCTACATTGGGGCGTCCCTCCGGGACTGGGCGGAAGGGTGATGGGGTTGATGGAGCGCGGGGTGGCGATGTCGAGGGATTTGAGGCGAGCGTTGCGCCACACCTCCGCGCCACGGCGGCGCGACCATTGGCCAGCCCCGGAGGGGGCGAAATATAATAGCCTGCGACGGAAATCCAGGACCACGTCCAAGATGCGGCCGAGCCCGGGAGGGTCGCGCCAAGGCGGGCGAGTGGTTTGGAGCGTCCCTCCGGGACTTGCGGACAATGTAACCCAAATCCAGGGGTTTCACCCCTGGCTACATTGGGGCGTCCCGTTGGGACTCAGCGAAGGGAAAATCCGAGGTGAGCGCGGGGTGGCGCAAACTGGGGATGAGACAACCACCTCTGCGGCCACCTCCGCGCCGCTGTAGCGCGACCATTGGCCAGCCCGGAGGGGGCGAAATAATGTAGCCAGGGATGGGAGTCCCTAGACCTGGCCCCCATGCGGCCAAGTCCCGGATGGGACGCACCAAGGGGGGCGTTTGGTTTGGAGCGGCCTCCTCCCAGGGGCTGCGCCTGCCGGCTAGGTTTTTGCGCCCCGCCAGGGCTTTGGATTTGGCGCTTTGCGCTTGGAATCGAGCGAGGGGCGAGCTACGGTGGCGGCGCGGTGCTTTTCCCCGGTGCCCGCCACGGCGCCGCTTCATTCACCGGGGCCGGTGGAGCGGGGAGGATTTGAACACCCTAACTATTCTATTTGCGGATGCAACGACGCGCTTGCTCTTGAAATCATGAAATCCAAATTTTCCTTTTTGGTCCTCCTGCTGGCGCTGGCCACCGGCGGGCAACGCAGCACGGCCCAGGTCACGAACCTGGGGATGGGTCCGGCGGGCTCACAGCACTTGATTTACTGGCCCTTGAGCACCACGAATTATGTGCTGCAATCCAGCTCGAACCTCGCGGCGGGAAGTTGGACAACGGTGACCAACGCAACCACGATCAGCGCGGTGACGGTGCCGAACACGGCGGCCATGGCCACCTACCGTTTGCTGCCCACCAACAGTCCGACGGCGGGCATGGCGCTGATCCCCGGGGGCGCGTTCACCTTGGGCAATTACCTGTTTTACGCCACGGGCACCAATGATCCGGACTACCTCGACGCCAGCCCCACCAACGTGACGGTGTCGCCGTTTTACATCGACACGAACCTGGTGAGCCTGACGCAATGGACGGCGGTGTACGCCTACGCCACGGCGCAGGGCTATACATTCACGCATCCCGGCACCTCGCGGGCGGGGAATAATCCGGTGCAAACGGTGTCCTGGTTTGATGCCACGGCGTGGTGCAATGCGCGGTCGGCGCAGGCGGGTTTGCCCCCCTGCTATTTCACCGAGGCGGCCCTGACGCATCCGTACACCAACGCATCCGGGACGAATGTTTATCTGAAAATCGCGAACAACGGTTACCGGCTGCCGACGGAAGCGGAATGGGAAAAGGCGGCGCGGGGCGGTTTGATCGGGTTGCGGTTTCCGTGGGGCAATTTGATCACGGAAAACCTCGCCTGCTATTACGCCGCCCCGGGGGCGCTCAGTTATGATGTCAATCCCTACGCGGGCTTCAACACGAACTACATTATCGGATACACCGCGTACACGAGCCCGGTCGGGTCGTTCGCGCCCAACGGCTACGGGCTGTACGACATGGCGGGCAATGTGTTGCAATGGTGCGGGGACTGGTACGCCGGACCGCCGTTTCCCGCGGGCAGCCCGTATTTGGGCGGCACGAATGCCACCGGCGCGGCGACGGGGAAGATGCGGGTGATGCGCGGCGGGTATTGGGGGGCTCAAGCCAGCTACTCGCGGACGGCCGCCCGCAACTCCTACGCTCCGGTGAATGCGAATTATCTCGTGGGCTTTCGGTGCGTCAAGGGGTTGTAAGCGGGAGGGGGGCGTAGCCGGTATAAGCCGATGCAGCGGTGTGGCAAGACGGGCTGCGATCCCTCCGGGATCGGCTGTTTTTTGGGGGCGGGGTTTCCCCGGGGTGTCGCTGCGCTCAACCCCCGGCTACGTGGCTGCGAACCCGCTGGGTTCGGGGACATCGCCGAGCGGCGAGATTGGACGCCAAGGGGGATTTGCGCCGCCGGATTTCCGGCACAACCCGTTCCGGGTTGGAATTTTTCCCCGTGTGAACCCAGGGTTGCTCCGGGGTCGCAACCCTGGGCTGGATGGCGCAATCCCTTTGGGATTAGGTGGATTTTGGGGCGGGGCGTCCGGAGGGGAGCGATGAAGCCGCGGCCAGTCTACAATGCCGCTGCGGTCGCCGCCAAATCGGCCAACGGAAGGGCGGTGATTTGATCGTCCAACTCAAAGCGACGGGGGCCCGGATGCACG
>CAIYZC010000541.1 GCA_903930565.1 uncultured Pedosphaera sp.
CACTCTGTTGCTTTCCACGGTCATTGTCTTTCTCGGCCTCGGCGTGGGCTGGTTCCTCTACGGCCGGAATGGCGCGGCGGCGGCCAAGCTGGATCCTTTGGAGCGTTGGCAACCCGATCTCTTCGCGCTCTTCCGCAACAAGTTTTACGTGGATGAGCTGTATGAGATGACGGTCATTGGCTTGAACCGTTGGTTCGCCCGCACCTGCGACCAATTGGATTACTGGGGTTGGAACGGTCTCGTGCAGGCGGTAGCGTGGTTGGCAGTGGGCCTGGCTTGGTTGAACCGGGTCATGGATGAATTTGTGGTGAACCTCGGATTTAATCAAATCTGCGCCGGTCTGGCCCAGGGCGGCCGCCGGTTGGCCGCCCTGCAAACCGGCCGGGTGCAAACGTACTTGCGCGTCATCGGCGTGGCGCTGGTCGCGCTGGTGTTAATTCTGCTCCGGGGGTGGCACGCATCATGAATGGCTTCCCGCTCCTCTCCGTTTTGACCTTCCTGCCGCTGGCCGGGGCCGTGGCCGTGTGGTTGCTGGGCGCGGGCGACCGCACCCGCGCGCGCACGGTGGCCTTGGCGTCCGCCTTGCTCACGCTGGTGGGTGCCGGATTTTTGTGGCGGGCCTACGACCCGGCCATCACCGGGGCGCAATTCACCGAGCGCCACGATTGGATGCCGAGCTTGGGCGCGCAATATTTTGTCGGGGTGGACGGCTTGGGGGTCCTGATGGTCTTGCTCACCGCACTGGTCATCCCCATGGCCGTGGTGGTGGCCTGGGAAGTCACGGAAAACGCCGCGGCCTATTTCGCGCTCGTCCTGTTATTGGAGTCAGGCCTGATCGGCACCTTCACCGCCCTGAGCTTTCTGCATTGGTTTGTGTATTGGGAGTTCTGCCTCATTCCCGCGTTCTTTCTCATCAAGCTCTGGGGCGGCCCCCGGCGCGGCGCGGCGGCCACCCAGTTTTTCGTTTACACGATGGTGGGCAGCGTGGCGCTCCTGCTGGCTTTCCTCGCCGTTTACCTCGCGGTCGGCTCCTTCGACTTCCTGGACTTGGCGGCGAAAGGCCGCTCGGGCGAACTGGCCCGCGCCCTGACCGCCAAATTGACCCTGCCGGCTTGGACCGGCATCGAACAACGCCACCTGCCGGTGGTGGTCTTCGGCCTCGCCTTCCTGGGCTTCGCGGTGAAGGTGCCGGTGATCCCCTTCCACACTTGGCTGCCGACGACTTATGCGGAAGCGCCCACGGGCGTGACGATGCTCCTCACCGGGTTGCTGTCCAAAATGGGGGTGTATGGTTTGTTGCGTTTGGTGCTGCCCATTTTCCCGGACCAAATCCGGGTGGTGCTCACGCCGTTGCTCTGGCTGTCGGTGGCCACCATCGTGCTCTCGGCGTTCGCCGCCTTCGCCCAACGCGATCTCAAGCGCGTCTTCGCCTATTCCTCCATCAACCATTTGGGCTATTGCGTTCTGGGCATTTTTGCCGCCGCGGCCGCGACCCCGGCGGACGCCGCCTGGGACACGGAGAAAGCCGCGGCGCTGAACGGCGTGTTGCTCCAGTTGTTCAACCACGGCCTGACTGCGGCGATTTTGTTCGCCGGCTTGGCGTTCTTGGAACAACGCGCAGCGGGCGCGCGCGGAATCGATGATTTCGGCGGTCTGCGCCGTGTCGCCCCGATCTTCTGTGGCTTGTTCGGCATCGCGGTGTTCGCTTCGCTGGGGCTGCCCGGCTTGAACGGATTTGTGGGCGAATTCCTCATCTTCAAGGGCGTCTTTCCGCTGGCCACGTGGGCGGCCGCACTGGCGGCCATCGGTCTCTTGATCACAGCGGTTTTCCTACTCACGGTGCTGCAACGCGTTTTCAACGGCCCGCTCAACGAGAAATGGGCGCGGCTGCCGGACTTGAGCACCCGCGAACGCCTGCTGCTGGCCCCGGCCGCGGCCCTGATGTTGCTGCTCGGCCTCTGTCCGCAGCTGCTGATCGGCCATTTCAACCCCACGGTCATGCGCCTGGTCGAACACTTGAAGTTTTGAATGCGATGAAACCGCAACCCGAACCCCACCGCCCCGCCCGGGCCCCCAGGTAACCATGCTCGCCTGGACTGTTTATCTCTCGTTCCTCGGGCTGCTGGCCGTGCTGCTGGTGCCCGCCGGCAATGCGCGCGCCGCCCGCGGCATCGCGCTCGCCACCGCGCTCGCCGGTTTCTTCGCCGCGCTCTTGGGCACGTTCCAATTCGCTCCGGACAAGGGCGTGCAAACCTTGGTGCGAATTCCGTGGATCCCCGGGTTGGGCATCCAGTGCTTCCTGGCGGCCGACGGCATCAGTGTCACGCTGGTGCTGCTCACCGGCTTGGCGGCGGTCGCGGGCATTCTGTTCTCGTGGAATATCGAGCACCGAGTAAAGGAATTTTTCGCTTTTTACCTGGCCCTGATCGCCGGCGTGTATGGCGTGTTCCTGAGTTTTGATTTGGTCCAGCTCTTTGTCTTTTACGAACTGGCCATCATTCCCAAGTATTTTCTGGTGGCCATTTGGGGTTCGACGAACCGGGAGTATGGCGCGATGAAACTCGCCCTGTATTCGTTTATCGGCAGTGCGCTCGTCTTGATTGGCTTGGTGGCCGCGTATGTCGCTTCCGGCATGAAGACGATGGATTTGCTGGAGTTGGCGCATTACCCCTTCCCGGCGGCCCTGCAATACTGGGCTTTCCCCGTCGTCTTCATCGGTTTCGCCATCCTGGCCGGTTTGTGGCCGTTCCACACTTGGGCGCCCACCGGTCACGTCGCCGCCCCCACCGCGGCCTCCATGCTGCTCGCCGGGGTGGTCATGAAACTCGGCGCCTACGGCGCCCTGCGCGTCGCCATGACCCTGTTCCCCGTGGGACTCTCGGTCTGGCGCGACGCCATCGGCCTCCTCGCGGTGATCGGCATCGTCTACGGTGCATTGGTTGCGTTGGTGCAACAGGACTTCAAATTCGTCATCGGTTACTCCAGCGTCAGTCACATGGGCTTTGTGCTCCTGGGCCTGCTGACGTTGAACACCGTCGGCCTCTCCGGTGCGGTGCTGCAAATGTTTTCCCACGGGGTCATCGCCGGTCTGCTGTTCGGCGTGGTGGGCCGGATGGTTTACGACCGCACCCACACCCGGGACTTGGTCGAGTTGGAAGGCTGGCATCTGCGCCGCCTGCTGCCGTTTGCCGCGGGGACCTTTGTGATTGCCGCGTTGGCCTCCATGGGCCTGCCGGGCTTCAGCGGGTTCGCCGCGGAGTTTCAAGTGCTGGCCGGCGCATGGACCGCTTTCCCCACTTACGCGCTGCTCGCCGGCATCGGCATCGTCGTGGGCGTGGCCTACACCCTTCGGGTGCTGCAAAAGTCCTTCTTCGGCGAGTCCGAAGCCACCGCCGAAGCCGCGCACCCGCTCCCGCCCATCACCCTGCCGGAACGTATCGGCGCCGGGTTGTTGATCGGCGCGACCCTTTTGATTGGCCTGTGTCCCCGCCTACTGCTGGACCTCATCGGTCCCAGTTTTCAATCGTCGCTCTTTGAGCAAGTGGTGAAGGGGGGCAAACTGTGATTTCCTTCAGTTACCTCGAATTGCTCGGCTTGGCCGCCCCGGAAGCCATCATTGTCCTTGCGGCCCTCGCGGTCCTGGCCGTGGATTTGTTGGTGATGCGCGAAGCGTCGCTCCGCGACCGCTTTCTCGTCTCGGGCCTGTTCGCCGGCGTGGGTTTGGCGGCGGCCACCGCCTGGCTCCTGGCCGTGAACGTTCCACCGGTGGGCGCCCATTCGGCGTCCCTGAGTCTGCCCATGTTGCCCGGCATGTACGTCGACGAACCGCTGGGCCGGTTGGTGAAGGTGGCGATCCTGATTCTTGCCCTGGGAACCATCTTACTTTCCCTGGCCGGCGAATTCACCCGCCACGTGGGGGAATACCTCGCCCTGATTTTGCTCGCCACGGTGGGCATGATGCTGCTGGTCAGCGCCCGGGACATCCTGATGATCTTCCTGGCGTTGGAATTGACCAGCCTCTGCCTTTACGTGCTGGCCGCGTTCAACAAGCGCAGCCCGGCCTCGGCCGAAGCCGCCCTCAAGTATTTCCTCTTTGGCGGGCTGGCCGCCGCCTGCACCCTGTTCGGGCTCAGCTATATTTACGGACTCACCGGCGCCACCGGCTTGGCGGAAATCGCCGCCAAACTCGCCGCCCCCACTCCGGACCCGCTGCTTTTGGCGGCGGTGGTGCTGACCCTCGTTGGTTTCGGTTTCAAAATCGCGGCGGCTCCGTTTCACCTGTGGGCGCCCGACACCTATCAAGGCGCCCCCACTCCCAGTGCGGCCTTTATCGCCTCGGGCTCCAAGGTGGCCAGTTTCTTCGTCCTGGCCAAGCTGACCTCACTCGGTCTGGCCCCGGCCCAAGGCGGCGCATCCTGGGGGGCTTACACCCCCGGTTGGGTGCCCGTGCTCGCCCTGCTGACCGTGCTTTCCCTCGTGCTGGGAAATCTGGCCGCCATCGCCCAGACCAATGTCAAACGACTCCTGGCTTACTCCGCCATCGCGCACGCCGGCTACACCCTGCTGGGGGTGCTGGCGGGAACCCCGATGGGCCTCACCGCATTGGTGTTTTACATTACCACGTACGGTCTGACCGTGCTCGGCGCGTTCGGCATTGTGGGCTTGGTTGAGGAAGCAGCGGGGGACTGCCGGTTGGTGGATTTCGCCGGCCTCGGCCGCCGCGAGCCCGCGCTGGCCTTCTGCATGATGATCTTCCTGCTCTCCCTGGCAGGCATTCCGCCTTTGGCGGGATTCTTCGGCAAGTTTTATCTCTTCGCGGCGGTGGCGGCGGCGGCCCCGAATCTGGGCATGTTGTGGTTGGTGGTGGTCGCGGTCGCGATGAGTGCCGTGTCCCTTTATTACTACCTGCAGGTGCTCAAGCAAATTTACGTGGCCCCTTCGCCTGAAGCGCCCGCATCCTTGCGCGTGCCGGCCACCACCCGCGTGCTGCTGATTCTCATCGCCGCCGTGGTGGTCCTGCTCGGCTGCGCGCCGAACCTGCTGCTGGGTCCGCTGTTGGCCGCACAATAATCCGGGCGGATTAGTTCCGCCCGCCCAGCCCGAATTGGTTGCCGGCCCGCACCGGCTCTTTCCCGGCGAAGTCGATTTCCAGGAGCTTTTCACTCTGCACTTCGCGGCCGACTTCATCGCGCAAACCCGCAATGATCTTCCGGCTTTTGGTTTCGATCACATCCCCCGTGGAGGGATAGGCGTACTGTCCGTTGATACCAAAGGTCACCCAACCCGGTTCATCGCGGAGTTCGACATTGCCGGTCGGCTTGGGCGGCATCACCCGCGCATCGAACACGTGGAGCCGCCGGTTGTTGGCATCCGTGACCCATAACTCGCTTTCATCCGGCGTCAGGGCGATCCCGTGCGACGGGCAGCCGTGCCGTTTCGGCGTGCCAGTGGGAAACCCCGTAATCTCCACCCGGTGCAGCACTTTGCCGGTTTGCAAATCGCCCACCTCAAACCCCAGCAGACTGTTCACATTGACAAAGCACAACGTTTGACTGCCATTGATCGTGAACGGCCGGATCACCGAACCGAAGGGACCCACTTGCCGCAACACCTCGTGCGTGCGGCCGTCGGTGACGGTCAAGATGGGGGATTTCAAACCGGCCAGATAAGCCCGCGTGCCGTCGGGGCCGTAGATGGTGTTGTGCGCGCCGGATTTGGGCGTCACCTTCGCCTTCACGTCCCCCGTCAAGGCGTCCACCACGTGCCAATGATCGCCCTCCAGGGAGGGCAGGTAAATGGTAACGCCATCGGGTGAGATGGCCATGCGATCGCAGCCGCCCTCGTAAGGCCGTTCCCAGAGTAATTTGTCGGTCACCAAATCCAACGCCATCAGCGTTTTGGTGGTGCCCACGTACAACCGCCGCGTCACCGCCGATGCGCAAACCCCTTTGACCGCGAGCGGCTTGCCCTTCTCATCCAGCCCACCCACAGGAATCCGCCGCACGAACTGGTGACCGTGGTCGATATCAAACACCACCACGCCATGGCCGCCGTGCTGGACATAATCGCGAATTCCCGGCTCGGCCACGTACAACAGCCGTCGCGCCTCCCCTTCGTCCGCCGCGACGGGAGGCGGCGAACCGGTCAACACCACCAAGGCAAGGGACCACAACAAAGGGGCGAGCGAGGGTTTCATGATGCGGCCACTCTCGCCCCGCCGGGGGCCGCAACTCAAGCTGGAACTGGCCGGCCCGTGCGTTATCCTGCGCGCTGTGAAGCTTGTGCTGCATTGGTTCCGGCGGGATCTGCGGGTGACGGACAACACCGCCTTGAGCGAGGCCGCCCGCCGGGGGGAACGGGTGCTGCCCGTCTTCATTTTGGAGGACGCCCTCCACACCGGCCCCGATGTGGGCGCCGCGCGATTGGCTTTCCTCCTGCAATCCGCGGAGGAGCTGCGCCGCGATCTCGCCCGCCTGGGCTACCCTTTGATCGTGCATCGCGGCCGGTCCGAAATCGAACTGCCCAAACTCTGCGCCGAAATGGGCGCCACCGCCGTCTTTTGCAACCAACGGTATGAACCCTACGCCCAGGCCCGCGACGCCCGGGTCTTCAACGCGCTCAACGCGGAAGGGGTCGGTTTTGAGGTGTTCAAGGACGCCGTCCTCTGGGAAGAGCGGGAAATCCTCACCCAAGCGGGCAACCCCTACACCGTTTTTACCCCCTACGCCAAGGCCTGGCGCGCGCGGGCGATTCCCCCACCCCGCCCCGACTTGAAGGCCGTGGGACCGCCCCTGAATCCTGCCGCGGGCAAAGCCGTCCCCCGCGACCCCGCCGACTTCGGTCACCCCTTGAGCCAGACCGTTCCGCCGGCGGGCGCGGCCGCCGCCCACCGGGCTTTGGAATCGTTCCTGGCCGCACGGGTTTACGGGTACGCCACCGGGCGTGATTTTCCCGCCCAAGCCGGCACCTCCCGGCTCTCCCCCCACCTCCGCGCCGGCACCATCGGTATTCGCACCGTGCTCGCGGGCTGGTTGGCGGCACGGAAGCAGGCCGGGGTCGACGCGGCCGGGCGATCCGGGTGCGATACCTATTTGAACGAACTCATTTGGCGGGAGTTTTACCTCCAAGTGCTCGCGAATTTCCCCCACGTGATGCGCGGCTGTTTCCGGCCCGAATACGACGCCCTGGCCTGGCCCGGTGAGGAAGCGCACTTCACCGCGTGGTGCGAGGGCCGCACCGGCTACCCCATCGTGGACGCCGCCATGCGTTGCCTCAACGCCACCGGCGGCATGCACAACCGCCTGCGCATGATCGTTGCCATGTTTTTGACCAAGGATTTGCTCATTAGCTGGCAACGCGGGGAACGCTATTTCATGCGCCAATTGGTGGACGGCGACCTGGCGGCCAACAATGGAGGTTGGCAATGGAGCGCCGGCACCGGCACCGACGCCGCCCCGTACTTCCGCATCTTCAACCCCGTCACCCAGGGGGAAAAGTTCGACCCCGATGGAGCCTTTGTCCGCCAATGGGTCCCCGAACTCGCCACCGTAGCCAAGGACCACATTCACGCCCCCTGGGAGGCCGGCCTTCTTTCCGGCGCCCGCAATTACCCGCCCCCGATCGTCAACCACGCGGTGCAACGTGAGCGCTGTTTGGCCATGTTCAAAGCCGTCCGCGCGCCGGGCTGAACCGGTGGCCGGGTTAGGGCGCGGGAGGA
Organism: uncultured Pedosphaera sp.; assembly: GCA_903930565.1. Taxonomy (GTDB): domain Bacteria; phylum Verrucomicrobiota; class Verrucomicrobiia; order Limisphaerales; family Pedosphaeraceae; genus CAIXFN01. Next base: position 7,718 of record CAIYZC010000541.1, read on the forward strand.
GCCGGGCATTCCGCCGTCACCATGCGCCCGCACGGTTCGAACCCCGCTTTGATCAAGGTGCGGCGCGACGCTTCGTTGGTGGGGTTGCAGCGGGCGCCAGGGAGTCGGCCCAAGGCGCGGCACTGCCTTTTGAGCTCTTGGACCAGAAAGGAGCCCAGCCCACGTCGCCGATAGCTTTCGGCTATTTCCATATAAATGTCCGCGTAGGGCGGGTTGTAGTGGAGCAGAATACCGCCCCAACCAGCCAAACGGCCTTCCAGTTCCACCACGCCATGCCAGGGCAATTGCGCGGCGGAGATTGGCAGTTCATCCGCGGCTTGAGCCACGCGGTAGGTGGCGCCCGCGGGCGCGAGTTGTGTGGTGACCCGGTCGGCGAAGAGCCGACTGCCCGCCTCCTCGGTCAAACCCAATCCACGCACCACGTCGATCAAATGCGGGTCATTGGTCTGCGTTTCGGTTCGGCGGATTTGCGTGTGCCGGACCAACGCTTGGAAGGCCGC
>CAIYZC010000542.1 GCA_903930565.1 uncultured Pedosphaera sp.
ACCCACCGAAGGCCCCGAGGCTTTCTCCCCAAAAGCGAAAGCGGCCAAAACCATACCCAACCACACCGTCCAATCGGTTCCCGGGCATCCACCCGCGCGCCAGCGTTGTGGAGTGCGGAATGAAGTTCCGCTCGATCGGACGAGCCGCCATCCACCACCCATCGACCCCCGAGCGGATCACGCTTCCCATCCCCTGCCCCCTGCGCGGCTCTGCGCCTTCGCGGCTTCGCGCGAACTTCCCCTCCCAAGTCTTACGCACCCACCGAAGGCTCGACGCACATTTCCCCCCCCAAAAAAAATGACAGCGCGCCAGACCATGCCCACCCTCCCCGGATTCCAGCGGCCGCGTCGGGGTGATGAGGCCGGGGAATAGGAGTCGCCGGGTTGGTCCGCCGGACAAATCTCGAACTACCCGCCCGATTCCAAGATTGGGCGCTCCTATCGCGCCGGCGATGGCCAAAGCGTGGGGGGATGAAAGAGAAAGCCACGGAAAACCCATTAGTTGTGCCTGTCAAGAATTGAAACCACTAAATGTTGTGGTATTTTGCTTTACCCGGATCGAGGAGTTGTGCTTTTTTGGGCGGCGTCATGTATCTGAAGAATTTAACGGTGCTGGGCTTCAAATCGTTCGCCAATAAGACGACGCTGAACTTCCAGCCAGGCGTCACGGCGATCGTGGGGCCCAACGGTTGCGGGAAGTCCAACGTGTCGGACGCTATCCGATGGGTTTTGGGCGAGCAATCGGCCAAGGCGCTGCGCGGCGGGGAGATGGCGGACGTGATTTTCAACGGCACGGACGGCCGGAAACCGTTGGGCATGGCCGAGGTTTCCCTGACGATCGGCGGGGTGGACGAGGATCATCTGCTGGCGGCGGGCGTGGAGGTGTCCTTCAACGAGGTGACGGTCACGCGGCGGGTGTTCCGGGACGGCGGGAGCGAGTATTTCATCAACAAGACCGCCTGCCGGCTCAAGGACGTGCAGCAGTTGTTCATGGGCACGGGCGTGGGACGCACGAGCTACAGCATCATGGCGCAGGGGAACATCACGCAAATCCTCTCCAGCAAGCCGGAAGAGCGCCGGATGATTTTTGAGGAGGCGGCGGGGATCACGAAGTTCAAGGCGCAGAAGAAGGAATCTTTGCGCAAGCTGGAATACACCGACCAAAACCTGTTGCGGGTGGCGGATTTGGTGCGGGAAGTGAAGCGCCAGATCGGCTCGTTGCAACGGCAGGCGGGCAAAGCGCGCCGCTACAAGCAGTTGATGCTGGAGCTGCAACACCTGGAAACGCAATTGGCCCGGCACCAGTTTGACGTGCTCCAGGGGGAGATCAACGAGCGGCAGGAACTGGCGGAAAAGCTGCGCGTGCAGATCGAAGTGGTGTCCGAAGGGGTGCTGCGTCGCGAGGATGAGATGCTGCAATTGCGCGAGCAACTGGGCCTGCTGGACCAGGAAATCAGCGAACGGCAGAAGCGGGGGCTGGAGCTCAAGGGCCAGGTGGAGCGCGAGGAAAGCCGCATCCAATACAACCAGGAGCGGTTGAAGGAACTGGCCAACCAGAATTCGAAGGCGCTGGCGGACATCTCCCAGGCGGAGGAACGGCAGCAGGCGGCGCAGACGGAGTCGCTGGCCCTGACGGAACGATTGGCGGTGGCGCAGGCTTCCCTGGAGCAACACCGCGCCGCTTTGCAGGAACGGCAGCAGGCCCTGGCGGCGGTGGAACAGGAATTGCGGCGGTTGCAGGAGGCGCAACGGCAGGCGCAGAGCGAGGCCTTCGCCCACGCGCAACGACTGGCCCGGGCGCGCAATGAAATCGCGGCTTTGGATGTCCAAAAGCAGGCGGGGGCGGCGCGGTTGGCGAAGCTGACCTCGGAGCAGGTGCAGTTGGAGGAGGAACGCGGCGCCCTGGCGGCCCGGGTGCTGGAGTACGCCGCCAATGTCGAAGCGCAGAAGGTCAACGTGCAGACCCAGCGCGGCACAGTGGAGGAACGCCAGCGGCGGTTGCGGGAAATCCAACTGGAACTGACCCAGGTGACCCAGGTGCTGGACGGCCAGTTGCAGCAGCAGGCGGCCAAGCGCTCCCGGCTGAGCGTGCTGTCCCAATTGCAGTCCGATCACGAAGGGTTCAGCGCGGGCGCCTTGGCGGCCTTGAAAAACGCGCAGCATGTGCTGGGCTCTTTGGCGGACAAAATCCGGGTGCCGGATGAGCACATCACGGCGGCGGAAACCGCGTTGGGCCATCATTTGCAATTGGTGCTCACCGCGGAATCGGGCGCCGCGCGGCAGATTTTGGCGGACCTGAGCGCGAACAAAAAGGGCCGGGCGAGCATCGCGCCGTTGTCCTTCGACGCGCAATCCCCGGCGGGCGGCGACGGCGCCCCCCCACCGTACCCGGCCTTGCTGGGTTTCATTCAAGCCGAGGCGGGCGTGGAGCCGCTGCTCCGCAGCCTGCTGGCGCAGACCTTGATCGCCCCCGATCTCGCCGCGGCCACGGCCGCGTGGGAAGCGCATCCCGGCCGGTATGATTTCGTGACGCCCGGCGGCGAGTTGCTGACCCGCCACGGGGTTTACACCGGCGGTTCGGCGAACACCTCGGGCAAGGCGCCCGGCTCCATCCTGGGCCGCAAAAACCAGATCGCCGAACTGGAAACGCAATTGGCGCAGGCGCAGGAACAGGTCACGGAATCCAGCAAGCGCAAGGGCGCGCTCTTGAGCGAGCAAACCAGCCTCCAAGCCGGGCTGCAACAGGCGCAATCGGAGCTGCGCTCCCAGGAAGTGGCGATCGCGACCCACCAGGGTGAATACCGCGCGCTGGAAAACTCCCAAAAGCAATTGGCCCAACGCCTGGCCAATGTGGCCTTTGAAATCGAAACGCTGACCGCCCAGGAGCGGGCGGGCGGCGAAAAGCGCGCGGCGCTGGCCGCCCAAACCGCGGAACTGGAGTCCCGCGAACGCGATTTGCAACAACATGCGGCGGACACCACGGCCGCCCTCGAAGAGCTGCGCCAACAGCGCGACCGCGCCACCGCCGCCCTCACCGAGACCAAGGTCGCCCTCGCCTCGGAAGAACAAATCTGCACCTCGCTGCGGCATCAGTTGGGGTCCATGCAACAGCGCATCCGCGAGATGGGCCACCTGGCCGAGCAACGCCGCGGGGAAACCGGCGCCGTGCTGCAACGCCGCGCCCAGTCGGAACAGGAAATCGCCGACTCCGGCCGCCGCATCGAGGCCCTGCAAGTGCAGCGCGCCGAGGTGAACCAGCAGGCGGCGGATTTGCTGGCCCGCAAGGAGGCCCAGACGGCGGACATCGCGAAGCGGGAAGAGGATTTGCGCGACCAACGCAAACGCCTCACCGACTGCCAGCAACGCCGCGGCACGTTGGAAGTGGAACTGGCGCAGAAGCACATGACGCTGCAAAACCTGCGCGAACGCATCCAGCAAAAGTATCACCTGAACTTGGAGGATATCCGCAGCGAGTGCATCACCATCACGTTCGCGGACGAAGGTCCCGCCAAGGTTCAAACCCTCACGCCGGAAGACATGGCGGTGAGCGGCGCGGCGACGGATTGGAAGGCGGTCGGGGAACAGGTGGCGACGATCCAAAAACGGATTGACGAAATCGGCCCGGTGAACTTGGTCGCCATCGAAGAATACGAGGAAACCGAGCAACGCCACGCGTTTCTCACCGCCCAATCCGACGACTTGGTGAAGGCCAAGGCGCAGTTGCTGGAAGTGATCAACCGGATCAACCTGCAAACCCGGACGATGTTCACGGAGACCTTTGAGAAAATCCGCGACAATTTCCGCGCCATGTTCACCGAGGTGTTCGGCGGCGGCAAAGCCGATCTCATTCTCGTGGGCGAGGGCGACGCCTTGGAAAGCGGCATCGACATCGTGGCCCGCCCGCCCGGCAAGCAATTGCAAAACATCTCCCTGATGTCCGGCGGCGAGCAGACCATGACCGCGGTCGCGCTGCTCTTCTCCATTTACCAGGTCAAACCCAGCCCGTTCTGCGTGCTGGACGAGTTGGACGCGCCGCTGGACGAATCGAACATCAACCGGTTCATCCGGGTGCTGCAACGCTTCCTGGCGCACAGCCAATTCATCATCATCACCCACAACAAGCGAACCATCGGCATGGCCGACGTGCTCTACGGGGTGACGATGGAGGAGCACGGCATCAGCAAGATCGTGAGCGTGAAGTTCCACAAGTCGGGCGAGGAATCCACGGACCCGAACTCCACCCCCCTGGTGCCGGCGGCCGTGGGGGCGGCCCAAGTGAACGCCATCGGCGACACGCCGCACCAGGCCGGGGAAACCATGGACATCGTGCTCACGCAATAAATTCGGAATTCTGGTTGGCAACCCCCACGGGTTCGGGCAATTTGGCCCGAGCATCAAACCTATGAAACTGAACTTTCGCCTTTTGCCACTATTGGCGGCGTTTTTCCTGGCTGCCACCGCCCCGGCGGCGGACACCGTCGTTTATCCCCCCAAGGCCGGTCCCGGCGCGGGGAAACACATCGTCTTCCTCACGGGGGACGAGGAATACCGCGGCGAAGAAGGGCTGCCGCAGCTCGCCAAAATCCTCTCCCAACGGCACGGATTCAAATGCACGGTGCTCTTTGCCATCAACCCCAAGGACGGCACCATCGACCCCAGCGTGGGCGGCAACCTGCCCGGGGCCGAGGCCCTGGACACGGCCGACATCATCGTGATGCTCCTGCGCTTCCGCGCGTGGCCCGATGACCAGATGAAGCATTTCGTGGACGCCTACCTGGCGGGCAAGCCCATCATCGCCCTGCGGACGAGCACGCACGCCTTCAACTACCCCGGCAACTCGACCAGCCCCTACGCCAAATACAGCTACGGCAGCCGCGCGTGGTCGGGCGGGTTCGGCAAACAAGTGCTCGGCGAGACCTGGGTGAACCATTGGGCGAAGCACAAAATCGAAGCCACCAAGGGCCTCGTCGAAAAAGGCGCCGAAAACGACCCGCTCCTGCGCGGCGTGCGCGAATTGTTTGGCGACACGGATGTCTACGAAGCCTATCCCACGGCGGACGCCAAGATCCTCTTCCGCGGCCAGGCGCTGCAAACCCTCCAGGAAAGCAGCGCGCCCGCCAATTATCTGCGGAAGCGCCGGGACGGCCAAGAACAGGGGATCAATGACCCCATGATGCCGGTGGTTTGGACACGGCTTTACAAGAACGAAGCGGGCAACACCAACAAGATTCTTTGCACGACGATGGGCTCGGCCACCGACCTGAAGAACGAGGACTTGCGCCGCCTGCTGGTCAACGCCTGCTATTGGGGCGCGAATATCGGCATCCCCTCCTACGCGAACGTCGAACTCGTCGGGGAATTCCACCCCAGCATGTATGGCTTCGGCGGCGCCCGCAAAGGCGTGAAGCCGGACGACCTCGCCCTCCCCGCCCAAGGGAAGTAAGCGACCGGGCCCGAGGGTCCGAGTTTTTCAGCGAACGGCGTGGCCCCGGCCACGCCGTTTTGCTTTGAGCCACGCCCGGCGGTTTGGCCGGCGCGGGCCGCGCGTTTTTGCCGGGCCGGAGGGAATCGGATCATCCCCAACAAATCCTCCATCATTTCGTCACCTGCGGGCAGGATAATGGTTGAAACCGGGCGCGGGTTTCCCTAGCCTGCCTGCGTTGGGCAACGGCAGCACAAATTTTAACGGCAATATGAGCAAACGATTTCTGTTATTCCTGGTCGCCGGTCTGGCGGCCACGGTTTTGTCCGGCGAACGCGCTACGGCGCAGGACATCATCAAGGTTGGCGAATACGCCTCCCTCACCGGCAAAGAAGCGAGTTTCGGCCAGATGTCCCACCACGGCACGGAATTGGCCATCGCGGACCTCAATGCCGCCGGCGGCGTGCTCGGGCGCAAGTTCGAGCTGCTCACCGAGGACGATGAATCCAAAGCCGGCCAGCCCTCCACGGTCGTGCAAAAGCTGATCTCCCGGGACAAAGTGGTTGCCATGCTCGGCGAAGTCGCCTCCTCCCGCTCCTTGGAAGCCGCGCGCATCTGCCAAGAAAAGCAGATTCCGATGATTTCCCCCTCCTCGACCAACCCCAAGGTGACGGAAACGGGCGATTACATTTTCCGCGTCTGCTTCATCGACCCGTTCCAAGGCGCGGTCATGGCCAATTTCGCGTCCCGGACGCTCAAGGCCAAAAACGTGGCGTTGCTCACGGATGTAAAAAGTGATTACAGCATCGGGCTGGCCAAATTCTTCAAACTCCAAGTGGAGAAGAACGGCGGCAAAATCGTGGCCGAGAAAAACTACAGCGGCGGGGACAAGGACTTCCGCGCGCAGCTCACGGCGATCAAAGCGGCCAATCCCGAAGGCATTTTCATTCCCGGCTACTACACCGAAGTCGGGCTGATGCTCCGCCAGGCCCGCCAGCTCGGGATCAAGGTCCCCCTCTTCGGCGGCGACGGCTGGGAATCCGATTTGTTGATCAAAATCGGCGGCGCGGCGGTGGAAGGCAATTATTTCTCCACCCACTACTCCCCGGAACAAAGCACACCCGCCAGCCGGGATTTCGTGCAAAAGTTCCAAGCCAAATACGGTGTGTTGCCCGACGCCATGGCCGCCCTTGGCTATGATTCCGCCATGCTGCTCGCGGATGCCATGAAGCGGGCTGGCTCCAGCGAAGGACCGAAGGTCCGCACCGCCCTCGCCGCCACCAAGGATTTCGTGGGGGTGACGGGCAAGACCACGATGGACGCGAACCGGAACGCCACCAAGCCGGCCGTGATCATCGCCGTGAAGAACGGCAAGTTCAGCTACGTGGAATCGATTGAACCCTGATCCGGTCGGGCAACCCCGGGCGGAAAACCATCGCATCCCCAAAAAGCTCTGATCGAATTCATCCAACAGTTGATCAACGGCCTGGCCGCCGGTTCGGTGCTGGCGTTGATCGCGCTCGGTTATACCATGGTGTATGGCGTGTTGCGCTTCATCAACTTCGCCCATGGGGACGTTTTCATGCTGGGCGCTTTCTGCGCCTTTTACCTGGCCCCCGGCGTCGCCAAGCTCGTTCCCCTGCCCTCGGTGACCGGTTGGCTCCTGGTCATGGTGCTTTCCATGGCGCTGTGCGCCCTGCTGGGGATGCTCATCGAGCGGGCGGTTTACAAACCCCTCCGGCGCAAGCCCAAGTTGACGGTCCTCATCACCGCCATCGGGGTGTCGTTGTTCATCGAATACACCGGCCAATGGGGCTTTGGCGCGAGCCCCAAATCCCCGCCCGAGCTGATCACGGAAACCTCCATCGCCCTGGGCGCTTTGTCGGTGACCAACACCCAAGTGCTGGTGCTCGGCGTGACGCTCTTTCTTTTGCTGGCCCTCCAATTCATCGTGCACCGCACCCGGATCGGCACCGCCATGCGCGCGGTCGCTTTCAATCCCGAAGCGGCGGCCTTGATGGGCATCAACATCAACGTGGTGATCTCCTTCACGTTCGGACTGGGCTCCGCCCTCGCGGCCGCGGGTGGGATCCTGTATGCCATGAGCTATCCCAGCATTGACCCCCTCATGGGCATCCTCCCCGGGCTCAAAGCGTTCGTGGCCGCGGTGCTGGGGGGCATCGGGAACATCCCCGGCGCGGCCCTCGGCGGTTTGATCATCGGCATCGTGGAAACTTTTGTCGGCGGTTCCGCGGCGTCCACTTACCGGGATGCGATCGCCTTCGCCATTCTCATTCTCATCCTGCTGTTCAAGCCCGCCGGGCTGCTCGGCAAATCGCAGGTGGAAAAGGTATGATTTTCCGCCACCCGAAAGCCACCCTGCTGGCCGCCCTGCTTTTGGCGGCGGGCTTGTCGGTCTTCACGGGCGGGCTCAATCCCTACCATCTCGACATCATCATCGGCATCGGGATCAACATCATCCTGGCGGTGAGTTTGAATTTGATCAACGGCTACACGGGCCAATTCTCGCTGGGCCACGCGGGCTTCATGGCCGTGGGCGCCTACGGCGCGGCGGCGTTGACCACCCTGGCCGGCCCCCGGCTCCTGCCGCTGCTCGGGGGGCAGACTTGGCTGCTGTTCCTGCTCGCCTTGGTGGCGGGGGGGATGCTTGCCGCCCTGGCCGGCTTCCTCGTGGGCATGCCTTCGTTGCGCCTCAAGGGCGATTACCTCGCAATTGTGACCTTGGGTTTTAACCAGATCATCATCGTGATTCTGCAGCACATCGAATCCTTGGGTGGGGCGCGCGGAATCAGTGTGCCGGCTTACACCAACTTCTTTTGGACGTTCGGGATCGCGGCGATGACGGTTTATATCGTCGCGACGCTGGTGAATTCGACCTACGGCCGGGGTTTCCTGGCGGTGCATGACGACGAGGTGGCCGCCGAAGCCATGGGCATCAACACCACCCGCTTCAAAATCACCGCCTTTGTGTTCGGCTCCTTCTTCGCCGGCTTGGCGGGCGGGTTGTTCGGACATTTCAAGCAGTTCATCACGCCGGAGGGCTTTAATTTCCTGAAGTCCATGGATATTGTGGTGATGGTGATCGTCGGCGGCATGGGCAACACGGTCGGGGTGATTTTGGCGGCCATCATTCTCACGATCCTCCCCGAGGCGCTCCGACCGATCGCCGAGTACCGCATGATCATTTATTCATTGCTGCTCATCCTCCTCATGCTCAAGTGCCCGCAGGGCCTGGCCCACTTGGGCCCCGCCCTCTGGCGGCGCGTGCGCGGCGGCAAAACCCCGGCCTGATGACCCCCGCCGATCCCGCCAATTTGCTGCAACTGACCAACTGCACCATCCGCTTCGGCGGGTTGACGGCAGTTTCGGCGCTGAATCTGACCATCGGCTCCAACGATCTCCTCGGCCTTATCGGACCGAACGGGGCCGGCAAAACGACGGTCTTCAATCTCATCACCGGAGTCTATCAACCCACTGAAGGCGGCATCTCGTTTGCAGGCCACCCGGTGGCGGGCAAGCGGCCTTACCAAATCACCGCCCACGGCATTGCCCGCACTTTCCAGAACATCCGGCTCTTTCCGTCCCTGTCGGTCTTCGACAATGTCCGGGTGGCCTTCCACCTGCACTTGAAGCACGACATTATCCATGCCCTGTTGCGCGGCGCCTCGTTCCTGCGGGAGGAAGCGGAAATCCGAGACCAAGTCATGGAAATGCTCAAAGTGTTCCATCTGGACCGGCTGCACCGCGAACCCGCCAAGAGCCTGCCGTACGGGGATCAACGCCGTTTGGAGATCGTCCGCGCCCTGGCCACCCGCCCCAAGCTCCTGCTGCTCGACGAACCCGCCGCCGGCATGAACCCCACCGAAAAGCTGGAGCTCATGCGCCTCATCCAATCCGTCAAGGATCAATACAAGATCGCGGTCTTGCTGGTGGAGCACGACATGCAGGTGGTCATGGGCATCTGCCAACGGATTGTGGTGTTGGATTACGGCGTCAAAATCGCCGAAGGCACCCCGGCGGAAGTGCGCCGCAACCCCAAGGTTATC
>CAIYZC010000543.1 GCA_903930565.1 uncultured Pedosphaera sp.
CCGGGCCGCGTCACCCTGCGCCGCCTCAATCGGACCGAATATCGCAACACCATTCGCGACCTGCTGGGGTACGACTTCAACGCGGAGTCCGAATTTCCCCCGGACGACACGGGCTATGGTTTTGATGACATCGGCGACGTGCTGACCGTTTCCCCCCTCTTGTTGGAGAAGTATCTGGCGGCGGCCAAAACGATCGTGCAGGAAGCCGTTCCCACCGTGGCCCGCGTGGTGCCCGAGCGCCGGCTGGCCGGGAACAAGTTCCAACGCACGGTCACGCCCGCCACCAACCCGCCCGCCGGCGGCCGGGACACGTTCCTCGGTTTCAATTACTACGCGCCCGGCGGCGCCCGGGCCACCTTCACTGTTGACCACGCCGGCACCTACCGCGTCACTTGGGAACTCGCGGTCCGCGGCACCTTCGATTACGACCCCGGCCGCTGCCGCTTCCAGTTGCAACTGGATGGCCAGGAAGTGGTATCCAAGGAGTTGGGCTGGTACGATTCCAAAGTCCTGAAATTCGATTGCGAGCAAAAATGGACCGCCGGCGACCATCAACTGAGCCTCTCCCTCACCCCGCTCACCCCGGAGTCCGAGCGGCTCAATTCCTTGGAGCTGCGGATCCTTTCGGTCACTTTCAACGGTCCGCAGGAGCCGGAGTATTGGAAGCATCCGCCCAATTACACCCGGTTCTTCCCCCGCGAAGTCCCCGCCGGCGCGGCGGAACGCCGCTCCTACGCCGCGGAGCTATTACGCGACTTCGCCGGCCGGGCCTACCGCCGGCCGGTGGAGGATGCGCAAGTGGAGCGCCTGGTCCGCTTGGCCGAAGGGGTTTACTCCCAACCGGGCAAGTCCTTTGAAGCCGGCATCGCCGCGGGATACACCGTCGTGCTTGCCTCCCCGAACTTTATCTTCCGCTTGGAGCAGCCCGCCACCGCTGTATCCGCCGAAGTGAAGTATCCGCCCGTGGACGAGTATTCCCTCGCGGCGCGACTCTCCTACTACCTTTGGTCCACCACGCCGGATGCGGAATTGATCCACTTGGCGGCCAAGGGCGAATTGCGCCAGAATTTGCCCGCCCAAATCCGCCGCCTGCTCGCCGACCCGCGCGCCGATCAGTTGGTCCATAATTTTTCGGGCCAATGGCTGCAAACCCGTGATGTCGGCGGCACCGTCATCAACGCCCGGACCGTCCTGGCCCGGGATGACGGGAATGAAAAGCAAATGCGCGAGCAACTCGCCGCGTTTCGCGCCCGGTTTGCCCAGGGCAACGCCGACGCCGCGGGCACCAATGGCCGGAGCGTCACCAATCTTGCTCAGAACCTCGCGCTCGGGGGTGGGGGAGCCACCAACAAAACGGCCGCCCGGCCGCCGGGCCGGTTCACCCCGCCCCGCGTCGAGCTCGACTCGGAATTGCGCACCGCCATGGAGCGGGAGACCCAAATGTTTGTCGCCAGCGTCATGCGCGAGGACCGGCCCGTCACCGAGTTGATCGACGCGGATTACACCTTCGTGAATGAGAAGCTGGCGAAACTGTACGGTCTCACCAACATTCATGGTGGGGAAATGCGCCGCGTGACCTTGCCCCCGGACAGCCCGCGCGGGGGAGTGCTCACCGAAGGCAGCTTGCTGGTCGTCACCTCCAACCCGGATCGCACCTCGCCGGTCAAACGCGGCCTCTTCGTCCTGGACAACATCCTCGGCACCCCGGCCCCGCCGCCGCCCGCCAATGTGCCCTCCCTGGAAGCCGCCGAGCAGGACATCAAGGACCATGAGCCCACCCTGCGCGAGGCCTTGGCGTTGCACCGGGAAAAGCCGTTGTGCGCCTCCTGCCACAACCGCATGGACCCCATCGGCCTGGCTTTCGAGAATTTCAACGCCTTGGGTATGTACCGGGAAAAAGAGCGCAACCAGGTCATCGAACCGCGCGGCAAACTCATCACCGGCGAGAACTTCACCAGCGTGCGCGAACTCAAGCACCTGCTCGTCAACGAGCACCGGCAGGACTTTTACCGCTGCCTCACCGAAAAAATGCTCACCTACGCCCTCGGCCGCGGCTTGGAACCTTACGATCTCGAAACCGTGGACCAAATCGTCGCGCGGTTGAACCGGGAAAACGGCAAGTTCTCCGCCCTCGTCTTGGGCGTTATCGAATCCGCGCCCTTCCAAAAGCAGCGGCGCGAACCAAACCCCGTCGGCACCACGGCTCCCGCCAAAAAGTTGGCCTTGAACGAATAACCCCCGCACCCCCATGAACTCCCCCCTCGTTCCGTCCCCGGCCCGGCAGGCCGCCGAGCGCCATCACCGCCTCACTCGTCGGCATTTCCTCCGCGGCCTCGGTGCTTGCCTGGCCCTGCCCGCGTTCGAGTCTTGGTCCCCTTTGGGTGCCCTCGCTGCCGGCCCATCGGCCGCCCCCGTGCGCATGGCGTTCTGCTACGTGCCCAACGGCACCATCCCCGCCGCCTGGTGGCCGGAGGGCAATGGGGGCCGGGATTTCGCGCTTTCCCGCACCCTCCAACCGCTCGCCCCGGTCCGGCACGAACTGCAGGTCCTCGGCGGCCTCAATGACGTCTGCGCCGACCCCGGTCCCGACGGCGCCGGCGATCACGCCCGCGCCGGCGGCACTTTTCTCACCGGCGTCCGCATCAAGAAAACCAACGGTTCGGACATTTACGCCGGCGAATCCATCGACCAGGTCGTGGCCCGCCAAATCGGCCACCTCACCCGTTTCCCCTCGCTCGAACTCACCTGCGACGCCGTCCGCAAATCCGGCGGCTGCGATTCCGGCTACTCCTGCGCCTACGAATACAATCTTGCCTGGCGCTCCGCCACCCAGCCCGTTGCCCCGGAGCCGAATCCCCGCCTGGTCTTCGAGCGCCTGTTCGGCGCCGGCGGCCGCGCGGAGCGTGCCGAAAACCTCCGCCGCCGCCAGGCCGAACAACATTCCCTGCTGGATTTCGTGCTCGAGGATGCCGCGCGGCTCCAACCCCGCCTCAACGGCCGGGACCGCCAGAAACTCGACCAATACCTCACGGGCATCCGTGAAATCGAACAGCGCATCGAGCGCGCCGAAAAGATGCCCGTGGCCAACCCGGACCACGACGCCCCCCCTGGCGTCCCGGGCAATTTCGGCGAGCACATCCAGCTCATGGCCGACATGCTCGTGCTGGCCTTCCAGACCGACACGACCCGCGTCGCCACCTTCCTTTTCGCCGGCGAGGGCAGCAACCGCACCTTCAGCGAACTCGGCCTCTCCGAAGGCCACCACAACCTCACGCATCACCGGAACCTTCAGGACTCCGTGGACAAGGTGAAGGAGATTGATCTGTGGTATGCCCGGCATTTCGCCGCCTTCCTCACCAAGCTGGAGCAAACCCCGGACACCGACGGCCGTTCCCTCCTGCACAATTCCATGATTGTGTATGGCTCGGGCAACGCCGACGGCAATCGTCACACCCACTCGAACCTGCCCATCCTCCTCGCCGGCTCCGCCGGCGGACGCCTCAAAACCAACCGTTACCTGAAAGCCGGCGGTGTGCCTTTGACCAACCTGTTCCTGACCATGGCCGACCAAATGGGCGCCCGCGAACTCCCCCGCCACGGCGATTCCACCGGCCGTTTGAATTTGGTGTAGCCAAGTGTCGGCGGGCGGGGGCGGGGAAGTTCCGCCGCCCCGGCCGCTTTGGGTTTCAGTGGCGGGTCGTCAAGCGCCCGGCGCCGGCTGGGTCAATGCTCCATGAGCATCACCGGGCAAACTTTTGCCCCGGTGACATGGAGGACATAATAACGCCGCAAGCGCCACAAATGAAGGCGGTGCCCCAGTATGAACTTCAGCAACGCCATCTCGATCCGCTGGGCTTCCCCCTGCTCCCCCGCCGGCGGGGTGGGAGAGCACGAGGCCCCCTCATCCGCCGCCGGTTCCGGCGCCTGGCCGAACAAGGTCTGCAGGTTGCCCGTTCCCAGCATCGCCCAACCGGACCCGCGCAGGCGATCCCGCAAATCCTCAGGGGAATTGAAGTGTTGGCACTCCCGTTTGAAGTCGGTGTGTGGGCAGTTGGCGCAATGCCGTCCAATCACCGGATCGGCGGAATCTGGCCAACCGCAGGGACTCTGCGGCGCGGCTGCAATCGGGCTATAAGCGATAGTTTTTGAATTCAGCACTTAATTCCTATTCAGCATTCGTCATGCCGGCTGCAAATGCTGTAATTAAATGCCGACCGGAAAGTGTTCTTGGAAATTGTGGCCGATTGGCCTTTTGCTGGCTCGCCTTGCAAGTTTGGATGATCTTGGGCCCGGATCAAATTGGGGGGCCGGGAAGCTTTGGCCTGCCACCATATTTACGCTTTGCGCCGGCTGCGCCCACCTTGTTTTTCCTTGGTTCCGACGCATGAACCGTGGCCGGGAAGTGTCCCTGACTTTTTGACCGGCATTTTTTCCAGTCCCGACTATCAGCCTTGCCGAGGTTCGGTGGCGATCCGGTGGCGCGGGTGTAGCCGGGCAATGTGCCTCCCCACCGGCCTCGGTTGCCGCCGGCTGGGAGCGGAGACCCGCGCTTTCGCGCTTTGGCCGCCGGGCAAAATAAACTTGGAATTCCGGGCCGGTTGCGGCGATGATAACCCTCCGCTTGTGCTGGCGGCCCATGGGGCCGTTGGGCGGCGGGGCAGGGGACCGCGCTCCTGGAGCCGGCCCGGAAATTTGATTCATGAAACGCACGCATCATTGCAATGAGCTTCGCCCGGCGCACGTCGGGCAAACGGTAACCTTGGCCGGCTGGGTCCATTCCCGGCGGGATTTGGGCGGTTTGATTTTCATCGACATCCGGGACCGCGAGGGCCGGACGCAGACGGTGTTTGATCCCTCGGCCTTGCCGGCGGACTTGTTCGCCCGCGCGGCGGGCTTGCGCAGTGAGTGCGTCATCAACGTCACCGGCGTGGTGCGCAACCGCCCCGGCGGCACCCAAAACACCAAGATCGCCACTGGCGAAGTCGAGGTGGGGGTGACCGGCTTGGAAGTGTTGAACATGGCCGAAGTGCTGCCGTTCCCGGTGGATGACCCGGAAACCGCCGCCAAGGTGAACGAGGAACTGCGGTTGCAATACCGTTACCTCGACCTGCGCCGGCCGGAAATGGCCCGCAACCTGCGCCTTCGCAGCAAGGTGGCCACGGCCACCCGGGTGTTCATGGACGAGCAGGGGTTCCTCGAAGTCGAGACGCCCACCTTGTTCAAATCCACCCCCGAGGGCGCCCGCGAATGTCTCGTCCCCAGCCGCGTGCATCCCGGCCAATTCTACGCCCTGCCCCAGTCCCCGCAGCAGTTCAAGCAGATCCTGATGGTGGCCGGCGTGGAGCGCTATTTCCAATTGGCGCGCTGCTACCGCGACGAAGATTTGCGCGCCGACCGCCAACCCGAGTTCACCCAGGTGGACATCGAAATGTCCTTTATCGACCGCGAAGACATTTACGCGCTCATCGAAGGGTTGCTCAAGCGGGTGTGGAAAACTGCCCTGAACATGGACCTGCCCACGCCGTTCATCCGCATGTCCTTCCACGAGGCTTTGAACCGCTTCGGCATCGACAAACCCGACACCCGGTTCGGCATGGAATTGGTCGATTTCACCGAGGAATTCCGTGCGACGACCTTCAAGGTGTTCAGCGGCGTCATCGCCGCCGGCGGCGTGATCAAAGCGATCAACGCCAAGGGGTTGGCGGGCGCCACCCAAGGGCAAATCGAAACCATGACCGAATACGCCAAGGGTTTCGGCGCCAAGGGCCTCGCCTACATCAAGGTCGAGAGCGGGGAATGGAAGTCGCCCATCGTGAAGTTTTTCACCGCGGAGGAAAAGGCCGCGCTGACCGCCAAGTTGGCGATCCAGGAAGGTGATCTCATCCTGTTCGCCGCCGATCAATGGCTCACCGCCTGCGAAATCTTGGGCAAAATCCGCCTCTATTGCGCCGAGGTGCTCAAAGGCCAGGGCAAACTGACCCTGCCGGTCGATCAATTCAACTTCCTGTGGGTGGTGGATTTCCCGTTGCTGAGCTTCGACAAGGAGCAAAACCGCTGGTACTCCAGCCACCATCCCTTCACCGCGCCCGTGGCGGAGGACGTGCCGTTGCTCACCACCGATCCCAAAAAGGTCCGCGGCCAGCATTATGACGTGGTGGTCAACGGCGTTGAACTGGGCGGTGGTTCCATCCGCATCCACCAACCCGACGTGCAACGCACCATTTTTGAACAAGTCCTCCAAATTCCGGGGGACATGGTCAAAGCGCGCTTCGGCTATATGCTCGAAGCCTTCCGCTACGGCGCCCCTCCTCACGGCGGCATCGCGCTCGGCTTCGACCGCATGATCGCCATCTTGTGCGGCACCCCGAGCATCCGCGATGTGATCGCCTTCCCGAAGACCGCCAAGGGCACCGATCTGATGACCGACTCCCCGGCCCCCGTCGAGCCGAAGCAATTGCGCGACCTCCACCTGGATTTGAAAGTGGCCAAAAAGGACTAAACCGCTCTCGGAGAGTAACTTCCGTCCGTCAAGGGCGGGGTGGCCATTACGTTGGCGCCCCGCCCATTTTTTTTCGGAGACAATGCCGCCGCCCGGCTGGCGTGGGGGAAGTATTTCCAGCGTCGACGCGCTTTTTTTTGTTGCCTGAATGCCGTAAAAAAGGCTACTTCATGGTCTGTCAGCCCTGCAAAAACCCAATCTTTGCCGGGCCATTAGTTCGGAATCAATCGTAAAAACCGACCCCCCCAGAAACTCCCATCACCACCTTGAACACGAAACGCAAACTACTCGGCGCCTTGAGCGCGCTGGCATTGGCTGCCGGCGGCGCCTTGGCCGGCGATGTCCGGCAGGGCCTCGTCTCCTATTGGCCGCTGGACACTTATGACACGACCGTTTTCACCACGCCCGACGTGGTCGGCGCGAAAAACCTAAACCTGTTCAATATTCCCGACGCCACCTCGCAGGTGCCGGGGCGCTTCGGTCAGGGGCTCAATTCAAAGGTGCGGAAATAGCGCGAAACCACCGGGTCGCAAAAGGCGGTTAGGTCGGAGCATTGAGGAACTCGGCCAAGCCACCGCACTCTGCATAATGGCCCTTGGAGCGGGGTTGGCAGTGAGCGGTCCCTGACGGGCAACCTCTTTCTGGGCCCGGCGGAGAGTATCGGATCGGGTGACCGCTCGCTTATATCCCCTGATTCGGCCAAGCCGGAGCTGTTCCGTATTGGGGCTCTGGAAACGACCGGTCCCTGGACCACTCCGCTTTGGAGCCGCCCGCCGCCCGCCGTCGACGGGCCTTACGGATGCCCGTGCAGATACTGCAAAACGTTGTTCACCGCCGGGGGAAGGTCCTCCTGGTACATGTAGTAAATGCGGCTGCCATCGGCGTTCCAAGTCGTGAGCCGGTACATTTGCTGGAACGGCACCCAGCGGGCCGAACCATCCACAAACGATTGGTTGCCCCCTTGCGGCGGGGAACCCTGCTTGGAACCATGCTGCGGGGTGTTGGAGTAAATGACATCATCGCGCGTCGTGCCTTGGGGCAAACCCCAAGTGCCGTCAATCTTGCACACACAATCCGCCGCCAACGTCCAAGAACCTTTCGACCGCCCCAGCCGCACCGGGCTGTTGGCGGCAAAGTTGCCCACCTCATTCAGCCAATTCGTGATGCCGCCAAAATATTGGTAACCGATGTCCCACTGGGGATAGCTGGGTTCAAAGATCGGGAAACCGGGGCGGTTGGGGCAGGTCCAGACGGACGCGGCGTTGGAGCTCACCACCAGCCCCAGCGCCGCGGTGGCCGAAACTTCGGGCGGATTGAGGCAGACCTGAACGAAAACGTCCGGGCTGCCCCCCCCATCCCGGGCCGGGAGCAGATAGTCCGAGTTGTCCGGGGCGTAGGTGTTCTGGCCGATGGCCAATTGGCGCAAATTGTTCAGACATTGGGTCCGTTTGGCCTTCTCCTTGGCCGCAGCAAGCGCGGGCAGGAGCATGGCGGCCAAGATGGCGATGATGGCGATGACCACCAGCAGTTCGATCAGGGTGAAGGCGCGCCGACGGCTCTTCCACGGAGCGTTTGGCCTTGAAATCCGCGTCCGGACCGAAGGGGAAAAGGTGTTTTGCATGGCGTCAAGGCTTAGCGTTTACAACGAATCGTGATCAGTCGCGGAATCAAAGCGCATCCGCTTGCCTTTGACAAGCTGAAACCCGGTGACTGCTTCCGGTCGCTCCGCGGCGCGCCGGCGGTTTAGGGTACCGGGGCGATGGCGCGCGCTTGCCTTCACCCGGCGCACCGGGCACCATTCCGTCCCGAAAACGACCGGTCCATATGACAAATACAAAACGATTTCTGAGCCTTTGCACCGGCTGCCTTGCGCCGCTCTTCCTGTTCTCCCACGCCCGCGCCGCAGAGACTTTGGAGGGCGAAGGTTATCGGGTGCAAATCGACGCTTCCGCGGGGGCGTTTGAATTGTCCAGCCGGGTGGGGGGCGGGCAGTCGGTGCTGACCGGCGGGCGGCTCACCGGTGCGGGTGGCACGGCGCAAAGCCTGGCCGTCAATGACTTCATCCTCGGGCGCGGCCGGGGCGTGGAAGTCACGTATCCCGACGGCAATCGCGATTTGATCGCCGTCTATCCGCGGCTGCCGTTTGTCACCTTTCGGACCACCTTCCACAACGGCGGTTCGACCCCCCTGGTCTTGAACCATGTGGCCGGCGTCGCCGCCGAAGCGCACGTCGCCCCGACCCTGGGGGCGGTGCGCACCTTGGGCACCGGCGGTTTGTTGGCACCCGCCCGCAATCCCGGCAGCTACGCCTTTCTGGCCGTCGTCGAACCACAGAGCCGCAGCGGGCTCGTCGCGGGTTGGCTCACCCACGAGCGTGGCAGCGGGGTGGTGTTCTCGCCGGTGACCAATGACACCGTGCGCCTCCGCGCCCAATTGGATTATGGCCGGCTCCGCATCGCTCCCGGAGCGGACGCCCAGGGCGAAATGTTCGCCATCGGTTATTTCGGCGACGCCCGCCTGGGCTTGGAAGCCTACGCCGACGCCATCGCCAAAATGTATTCGGTGCATCTGCCCCCCTTGCGCCCCGGCTTTTGCACTTGGTACATGGAAAAGCACGCCGGCGCGAGTGATGAAAAGCATCTGACCGAGTTGACCGAGTACGCCGCGGCCAATCTCAAGCCCTACGGCTTCGATTTCATCCAGATCGATGATGGCTGGCAGGCGGGTGCCAAGACCAACGGTCCCAAGAAGAATTTCACCACCAACGATCCCGCCGGCCCCTATCCCGGCGGCATGGCCCGCGTCGCCAAAATGATCGACGACCATGGCCTGACCCCGGGCCTCTGGTTCATGCCCTTCGCCGGCACCTACACGGATGAGCATTTCCGCGACCACCCGGAATGGTTCGCCAAGGGGCCAAGCGGGAAACCCTTCGATACCGATTGGGGCGGCACCTGCCTGGACATGACCCAGCCCAGCGCCCGGGCGCACACCCGCGAGGTCGTCCGGCGCGTTCACTCCGATTGGGGCTACCGCCTCTTCAAACTGGACGGTTTTTGGACCGGCAGCGCCACCCGGCAAATTTACGTCAACGATGGCTACCACGAGGACGGGATCGGTGAGACCGAATTCTTCAACCCGGACAAGACCAACATCGAGGCGCTCCGTGACGGCGTGCGGCTGATTCGCGCCGCGGCGGGGCCGAATGTCTTCCTCCTCGGTTGCTGTGTCTCCCAGAACATGCGATCCTTCGGTGGTTCCTTCGGCTTGCTCGATGCCATGCGCGTGGGCCCGGACACCGGCTCGGACGCCATCGGCGCCCCGCACGCTTCCCGGCTGTGGTTCCTCAACGGCCGGGTGTGGTGGAACGACCCCGATTGCGTTTCCGTTCGCGCCTCCACCTCCCTGGAGCAAGCGCGTCTGAACGCTTCGTTCACCGCCATCGCGGGGAATTTGTTCTACAACA
>CAIYZC010000544.1 GCA_903930565.1 uncultured Pedosphaera sp.
GACCTCCGGCTGGCCGCGGTGGGTGATGATCGCGTACACGGTTTTTACCGGCGGCTTGGGCTTGGCGGCCGTGGGCGTGGCGGAATACTTCCTGCACAGCGACCCGCACCAAGCCCGGGCCGGCTTGCAACTCTTCAGCGACCTCATCGGCACCTTCGTGGTCGCCGTGCTCGCCTCCACCTGGGTGCTAAACTTGCTCGGACTTTACCGGCGGCGGCATTAACCCCGTGCCATGGCAACTTGCCCTTCAGTCGGTGCCGGCGACAAAGCTGTTCGAGCGATCGGGCTGAGGGACGCCCGGTGGTGGGCAGTGGTGGGGGCGGTGTGGGAAAAGCGCAGCGGCGGTCGCTTCCTGTTCATCATGCCCGAGGGGCGGGATTTGGCTGCGATTTTGCGGAAGATTCGGGGGTGAGGGAGCGTCCACACAAAATGAACGAACCGCCTGATGAAATTAAACTGCGCCTCCTGTTCATTCTTCATCGAGGGTTTGTGGAAGCTCGATTGCTAGCTGGGGCCGGCAAGACCAAGCAAGTATTTGATTTGTCGGACACTCTTGAATTGATTCCGGGAATGCTCCAGAACTGGCAGGATGGGGACTGGCAGGCGGTGCGCACGCTACTCAAAACGTATCAGGAAAAATATCCCATTGGGCGCTTCGATTACATGGCTCATTTGAGTGACCAAGATGTTCCGCCGTTCTAATTAAGTACACTGCTCAACGGGATGGGCATCCTTAGATTCAAGGGGGCGCTTCTCCACTATCGCCCCTAAATGCCCTCAAACGCAGGGCGAGCGGCTCAAATGAAAGTCCCATCAGGGCGGCTCCGCGAGTTCTGGTGGTTCCCCTCCGCCCATGACTAGACCGCTCTTTCGGGGGATAAGGAACCATGGGGAAAACTTTGCAACTCTGTCCGGCCTATCGCGCACTTCGTTAATTTGGCGTCTTCAATGCAGCGATTAATTTTTTGAGCTGTTCAAAGTCAGGCCCCATGCAGGAGGCTAGAATCTCGTTTTTTCGGAAGATACAAAATGACGGAGGGGGAAATCCTGGGTGGTGCCACGATTCTCCTCCCATTTCACGCGCTACTTCCGACTCAAAATCCGCTTCTGCAAAGAGCCAATCCTGGTGTTGATCGGCCAGCGAGGAAAATTTTGGTTGCAGTTCTTGGCTGCAACGAAGCCAATCGGCACCAAAGTGGATGATGACAATCGGGTAATCGAGGAGAGCTTTGTAGAAATCATAGTTCCGCTTTAGTCGGACTACCATAAATTGGCGAATTGAGGTTGACTAGAGTAAGTTTGGCGTCCGGTTCCTAGCGGATCAAGCACAAAATGGGCGAATCCGCTGTTTCACTCCACCAATGTGGAAGCGGGAAGCGCCGAAGGGAAAACCGGGGCGGCGTGGGTTCGTAGGTTTATAGCTTCAGCATCTGTGCGTCCCCCAGATTAGCTCGCCCATACAGGGCTTGGATTTTCTTTCGACTATTCCCAGGGCGTTGCCGCTGGCTGGGCTATGCCGCCCCGCTTGAGCGGTTGAACCGCGCGGAGGGCATTCGTTGGACCGGATTGGCAGTGGAATTGCGCAGGGCCTGATCGGGGCATTCACCCAGTCGGGGCACCGGATGGGAAGCGCGGTCTCGGTGAGGTCGCGCCGTTCTCTCAAACCCTCGCCTCCGTCGCGGGAGGCGAGGGCTGGGGGCAGGTGGCCCGTTTCTCAGCCGCTTGGTGGCGCAAAAATCATGAAAAGCATTTCCAAAACCGGCCGTCTCCCCTTGGCCCCCCTTCGCGGCTTCGCGGCTTCGCGCGAGGTTCCGGACCTCAACCCTTCGCACCCACCGAAGGCCAATCACCGGTCCCAATCCACCAGAAAATCATGTCCATCGTCAAAATCCAAAACCCCTCCTGTCCCCCTCCTGTCCCGCTCCGCGTGAGCCCATTCCGGCCGCTTCCCGACATCTCGCGGGTGTGTCGAAGGGCGGGGCCATTTCCTTCAGATTCCGCTAATGGCCGCTGAAGCGGTCGGGATTCCATCATAAAGCAGCTTGAAGCGCATCGGCGCGCGGCGAGTGCTGGCTGCCGCAACGCCGGCCGGTGCTTTGCCCGGTCCGGGATGCCGGTTGACCCTGCCGCGGCGAGGGCTTAGAAGTGGGGGGCTTGCAGGCGCGTTGGCTCCACTGGTTTTTCCGCATGACCCCCACAAAGGGTGGGGCGGGACTTTGCGCCCTGCTGCTGCTGCTCCTGCTGGC
>CAIYZC010000545.1 GCA_903930565.1 uncultured Pedosphaera sp.
AGGGTGGTGATATCCAAGCGCTTGGCGACCAAGGCGTCCACGAGGTCCCGGGACCAATCGGTGCGGGCGAGCAGGGCATCGAACGCGGTTGGTTGCACCGCGGAAGGGAGTTGCGGAAACGCCGCGACCAGCAGGGGGCCGACGGTGGGTTCCCCGGTGCCCCGCAATCCTTCGACCACCCGGCGCTTGAGGACGTCCGATTTGGCGCCAGTCAGTTGGCGCACCACGGCGGGCAGGATTTCGGGATTCAAATGCCGCGCGCCGAGAAGACTGGCCACGATTTGGCCGGCGCGTTCATCGGTCAGGGCGGAGTCAACAAGTTCGGCCAATTCCAGCCGCACAATGGCCTGGGTCGCTTCCTTCAGTTGGCCGGCTTGGTCCCACGCCGTGGCCACGGGGAGGGCGGCGCCCGCCACGTCGCGGTTCGGGGATTGGAGCAGGGTTCGGAGCGCGGCCAGGCATTCCGGAGTGGCGGCGGGGGCGGATTTCAATCGCGCCGCGGCTTCGAGCACACGGCGCTTCAAGTCGTCCTGCGCGGCGGGTTGGGCGGCGATCAACGGCAGGAAGGTGAGGAACGGGGCGGCTTGGTTCTGCTCGGCCAACCGGGCCGCGACGCCGGCGATCAATTGGCCGGCGGCGGCCTGGTCGGGGCTGTGGGCGGCGGCGGTGATGACCTCCACCGGACTGCCGAGCGCCCCGGCGACCGCGGCGGACCGGGACCAATCGTCATTGAGCTTGGGATACAGGGCCACGAGGGCGGCGGCCCCGGCGGCATCCAACGGCACGCTGGTCAGCGCGCGGAGTTTGGCCAGGCGGGCGCGCGGGTCCGG
Source organism: uncultured Pedosphaera sp. (assembly GCA_903930565.1). GTDB lineage: Bacteria > Verrucomicrobiota > Verrucomicrobiia > Limisphaerales > Pedosphaeraceae > CAIXFN01. Next base: position 831 of record CAIYZC010000545.1, read on the forward strand.
ATCGTCCAGACTGGCCGCCACGGCGGCTTGGGCGCCCCCCGCGCCGGCTTCCACCATGAAGGCGGCGTTCTTGCGCACCCCGGCATCCGGGTCGCGCAGGGCGGCGATGAGCGTTTCGCCGGGCAGGGCGTGCAGACGATGCAACGCCCACAGGGCGAGAATCCGGGCGGGAGGCGGTGTGCCGGCGGCCTGGGCGACGGGCTGGAGGGATTGGACGACGGCGGGGCCGCCTTGCTCCACCAGCAGGCGTTGGGCGTTGAAGCGGACGGTGCGGTTCGGATGGGCCAGGGCGCGGACCAAGCCGGGGGCGTCCGCCTTGGTCAGGTCGGGGGATTCCAGAACGCGCGCTTGTTGGTGTTGCACCCGGTAAATCCGGCCGAAGTAATGTTCGCGATCGGGACGCACGGAGGCGCTGCCCCGGCCATGCTGCGGTCCGCGGCTGTCGCTGTGCGCGATGACCGGGGAATAAAAGTCCAGGATGTACATCGCGCCGTCCGCCCCCAATGCGCATTCAATCGGCCGGAACCAATAATCGGGCGAGTAAATGAATTCCGGGGTGCGGAGCTTTTCTCCGCGGAAGGTGGCGCCGTCCGGCTGCAGCGCTTCGTGGTGGATGATGTTCAGGATGGGTTCGGTGACGAAGGAGCCGCGATCCCACTCGGCGGGCCAGGCGCCGCCTTCGTAAACCAGCGCGGCACAAGCCGCGCTGAAGCCGCCAACCACGTCGATCTGAACCAAGGGGATGCGTTCAGGCATGTGTTCGCGATACACCTTGCGGCCGGCGTACACGTTTTGCGCGCCGCCGCCTTTGCCGATTTTGCCGCGCGCCAGGGTGGCTTCCGGCACCGCGACATGTTGGAACGGATTGCCGGTGGTGGCCTGGCCGAAGAAAAGTTCCATGTCGGAAGTGACTTCCGCACCAAAGCTGTTGCCGCCCTTGGAGGAGATTTGTTCGATTGCGGAACCGTCAGGTTGGAAGCGGAACATGCCGGAGGTGAGGCGCCCGAAATTGCGTTTGCCGTCCGGCGAGGTCACCTCGGCGCCGCCGCCCATGGAGGCGTAAATCCAGCCGTCCGGTGCCGGAATGAAATGGTTCGCCACGAAGTGCGTGTCCCCGGGGCGGAAGCCGGTGAAGAGCGGCACCACCTGGTCCGCCTTGCCCGTGCCGTGGGTGTCGCGCAGGAAGACGATGTCGTTGTTATGGATCGCGATGACGCCGTCGCGGTAAAAGCAGAAACCGGTTACCAATTCCAAGCCCTCGTAAAACACCTGCTTGTGCTGGAAGCGGCCGTTGGCATCGGGGTCGGTCAAAATGCAGATGCGATCGTGGGCCGGTCGGTCAATCACGCCGGGAATCAAGCTGCTCGTTTCCTTCCACGGTTCGGAGACCAAGGGGCGGCGTCCGTTCGGGTATTCGGGGGTTTCCGCGACCCACAAACGACCGGCGGGGTCCCATTGGACGGCGATGAGTTTGTTCACCAACGGCTCGGCGGCGGCGACACTCACGTTGAAGCCCGGATGCACTTCCATTTGCTTGACGGTGGCTTCCGGGGTCAAGGGACCGCCAGGCGGGTAGCGCAGGCTCGCGACTTCGGCGGGCGCGGAGAATTCATCCACCGCGGCGCGGCCGCCGGTCCAAGCGATGGCGCGGAGCAAGAACGTTTTGATGCTGGGATGCCGCAAGGTGGCGTCCGCACCCTGCAGCAATACGAAGGCGCGGTGGCCTTTGGCGCTGGTGGTGGCCTCGGTCGTGTAGGACCACATCTGGGGCTGGAGATCGAAGATATTCGCGCGATCGGGCTGCTCGGCGCGGTTGCCGGCGGCGCGGCCGCCCAGTTTGGGAGTGAAGGCGGAGGCCAGCACTTGGATCTGCGGCGCGAGGTCCAAATCGTAGAGGGTGTCGTCCTCCACATCGAAGGAAGAGGCGCCTTCGATGATGGGATGCGCCCCCTGGGCCACGTACAGCATCATTTTACTGTTAAATTTGCGGCTGGTGCCCGGCACCCACGCGCCGCCGGTCAGAGCCTTCCACCAAGCCGCGTCCCCGTCCGCCACCGCTCCATTCACCACGACCAAGCCGCCGCCGCGAGCGGCGAAGGCCTCCAGCGCGGCCCGGCGGCCCGCCGGCAGCGCCGCGAATTTCGCGCTCTGGAGCACCAGCACATCCGCCTGCGTGAGTTGGGCGTCGGTCGCCGCCCCGGAGAGCGCCACCACCTGCCCGCCGCGTTGCTGGAGGGCCGACACCGTTTCGCTGCGCCAGGCGTCGGATTCCGCTTCGACCACCACGCGAAGGGGCCCGGCGGTGAGGGCCGGGAACGTTGCCAAAAGGACCAACCACCCCGCGGCGAAGCGGACCCAAGCGCGGAGTTTCAAGTCCGGAAGTGCAAAATGTATCATCAGTTCAGTTTCTGACGACGACGGCCGGGCCAGGATTCACCCTTGCGGGAACGCCGAGATCCCTGATTGCGCGTGATCCCGATCGCTCAACCAAGTTCGATCAACGAGTCGGAGTCGCGTCCTTGCGTCTTCCAAAAGGTCGGGATTAGGTCCGGGTGTTTGGCTGCCCGGCGGTTCTGGGCCGGGTGGAGGTTTGCTGGATGGATTACTTGGCGGCCGGGGCGGGCACGAAGTCGAAACGCTGGAAACGGGCTTCGGCGGTCGGGGCGCCTGCGACGGTGAGGGCGATCCGGACGCCGCGGTCCCAGGGTGGGAGGCCGGGGCCGGAGAGTTCCTGGCCCACGGATTGCCAATGTTCGCCGTCGGTGCCGACGGCGAATTGGTAACGGGAGCCCCCGCGCGCGGAGACGCGCAACCACACGGTGCCGCCGGCCGGGGCGTCCACTTGGGTGATTTGCGCGGGTTTGGCTTTGTCCCGCCGCCAGAGGGTGAGCTTGCCGCCGCCGACCGCGAGGCCCAAACCGTTGGCGCCGTCGCCCCAGGCGGCGAGGCCGGCCGCGGTGCCCGCATTCGCGGCCGGGGCGTCCAGTTGCACGGTGGCGGTGTAGTCCGCGCTGCGGGTGGCACGGGCCATGACCGCGGCGAGGGTGTTGGTGGGTTGTCCGGCCACACCCGCCAGCACCAGTCGGCCGGCGTCCACCCGGTAGCTGGGCTCGCGATCTTGCGGCCATTCCCACCCCGGCTTGAGCTCGGTGCCGGAGAAATCGTCATGGAAACCGCGGTCGTCCTGCTGCTTCGCGACCGCGCCCGCCGGGGCGGGGGCGTGGGTGGAGGGACCCCGGCCGCGATTGATCGACGGCCAGTCGTCGGCGCCGAACACCACTTCGTCCAGGAGCGCCTCGCGGCCGGTGAACACCGTGCCGGTGGTGGCGTAAGCGTGGTAGAGCAGCCAGTAGCGGCCCTGCGGATCATTCACGATGCTGCCATGGCCGGGGCAGCGCCATTGCGCGCTGCCCGCCAGGATGGGGTTGGCCGGGTTTTTCTCCCACGGCCCGAGCAGATGGTGGGAGCGGGCGACGCCCAAGGCGTAGTTGCAACCGGGTCCGCAGCAGCCCGCGCCGGAATAAAACAGGTAGAACCAATCCCCGCGGCGGACCACGAACGGACCTTCGACCACCGCGCCCTCCCAATCCGTATCGTTGTGAAAGAGTTCGTGCGGCGAGTCTTTGAGTTTGGTGCCGGTTTCATTGAGCGGTTGGGCCCAGAGGATCGTGGGGCGTTTGACGCTGTTGCCGTCCTCTTTCCAAATGAGCCAGGGATTGCCCTTTTCATCGCGGGTGGGCACGGGGTCAATGGAACCGGCGGCCTGGGCGACCAGCGGACCGTGGTCGATGTACGGGCCTTCCGGCTTGTCCGCCACCGCCACCGCCACGGAGAGGGGACCGTTCTTGGCGCGGCCCACGTAATAAACCAGGAAGCGGTTTTTGAACTGGCTGATTTCCGGCGCCCAGAAATTGCCCACCGCCCAGAAGGGTCGGTGCGGGAACACCGAGCCGGTTTGCTCCCAGTTCACAAGGTCCGTGGAGTGAAGCAGCGGAAACTCCGGCCCCCATTCCGAGGACGTGGCCGTGGCCCAATAATCCTTGCCCACGCGAATGATGGAGGGATCGGGATGGTCGCCGGGAATCACCGGGTTGGTGTATTCCGCCGGGGCGTCCGCGGCGGCGGCCGGTCCTCCCGGCATGGCCAGGCAAGCCGCCAAGGCCAGAGTCGCGCCCGCCCGCCAACCGCTGTTCGAAAAGCGTTTCATGCGGGGACTGTAGCAGCGGGGCAAAAAAGATCGAGTCTGGGTGTGTGCCTGCCTCGCGGGCGCGCCATTGCGGGACGGGAGGGGGGCGCCGCGCCGTAGTCGTCGAGGCGGGCTCATCGTTTTGGCGTTTCCTTCCGTAATGCCCGGGAATAGAGTGGCAGCCATGCTGCTCACTTTGACCACCACGCGGGTGCCCGCGACGGACTTGGGCTTTGTCCTGCGGAAGCATCCCGGCCGGTTGCAGGAGTTTGCTTTGTCCTTCGGCAAAGCGCACGTGTTTTACCCGGAAGCGGGGCCGGAGCGCTGCACCGCTGCGCTGTTGGTGGAGGTGGACCCGGTCGGGCTGGTGCGCCAGCGGGGGCGTCCGCCGGGCGAGGGCGGCGCGTTGGAGCAATATGTCAATGACCGTCCTTACGCGGCCTCCTCGTTTCTGAGCGTGGCGATCGCCGAGGTTTTCCGCAGCGCTTTGGGCGGCCAATGCGGGGAGCGTCCCGAATTGGCGACGACCCCGTTTCCCTTGGTCGCCCGGTTGGCCGCGCTGCCCAGCCGCGGCGGGGAACACTGGCTGCGGCGAATGTTTGAACCCCTGGGGTATCAAGTGACGGCAACCCGGCTGCCCTTGGACGAGCACTTTCCCGAATGGGGCGAGAGCGCGTATTTCCAAGTGGAGCTCGCCGCGGAAGTCACCGTGGCACAGTTGCTGAATCATTTGTATGTGCTCGTTCCCGTGCTGGATGGGGACAAGCATTACTGGGTGGGGGATGACGAAGTGGCCAAATTGGTGCGGCACGGCGAGGGCTGGCTGGCCACGCACCCGGAGCGGGAGGTGATCGCCCGACGGTATTTGAAACACCGGGGCTCCCTGGTGGCGGACGCCCTGGCGCAGTTGGCCGATGAGAGCGGCGCGGACCCGGAGTCCGCGGCGGAGGTTCAGGCCGGCGAGGAAGCCGCGGTGGAGCGACCGCTGAGGCTGCACGAGCGACGGCATGAGACCGTGTTGAACGCCCTGCGGGCCACCCCGGCGGGGCGGGTTTTGGATTTGGGCTGCGGCGAGGGGCGGCTCTTGCAGGCGCTGCTCAAGGAAAAGCAGTTTACCGAGATCGTGGGGGTGGACGTGTCGCACCGGGCGCTGGAGATCGCCGCCGGCCGGCTGCATTACGACCGGCTGCCCCCCGCCGAACGGGCGCGGTTGCAGTTGCTGCACGGCTCCCTCATGTATCGGGATGAGCGGCTGGAGGGCTTTGCCGCCGCCGCGGTGGTGGAGGTGATTGAGCATCTGGACCCGCCGCGGTTGGCGGCGTTTGAACGGGTGGTTTTCGGCTGCGCGCGGCCCGGCACGGTGGTGGTCACGACGCCGAACCGGGAATACAACGTCAAGTGGGAGACCTTGCCCGCGGGCCGGTTCCGCCATCGCGATCACCGGTTTGAATGGACCCGCGCGGAGTTCGAGGCCTGGGCGGAGCGGGTGGCCGCGGAGCACGGATATCAAGTGCGCTTTGAACCGGTCGGCCCGGTGGATGCGGCCTTGGGCGCCCCGACGCAAATGGGGCTTTTTACGCGATGAAACTGGAAATTCCCGAACTCTCCCTCGTTGTGCTGGTCGGCGTCTCCGGCGCGGGCAAGAGCACTTTCGCCCGCCGGCATTTCCGGCCCACCGAAATTCTGTCTTCCGACTATTGCCGGGGGTTGGTGTCGGATGATGAAAACAACCAGGCGGCGACCACCGATGCCTTTGAGGTGCTGCAATTCATCGCGCGGAAGCGCCTGGCGGCGGGCAAGCTCACCGTGGTGGACGCGACCAACGTCCAACCGGAAGCCCGCCGGCCGTATGTGGCGCTGGCGCGGGAATTCCATTGCCTGCCGGTGGCCGTGGTCCTGAATCTGCCCCCGGGGCTGGCCCACGAACGCAACCAAGCGCGGCCGGATCGTGCCTTTGGTCCGCATGTCGTCCGCCAGCAGGCCCAAAGCCTGCGCCGCTCCGTGGGCGGCCTGGCCCGGGAGGGGTTCCGGCATGTGTACGTGCTCAAGAGCCCGGAGGAGGTGGAAGGCGCGGAAGTGGTGCGGACGCCCTTGTGGAACAATCGCAAGGCGGAGCACGGCCCGTTCGATGTGATCGGCGATGTGCACGGGTGCGCCGAAGAACTGGCTGAATTGCTTGCGGCCTTGGGCTACGGATTGGCATCCGGCGGAGTTTGGCGGCATCCGCAGGCGCGGCAATTGGTGTTCGTCGGGGATTTGGTGGACCGTGGACCAAAAAGTCCACAGGTTTTGCAATGGGTGATGGATTCCGTCCGCGCCGGCACCGCTTGGTGCGTGCCGGGCAACCATGACGACAAGCTGTGCCGCAAACTGAATGGGCGCGAAGTCCAACTGAGTCATGGCCTGGCGGAAACCGTGGCCCAATTGGCGGCGTTTGAGACCGACCATCCGGGATTCACGGAACAGGTCCGCCATTTCCTCGACCGCCTGGTGAGTCATTATGTGTTCGACGACGGCAAACTGGTCGTCGCGCACGCGGGCTTGAAGCAGGCGATGCAAGGGCGCGCTTCGGGGGCGGTGCGGGAGTTCGCGCTCTTCGGCGAAACCACGGGGGAGACGGACGAATTCGGGCTGCCGGTCCGGTTGAACTGGGCGGCGGATTACCGCGGTCCCGCACGGGTCGCCTACGGGCACACGCCGGTGTATCGCGCCGAATGGCTCAACCGCACCATCAACCTCGACACCGGCTGTGTGTTTGGCGGCCGGCTGACCGCCCTGCGGTATCCCGAGGAGGAGTTGGTTTCCGTGCCCGCGTGGAGGACGTATGCGGAACCGCGCAAGCCGTTTCTGCCCGCGGCGGAGCCCGCTGCACCGGTGTTCACCGCCCAGCAGCAGAACGACGACCTGCTGGATCTGGTCGACGTGCGGGGCAAACACCTCATCACCACGCACTGGCACGGCAACGTGACCATCCGGGAGGAAAACACCACGGCCGCCTTGGAGGTGATGAGCCGATTTGCGGCCAACCCGAAATGGTTGATTTACCTGCCGCCGACCATGTCGCCGTGCGAGACCAGCCGCCTGCCGGGGCTGTTGGAGCATCCCATCGAGGCCTTCGACTTTTATCGGAAGGCCGGGGTGACGCGGTTGGTGCTGGAGGAGAAGCACATGGGCTCCCGTGCGGTGGTGATTGTGTGCCGCGATGCGGAGGCCGCGCAACGGCGGTTTGGGGTGGCGGGCGGGGAGAGCGGCTTCTGTTACACCCGCACCGGGCGACGCTTCTTCGAGGATCGGGCGCTGGAAGCCGAGTTTTTGGAGCGCGTGCGCGCCGCCGCGGGGGCCGCCGGTTTTTGGGCCGAGTTTCAAACCGACTGGCTCTGCCTGGATTGCGAATTGCTGCCCTGGTCGGCCAAGGCGCAGGAATTGTTGAAGCAACAGTACGCCGCCGTGGGCGCGGCCGCGCGGGCCGCGTTGACCGCGGCCGTCGGGGCGTTGGAAACCGCCGCCGCGAACGGGCGCGACGTGGCGGCCTTGCTGGCGCGGACGGCCGCCCGCAGGCAGATGGCGGCGGATTTCACGACCGCCTACGGGCGGTATTGCTGGCCGGTGGATTCGCTGGCGGGGATCAAGCTGGCGCCCTTTCATCTGCTGGCCACCGAGGGGGCGGTGCATTCGCGCCAACCGCATGTCTGGCACTTGAACCAGCTGGCCCGGCTCGCCGGGGAAATGATCATCGCCACGCCGTTTCAGTTGGTCGAGTTGGGCGATCCCGCGGCCGAGGCCGCCGGGGTGGCGTGGTGGGAGAAACTGACCGGGGCGGGCGGCGAGGGAATGGTCGTCAAACCCCAGGATTTCATCACCACGGGTCCGCGGGGATTGGTGCAACCCGCGGTGAAATGCCGCGGCCGCGAGTACCTGCGCATCATCTACGGACCGGAATACACCGCGCCGGAAAACTTGGAACGGCTGCGCGTGCGCGGGCTCGCGGCCAAGCGTTCCCTGGCCCTGCGCGAATTCGCGCTGGGGATGGAGGCGCTGGATCGGTTTGTCCGGCGCGAACCGCTGCGGCGGGTGCATGAAGCCGTCTTCGGCGTGCTGGCGTTGGAGAGCGAACCCGTGGATCCGCGACTGTGATCGGCTCAGCGTGAACTCGGGCAGAGTTTTTATTTCTATTGTCCGGCCCAACGAGGACGGGGAAGGGGCTCGCGCGGAGGCGCGGAGAACGCGGAGAGGACAAAAACTCAAACGGTTCGACGCCGTTTCGGCTCTCGAGCTGCCGCGATCAGTTTTGGTCCAACGAGCTTGACGGTTTGCAGATGGGAAATGGGTTGCCCGTCGGGTGGTTCGGTCTAGGATCGGAGCATGATCCAGTTTTTGTTCCGGGGATGGCACCGGGTTGCGGGCGTGGTCGGGCTGTGGTGCGTCCTGAACGGGTTCGCGCTTGGGGGGGAGGCGCCGCCCGGGGCGGTGGCGCTGCCGGCGGGGGTGAGCGCGGTGTGGGATCTCGGGCAGGCGGTGCATGAAACCACACCCACGCGGGAGCGGGTTTGCTTGAACGGGTTGTGGGAGTGGCAGCCGGCGGAGCCGGAGGCGGCCACGGCGCCGAAGGAGGGTTGGGGGTGGTTCAAGGTGCCCGGGGCCTGGCCGGGGAAGACGGATTACATGCAAAAGGATTGCCAGACGGTCTTTGCGCATCCGGCCTGGCGGGAGCGAAACTTGGCTACCGTCACCGCGGCTTGGTACCGGCGCGAATTCACGGTGCCCGCCGGGTGGAATGGGCGGCGCGTGACGTTGTCGTCGGAGTTGCTCAATTCCTATGCGCTGGTGTTGGTCGATGGGCGGCGGGCGGGGGAGTTGCACTTTCCCGGTGGCGAATTGGAACTACTCGATTTGGGCGCGCCCGGGGGTAGCCACACTTTGGAAATCTTGGTGGTGGCGCTGCCGATCAAAGGGGTGCTGCAATCCTACTTGGACAGTGCGGCGGGTCGGCAGGTGAAGGGGACCGTGAACCGCCGGGGTTTGTGCGGCGATGTGTTCCTGGCGGGGACACCGGCGGGGCCGCGCTTGGGGGACGTGCGACCGGAAACTTCCGTGCGGCGCGGCGATTGCGCTTTTGAGGTCGGGGTTACGGGACTGCCGGCCGGGCGGAGCTATCGGGTGCGCGCGATGGTTGCGGCCCCGGGTGGCGCGGTAACGAATTGGCTCAGCGATTCCTTTCAGGCGGGGGACTTGAAGGAAGGACGCTTCACCTTCCGGCATCGCTGGCGGCCGGAACGGTTGTGGGACACCCACACCCCGCTAAACCAATGCGCGGCGGAGTTGTCCCTGCTCGATGAAGCGGGCGCGGTGGTGGACACGGCTTGGCCGGTGAAATTTGGTTTTCGGGAGTTTTGGATAGCGGGCCGCGATTTCTATTTGAACGGCACGCGATTGTTCTTCTCCGCGGTGCCGTTGGACAACGCCCAGGTGGGGGCGGCTTGGGCGACCTATGCTGCCGCGCGGGAGAGTTTCCGACGCTTGCAATCCTTCGGCATCAATTTCGTGTACACCCACAATTATGATTGCGATCCAGGGGCGCATTTGGCGTTCGATGAAATCCTGCGGGCGGCGGATGACACGGGGATGCTGGTGGCGGTGTCGCAACCGCATTTCAGCCACTTCGACTGGCCGAACGCGGACGCCGACCGGACCAATGGCTACGCGCGCCATGCCGCCGCTTATGTGCGCACCGCGCAGGCGCATCCCGCGGTGATCCTTTATGCCATGAGCCACAACGCCACCGGCTACGACGAGGACATGAACCCGGACCTGATCGACGGGCGGCAGGATTTGCGGGACAACTGGGCCGCCCGCAACTCCCGGCTGGCGTTGCGGGCGGAGGCGATCGTGGCGGCGATGGACCCCAGCCGGCCGGTCTACCACCATGCTTCGGGCAATTTGGGCACGATGCACGTCATCAATTTCTATCCCAACTTCGTGCCGGTGCAGGAACTTTCCGACTGGTTCGGGCACTGGGCGGAACAGGGTGTCAAGCCGGCGTTCCTCTGCGAGTACGGGGCGCCGTTCACCTGGGATTGGACGATGTACCGGGGTTGGTACCAGGGCCGGCGCGAGTTCGGCAGCGCGGCGGTGCCGTGGGAATTTTGCCTGGCGGAATGGAACGCGCAATTCCTGGGCGACCGGGCGTTTCCGGCCAGCGGGGCCGAGCAGGTCAACCTGCGTTGGGAGGCGAAGCAGTTCGCCGCGGGCCGGGGGTGGCATCGCTGGAATTATCCGAACGAAGTTGGGTCGCACCGGTTCACCGAGCGCTACCCTGTTTTCGCGGAATATGTCACCGACAATTGGCGCGCCTTCCGCACCTGGGGCGTGTCCGGCATTTCGCCGTGGGAATACGAGCACTTCTGGACGTTGCGCCCGGGCGTGGACCGGGGACGCAAGGAATTGGCGGTGGATTGGGCGCATTTGCAGCGTCCGGGCTTCAGTCCGGATTATCTCGACTCACGGTTCGAACGCATGGATTTGGCCTTTGAACCGGGCGACTGGGTGGCCACGCCCGCGGCCGAAGCGCTGGTGCGCAACAACCGGCCCTTGCTCGCCTGGTTGGCGGGCAAACCTGCGGCGTTCACCAGCAAGGACCATAACTTCCTGCCGGGCGGGGTGGTGGAGAAACAGTTGATCGTGATCAACTCTTCCCGCGAATCGGTCTTGGCGGAGTGCGCATGGACGCTGGCGTTGCCGGCACCCGTCACCGGAGGGCGGAAGCTAACGGTGGCGCCGGGCGACCAAGTTCGGTTGCCGTTGCGCTTCGAACTGCCCGTGAATTTGCCTGCGGCGGACTACGCGTTGTGCGCAACGGTGGTGTTTGGCAGTGGGGAGACGCAATCCGACGAGTTCATGCTGCACGTCGCCGCGCGCCCTCCCGCCGTTGTACCGGCGGCCACGCGCGTCGCCTTGTTCGATCCCGTCGGGCAGACCGCGGCAGGGTTGGCGGCGGCGGGGATTGGATTCCAGAAGGTGGAGGCTGAAACCGATTTGGCGGGTTACGACCTCTTGATCGTGGGGAAGGCGGCGTTGAGCGTCACCGGCGCGGCGCCCGCGATCAACCGGGTGGCGGGGGGATTGAAGGTGCTGGTCTTTGAGCAAACCGCTGCCGGCTTGGAGCGGCGGTTGGGCTTTCGCGTGGCGGAGTATGGTTTGCGACGGGTCTTTGCGCGCGTGCCGGGGCATCCCGCCATCGCCGGGATCGCGCCGGAGGCGTGGGCCGACTGGCGGGGGGCGGCGACGCTGAGTCCGCCGCAGTTGGCGTACACCAACGTTCCCCGCTACGGCCCGGTGGTGGAGTGGGCTGGGTTGGAAGTGCCGCATTTGTGGCGCTGCGGGAACCGGGGAAATGTGGCGTCGGTGTTGATCGAGAAGCCCGCGGTTGGAGATTTCCTGCCGCTGGTCGATGGCGGTTTCAGCCTCCAATACAGTCCGCTGCTGGAATACCGGGAGGGTGGGGGAATGGTACTGTTCTGCCAATTGGATGTCACGGGTCGCACGGAGCGTGAGCCGGTGGCCGACGCCTTGGTTCGGCAATTGGTGGCGTACGCGGCCCAATGGCGGCCGTCGCCGCGACGGACGGTGAGCTATGCCGGGGGCGAGGAAGGGCGAAGGTATCTGACTTCGCTCGGCTTGACTCCCGCCGCTTACCAAGGCGGCCGGCCCGCGCCCGGCGAACTACTGGTCCTTGGCACTGGGGGCGAAAAGGAGGCGCTCCGTTTGCCGGCGACTGGCTGGGCCGGTGGCGGTCCGGTTTTGGCGCTGGGGTGGGGAGATGCGGACGCGCAAACGTGGGGGCCGGTGCGGGTGGAATTTCGGACGGCGGAACACCTTTCAACCAGCTTCGCGGCGGAAGGGGCGGGGAGTGTTTTCGCGGGCATCGGGCCGGCGGACGCGCATTTGCGCGCGCCGTTGGCAGGACCGTTGGTCCGCGGCGGCGCGGTGCGCGCCATCGGGGACGGGGTGCTGGCGCAGGCGACGAATGCCCCCTTCGTGTTTTGCCAACTCGAACCGTGGCGGTTTTCCGTGGCGCAGGCCAACACGAAGCGCACTTTTCGCCGCACCGCGTTCCTGCTCTCGCGTTTGTTGGGCAATCTGGGGGTGGGCGCGTCTACGCCGCTGCTGGAGCGGTTTGGCCGGCCGCCGGCCGACGCCGTCCAAGAGGCGCGCTGGCGGACCGGGTTTTATTTGGACACGCCGGCGGAATGGGATGACCCCTACCGGCATTTTCGGTGGTGAGCGGGGCGGTGAATGGATCCGGTGGACTGGATGGACACGATGTACCTGATGGACGTCCGAGGTCTACGCCAGGCGAAGGGGCGGCGGCTTTTTTGCCGGCTGGTTTTCACCGAAAGGGCTTGTCCGGTTGTGGATTTTCCGCCATTCATAAACCAGTAGCATCTGCCAGCCGACCGACAGCCGATGCGGCGCGCCATGGGGGCGGGCCGGGCGCCCGGAGCGGGGCAGGGGCGCGACGCGAAAGATTCAGCGATGAGCAAAAATTTGTTTCCGAAACTGCACAACGCGATGTGGCCGGGCCTCGTGGGCAAGGGCAGCCCCGGCGCCGAGCCGTGCATCGATCTCGACACGATGCTCAACCTCACCGCCGCGGCCGAGGTGGATGGCGTGAAGTTCGATGGCGTGGACCTGTTCCTCTTCGAACCCCATGTGAGCATCGACGCGAGCGACGATGAATTGAAGCGCCTGGCCGACAAGGTCCGCGCGAAGAATTTTGTGGTGGGCTCCGTGGTGGCGCCCGTCTGGCCGCCGACCGGTGGCGGGTCCGCGATGGGCGGCGCCGAAGACCGCAAGCAATTTGTCCAGCAGGTCGCCAAGGCCTGTCGGATCGCCCAAAAGCTGCGGGAACTCGACATCCGCCCCTATGGCGTGGTGCGCATCGACAGCGCCTGCAGCGTCACCGACTGGGAGAAGGATCCCAAGGGCAACACCAAGCGGATTGCCGAAACGTTCAAGGAAGCCGGCAAGGTGGCCAAGGCCCACGGCGAGCGGCTGGCGGCGGAAGGCGAAATCTGCTGGGGCGGCATGCACTCTTGGAAGTACATGCTCCAAGTGCTGGAAGCCGTCGGCCAACCCAAGGTGGTGGGTTTTCAGGCGGACATGGCGCACACGCTGCTCTACACGTTGGGCTACAACGCCGCCGAGCACCGGATCGTGCCCGACAAGTTCAGTTGGGAACCGGGCAAATTCCACGCCGCCATGGTGAAAATGACCAAGGCGCTCCGGCCCTGGACCATTGATTTCCACGTCGCCCAAAACGACGCGACGGTGCGCGGTTCCGGTTCGCACGACAAGACCGGGCGCCATTGCCTGGCCACGGATCCCAACGGCAAGCTCAACATCGCGCGCGACGCCGGCTACTGGATGCGCGACGACGCGGGCAAGGTCACGAAGAAATTCAAGCACATCTGCTGGGACGGCTGCATGTTCCCGAATGATGTCATGGGCAAGCCGGAGACGTGGAACAACATCCTCGCGGCCATGATCCAAGTGCGCGAGAACCACGGCTGGCGGTAAGCCGGCGGCCACCTTCATAAAACGAACGTAAGCAATTTTTACGATGAAAAAACTCAATATTGGCTTGATCGGGTACGGCTTCATGGGCCGCACGCATTCGAACGCCTTTCGGCAGGTGAACAAGTTCTTCCAGCTCGGCTACGAGCCCGTCCTCAAGGCGGTGTGCGCCCGGGATGAAGCGAAGGTGAAAGCCTTCGCGCAGAACTGGGGCTACGAGACCTACGAAACGGACTGGCGCAAGTTGATTGAACGGGCGGACATCGATTTGATCGACATCGCCACGCCGAACAACATGCACGCGGAAATCGCCCTGGCGGCGGCGAAGGCCGGCAAGATGATCCTGTGCGAGAAGCCGCTCTCCATGGACGGCAAGCAGGGCGCCGCGATGGTCAAGGCCATCGAGAAGGCCGGCGTGCCCAACATGGTCTGGTACAACTACCGCCGCGTGCCGGCGGTGACCATGGCCAAGCAGCTGATCGACGAAGGCCGCCTGGGCCGCATTTTCCACTACCGCGCCAAATTCCTCCAGGACTGGACGATCTCCAAAGACCTGCCCCAGGGCGGGGCGGCCCTGTGGCGCTTGGACGTGAAGGCGGCGGGCAGCGGGGTGACCGGCGACCTGCTGGCGCACTGCATCGACACGGCCCTCTGGCTCAACGGCAGCATTGGCACCGTGAGCGCGATGACGGAAACCTTCATCAAAGAACGCAAACACAACCTCACCGGCAAGGTGGAAAAGGTCGGCATTGACGACGCATGCGCCTTTCTCGCCCGGTTCGACAACGGCTCGCTGGCGACGTTCGAATCGACCCGGTACGCGCGCGGTCACAAGGCGCTGTACACCTTCGAAATCAACGGCGAACACGCCTCCATCGCGTGGGATTTGCATGACCTGCACCGGCTGCAGTACTTCGATCACCGGGATGAGAGCAAGTTGCGCGGTTGGCGGTCCATCCACGTCACCGACGGCGATCAGCCGTATATGAAGAACTGGTGGGTGCCCGGTTTGCAGATCGGGTACGAACACACCTTCGTTCATCAAGTGGCGGACTTCATCGCCGGCTTGGACGCGCAGACCCCGGCGCATCCCGACTTCCGGGACGCGTTGGAAACCCAATACGTCTGCGATGCGGTGTTGAAATCCGCCGGCACCGGCCGGTGGGAAAAAGTCCGCAAGCTCAAGTAAGCGGGCGGTTTTCGGAAAGCAAAATCCCCCCGGCGGACATTTCCGCCGGGGGGATTTTTGTTGGTTCGGCAGGCCCGAGTGTCCGCCGCGCTGCTTATTAGCCTTCCATCCAGACGACAATCATCTGGTAGGTGGCCAGGGCGGCGAGGCCAAGAGAGAGATACCAGAGCCACTTCTTCTTGGTGACGAGGCAGATGGAACCCATGGCAATGGAGATCTGGAAGGTGGAGGCGGCCACGCCCATGTTCGCGCCGCGTTTGCTGGAGGCGTCGGCCTTTGTTTGGGCCTCGTCCCGGAGGGATTCCAAGTCCTTGGCCTCCTTGTAGGTGGCCTCCTTGTTGTCGGTGTATTTCTTGATCTTCGTCTTGAACAATTCCTCGCGCTTGGCGATCTCGACGGGGGTGCCGCTGCCCTCTTTGACCGCCGTCTCATGCAGGGTTTCGTAGAGATTCTGCTTGATGGAACTGGCTTGGTAATAGCTCCACTTGTCCGAAGCCTGGGCTTGTTGGAAGGTGGCCTTGTTCAGCAGCACCAGTGTGGCACCGGAGTACTTGGCGGCCCGTTGCGTGGCGATGGCGGTCAGCACGGCGATGAACACCATCGACATCGAGGTGTACTTCGTCCACGCCTCCCGTTTTTCCTTCTCCTTCGTCGCGGTCCGGTCCGTTTTGAGTTCCGCGATAAAGCCTTTGAGTTCGGCAATCTCTTTGTCCTGGCTGTCCATAATAAGTGGGGGGTAAAAAGCGGGGGTGGCGGCGGAGCGCGCTTCAGTAACGGGGCAAGGAGCGGTCCACCTGCGTGGACCAAGCGTCGATTCCGCCCGTCAAGTTCGTGAGCCGGGTGAAGCCCAGCGACTCCATGATCGCAATCGCCCGCAGACTTCTCATGCCGTGGTGGCAATAGACGACAATTTCCTCGTCCTTCCAGTCCGCGAGCTCGGGGGCGCGCTGGAACAGTTCTCCCAGTGGCACCAGCCGGGAATCCGGCAGGGCCACGAGTTCGTGCTCCTCGACTTGCCGAACATCCAGCAGGCGTGGGGCGTCCGGCGTGCCAAGGCGGCGCGCCAGGTCGGGGGCGGAAATGGAGCCGTCCATGGGGGGCTGGATCTATTCGTTGCGGGCGGCCAGATAACGCTCGGCGTCGATCGCCGCAGCGCAGCCCAGACCGGCGGCCGTGATGGCCTGACGGTAAACATGGTCCGAGCAATCGCCAGCCACGAATACTCCGGGAACATTGGTTTCCGTGCCGCGCACGGGAACGATATAACCGTTTTCGTCCATGTTGATCACCCCTTGGAAGACCTGGGTGTTGGGTACGTGGCCGATGGCCACGAACAGTCCGGCGCAATCGAGCACCGATTCTTCCTGGTTGAGCAGATTCTTGACCCGGACGCCGGTGACCTTGTCCTGGGCCACGTCCAGCACTTCGGTGACCGCCGAATTCCAAATCGGCTTGATCTTGGTATGCGCCAGGGTGCGTTCCGCCATGATGCGCGAAGCCCGGAGGCTGTCGCGCCGGTGGATCAGGTAAACCACGGAGGCAAAGCGGGTCAGATACATGGCTTCCTCGCAAGCCGAATCCCCGCCGCCCACCACCACCAAGGGCTGGTTGCGGAACATGGGGAGGGCGCCGTCGCAGGTGGCGCAATAGGTCACGCCTTTTTTCTCCAGCTTCTCCTCGCTCTCCAAGCCCAAATGCCGGTGCCCGGCGCCGCTGGCGATGATCAGCGTTTCGGTCTCAATGCGGGCGCCATCGACGGTGAGTGCCAAGGGCGATTGGCCGAGTTCCACGGCTTCGACGGTGCCGAATTGGACCCGGGCGCCGAATTTTTCCGCCTGCTGTTGCATGCGGGTCATCAACTCATAGCCGTCGATGCCCTCGGGGAAGCCCGGGTAATTCTCCACAATGCTCGTGGTTGTGAGCAGTCCGCCCGGTTGGAGGCCGGTGAGGACCAGCGGTTGCAGGTTGGCGCGCGCCGTGTACAGGGCGGCGGTCAATCCCGCGCAACCCGAGCCGATAATGACAACTTTTTCCATCTCGCCCGAGGATAATTGCCCCGGGGCCGGTTGGCAAGTCCGACGGCCAAAGTGCGGACCGCGCCTTCACGGGCGCGCGGTTACTTGCCCGGAGCCGGCCCGGCAAGGGCCCGGCCCTTTATTTATGCAATACCGGAGCCGTCACCCGCTTGAAGAATTCGTAAACGCCATTGTCCCCCATTTTTCGGGCGCTGGAGAGTTCGCCATCCTTGGTCACGTAAAGCACCTCGCTCTTGGGGGAAAGGATGGCCACGGCGGGGATGCCTTTCTTGAGCGGCACGCCATACGTCTTGGCCACGTCCTCATTCTTGTCAAAACGCCCCACATCGACTTTGACCACCTTGAAGTCTTTCGCGAAGAGCGGCGCACTGGCCCCGCTCTTCATCGCCGCGTCCAACATGAGGCAGTCCCCGCACCAATTGGCCCCAAAAACGATGATGACGGGAGTCTGGTTGGTGGCGGCCTCCGCCAAGGCCTGTTGGATGTCGTGTTTGGCGTCGGCGGTTTCATTGTAGGGTTTGTCCGCCGCCGGGGCCGTGAGGGCAAGGAACGTCAGCAGGAGGAGGGGGAGGATTTTCATGGTTTGATTATTCCGTGGTTAGACGCCCCCGCCGGGGGACCCGGTCCATCCCTGGATCCGGGTACCGCAGCTGCAAAGCATCCAAATAATTTGGTGCGTCACCGAGTTTGGCCAGCAAAAAAATCTTTCCGGCGGGCGGCCAGGCACAAGGCTTCGTCAGTCCTGCGACAGCTTTGTCCCGTGCAACGCCGCCTCCACAAGGGTTCCCGCGTAGGCATTGGCCACGCGGGCGGGCGTGGTGAAAGTCATGCCGTGCCGCCATGCTTCGGGCGCTTCCGGATGCACTCCGCAAAGGATGACCCAGCCTTTGCCGCAGGTGCCCTCCACGATGGCCGGAGTTCCGTCTGGATAGCGGCCCAGCACGGCCCCCCAGCCGGTGAACTGCGGGCCGTCCTCCCAGTAATGCTCCATCGCGGGCGCCTGCCCCAGGGTGATGGACACCGCCGCTTTATGCGTCCCGCGGTTTACCGCCGCGTAAAATCCGACCCGCACGCCGGCCGTCAGATTCAGGCTGTTGGAGGTGGCGTTTCCCGCCAGCAACCCGCCGGCGCAGATCCCCAGGTAGTTCAATCCCGCTCCCACCGCGTTGTGGAGGTTCGTCGCCGTGGCCGGCGACAGGTTCTTGGCGATGGTGAGGTAGTTGCCGCCGGGCACGATCAAGAGTCGGTGGGCGAGCAATTGGCCTTCGTTCAAGCCGTTCAACTGCGCGGAATTCACCTTCGCATAATCGAGCCGGCGGCTTTTCAAGACCGCTTCCACCGCCTTGACGTCATTGGGGGAGGTTCCCGTTCCATTGAACAGGAGAATGGGGGGAGCCGCGTTCGCCGGCAGCGCCAAGCCGGTCACCAGCACAACCAACGCGAGCCAGGCAAGGAGACGAATGGGTTGGCGGTTCACGGGATGGTCAAGGGTTGGGCGCAATTCGGCAAAAACGCAGATCTGGTCAAGCCGGGCGATCCGGCTGCCGTCCACGGTGAATCGGTGGAATCATCACGGAAAGTGGCGGCGGTCCTCCCAAGGTTCCAGTTTGGCAATGGCGGCCATGATTTGGTCGGCCACTTCCTGATAGATCTCCTTCAACCGGGTTTTTGAACAATTCCGGGCCTCGGCCCGCAGTTCCGCAAAGGTCAGAGGCAGGCCGTATTTTACGGCCACGGGATGCCGCCTCGGAATTTGTTGGCCGTAACCCCAAGCTTCATGGGTGCCGAAGACCCGGACGGGCACGACCGGAGCCGTGGATTTGATGACGATCAAGCCGATGCCCGAGCGGGCGGGTTGCAGGCGGCCGTCCCGGGTGCGGGTGCCTTCAGGGAAGAGCAGGATGCCGCCGCCGGCATTCAACCGGTCCAGGATGATTTTCAAACCCGCGCCTCCCCCGCCGTCGCGGTCCACGGGCACCGCGTTGACCTGGTCCATAAACCAGCGCAAGGCACGGAAGCGGAACAGGGACTTGCGGCCGAGGTAATTCAATTCCCGCGTCAGCCCCACGCCCACCAAGGGCGGGTCAAAAAAGCTGGCGTGGTTGCTCGCCAGAATGACCGCGCCCTCGGGAGGGACGTTCTCCGAATTGAAGGAGCGCCGGCCGCACAGCACATCCAGCAGGCCGCGGTAGGCCGCCCAGCCGAGGAAATAAGTGAACTTCACGACCGGCTCAAACGGTGGCGATCAGATCGGCTTTGGGAAAGCGGACCTTCGCGAGGGTGGCGTATTTGTCCCCGGCGGCGCGGTAGCCGACGGTGGCGGCGACGACCGTGGCCAAGCCTTGGGCGCCAAGCCCGAGAACTTCGTCGTACTTGGCCGGTTCGATGCCTTCCATGGGGCAGGCGTCCAGGCCAAGGAGGGCGGCGCTGGTGAGGAAATTGCCCAGGGCGATGTAGACTTGGTTGCCGGCCCACTGGCGGCGGGCGGCGGCGTCCCGGCCCTTCACGAGGCTGCCCACCATCATGCCGCGGTAGCCCGCGAGGGCGGCCAGCGACCCGCCGCGCAAGTCAACGGTGCGTTGCAGCAAGGCGTCGATCTCGGCTTCGCCGATGTCCGGTTTCGCCGCGAACACCACCAGGTGGGAGGCGTCCACGATCTGGCGCTGGCCCCAGGAGTGGGGGAGCAGTTTCGCCCGGGTGGCGGGATCGTTCACGACGATGAATTTCCAAGGTTGCAGGCCAAAGGACGAGGGCGAGAGGACCAGGCAATCCTCCAGCGCGGACCAGTCGGCGGCGCTGATCTTGCGGGCGGGATCGAACTGTTTGGTGGCGTAGCGCCAGTTTTGTTGGGCCAGGAGTTGGGCGGCGGGCAGCGGATTCATGTGGTACAGTTGGACTCGGGGCGGGTGGCGGGTTAAGGGCGTGGTAAGCGGTGGGCAGGAGGGAAAACGGGCGGACCGGCGGTTCAAGCCGCGACCGCGGCCGGCGGGGCGGCGGCCCCCAGGAGGCTCAGGAGGCCGTCCGGGGCCTCGTCGAGCACGCGCAGATCGTTCTGAATCCGGGCCTGGGTGAGCAGGCCGGCAAAATAAGCGAACAAAATCCGGGATTTGGCGTCCGCGTCGGGCGCGTTCACCAAGCCCGCCGCATGGGCGTCGCGGATGGCGGAGGCCAGGTATTTGCGGCGGTGTTCGAGCATCTCCTGCACCTTCTTTTGCAGGCGGTCTTCTTGGGTGCTGACTTCCGAGCCGAGGCAAAACTGGGGGCAGCCGAGCACCCGGCCGAAGCGGCGTTGCATCTCGGCCTGGGTTTGCGCGGTGTGCTCGCAAAAGCGGCGCAAGCGGATGAGGGGCGGCACCGTGGGCGAAAAAATGGCGTCCAATTCCGCCTTGCGGGCGGCCCAATCGGCGTCGAGCGCTTCCGCGGCGACGTCCGATTTGCATTTGAAGAAGTGGTAAAAGCTGCCTTTGCGGACCCCCGCCTTTTCGCAAATTTGGTCGATGGTGGTGCGGCCGTAAGAGCCGGTCCATATCAGCTCCCGCACGGCGTCCATCAATCGTTCTCTACCATCACTTACGCGGCCCATATTTGCATGCTGGTCGTGGCTCCCGACGGTGCGTCGGATACCGCGCGCA
The DNA here is from genome assembly GCA_903930565.1 of uncultured Pedosphaera sp. Lineage (GTDB taxonomy): Bacteria > Verrucomicrobiota > Verrucomicrobiia > Limisphaerales > Pedosphaeraceae > CAIXFN01. The sequence continues at coordinate 21,447 of CAIYZC010000545.1, forward strand.
ACCTAATGCACCGGACCAAACAGTCAAATATTATTTGCCGCCGGCGGCCGGTTTCATGCCGGAAGTGGGCGGCCGGGCTCAGCGCGGGTAGCCCTGCCAGGTCCATTCGAGGGCTTCGGGCAGGGTTTGGTTGCGGGCCGCGCCATCGACGTGGGCGGCGTTCAGGGCGAACACATATTGGTAATGGTAACCCTTGGCGCGCAGGACGGTGGCCATGCGGTTGTTTGCCACCACCCAGTCGTGCATGCCGTCGCGCATCACATTCGGGTTCAAGAGGTCGCGGTCCCCGACTTCCAGCCACAAACGAAGCGGTTTGGCGGGGCTTTGCGGAATCAGCTTTTCATGGAAATCCCAGGCGCCGCCGGGCGTTTCGGGATTGAAGGGCCATTGCTGGTTCACATAAGTGCCGGAGTAGGTGATGACGCGGTGATACCACTCCGGGTGGTACCAGGCCATGGCGAGGGCGGCGCTGCCGCCGGAGCTGTTTCCCATCGTGGCCCGGCCTTCGGGGTCCTTGGTCAGCTTGACGTTGCAGTTTTTCTCCACCAGCGGGAGGACTTCCGCCTCGATGAATTCGGCGAATTTGCCGGACATGGTGTCATATTCCAACCCGCGTTCGCAGCCTTGGGCATCGCCGCCGCCGTTGGCCACCATCACGGCCACCTGGGCCGGGACGCGGTGCTGGGCGATGAGGTTGTCGAGCACGTGCGGCAATTTGGTGTCCGGCCGGCCCATCCCCGGGCCGTCGTGGGTGACGATGAACGGGGCCGCGGTGCCGGCCTGGTATTGCGCGGGCACGTAGACGGTGATGGTGCGCTTGTACGGGGCGGCGTTCGTCTCGACGATGAGGGTGCGGGGATTGTTCGGGTCCACCTTGCCGAACGCCTTGCGGCCGATGCCGGGGTAGAACTTGGAATCCGCCGAATCGAGGACGAACTGTTGCACCCGGCCCTGGGGCACGCCTTCCGCCACGGTGAGTTCCGGGGCGGGGATGTAATTGGGACCGACGAGGAAATTGCCGTCCACATTGGCGGGCGGGTTGGCGCCGGCGGGGGCGTTGGTGGGATTCGCCGCGGCGTCGCCGGGGGAGGGGGCCTTGGCCCAGGCGGCTTTGGCCAGCTCCGCGGCGTTGGGACCCGCCGCCACCAGCGCGGGCGTGCCGGGGTCAGTCGGCAGGCGCGTGGCGGCGGAAAGGAGAACGGGCAGCAGGAGGATTCCGGCCAGTCCGAAGACCAGCGGGGCGCGTTGGGCGGCGGCGAATGATTTCATGGGGAAAGTTTAGCCAAGGACCGCGGGCGGGCAAGCCCGGATTCGGGCCCGCCACTGGCCGCGCTGCTTGCGCTCCGGGCGCCTGGATCAGCGCGCCCCGCCCGTCCGCCCGACAGCGGAACTTCCTTCCGCACTCCACAGCGCTGCGGCGCGGTCCAAGCCCGGGAACCGACCGTGCGTAATGGCGTGCCTTGCCGGGTCCGCTTTCGGGGCCAAGGGCAGGCGCTGGCTCCACGCGCCGCGCGGCGGAGGATGGGGCTCGCCGGGTCAAAACGTTGGCGCGAACGGCGGGCGCCAGTGGGTCGGTAAGCCTGCTTTTACGGCCCACCGCCGGCTGCAATCATGGGCGCCTGCCGCCGCATCCGCAGTCCGCGGGCGGGCTGGGAAACCGGATTTTTTGCACTTGCCGGCGCCTCGGCGATTCTGGTTTGATGCCCCTCTAAACCGCCGGGTCAACCGCAGTGTACCGCCCGGCGAAGCCTTGATTTGTACATGCAGCAACCGTAAACGACAACAATAACCAATTTTATTGATCATGCCCGCCTTTCCCGACATCAGCCGGATCGCCTTTGAAGGCGCCAAATCCAAAAATCCGTTGGCTTTCAAACATTACGACGCCAACGAAAAAGTCGAAGGCCGGACCATGAAGGACTGGCTGCGGTTTTCCGTCGTCTACTGGCACACCTTCCGCAACCGGCTCTCCGATCCGTTCGGTGCCGGGACGGCCATCCGCCCGTGGGATGATGGTTCCGAATCCGTGGAAAACGCGCAGAGCCGCGCCCGGGTGGCTTTCGAATTCATCGAGAAGTTGGGCGCGCCCTATTACGCTTTCCACGACCGCGATGTCGCCCCCGAAGGCGCCACCCTCCGTGAGTCCAACAAGAACCTGGACGCCGTGGTGAAAGTGCTCAAGGCGGAGCAAAAACGCACGGGCGTGAAGCTCCTGTGGGGCACCGCCTGCTTGTTCGCGCATCCCCGGTACGCCCACGGCGCGGCGACGAGTTGCAATGCCGACGTGTTCGCCTATGGGGCGGCGCAGGTCAAGAAAGCCCTCGAAGTGACCCATGAACTGGGCGGCGAAGGCTATGTGTTCTGGGGCGGCCGCGAAGGTTACGCCACCTTGTGGAACACCAACATGAAGCGCGAGCTGGATCACCTCGCCAAGTTCCTGCACATGGCGGTGGATTATAAGAAGGCGATCGGCTTCAAGGGCCAGTTCTACATCGAGCCCAAGCCCAAAGAACCCACCAAGCACCAATATGACTCGGACGCGGCGGCTTGCTTGAACTTCCTCCGGGAGTACGGCCTGATCGACCACCTCAAGCTCAATCTCGAGACGAACCACGCCACCCTCGCCGGCCACACCATGCAGCACGAGCTGGAAGTCGCCGCCGCTGCCGGCGCGCTCGGTTCCATCGACGCCAACACGGGCGACGCCATGCTGGGCTGGGACACCGACCAATTCCCCACCGACATCTATCTCACGACCCAGTGCATGCTCTCCATCATGAAGGCGGGCGGCCTGACGACCGGCGGTGTGAATTTCGACGCCAAGGTCCGGCGCGAGAGCTTTGAACCCGTGGACTTGTTCCACGCGCATATCGGCGGCATGGACGCCTTTGCCCGCGGCCTGAAAATCGCGGCCGCCATTCGCGCCGATGGGCGCCTGGCGAAGTTTGTGCACGACCGTTACAGCTCCTACGATTCCGGCGTCGGCGCCAAAATCGAGGCCGGTTCGGTGGGCTTCAAGGAACTGGAAACCTACATCCTCAAGAAGGGCGAAGCCGCCCCCAATACCAGCGGCCGTCAGGAAATGCTGGAAAACTTGATCAACGAATTCATCTGACGCCCCGCCGCCGTTCTGGAACGGCGGAAGGCGGTTGCATTCCCGGCGCGGGCGGGCTTCCCAGGAAGCCCCCCGCGCCGGCTTCTTTTGGGCCGCGAAAGCCCCTTTCCAAAAGCGGTGTCCGGGGGTAGCTTGCCGTTGGCGGTCGCCGTGGGTGGCCGCGTTTTAGCATTTGCCAAAGCGACCTTTTGAACCCGGATTCGTGCCATGCCCCCTGATCCCTCCCTGCCGCCGATCCTCCCCGCGGCCCTGCCCCCGGTGATTCCAACCCCGCCCGCGGGCCACAGCCCGAAGCCGGGCAAGGCCGGCGGACGGTCGTTGCTGGCCGGGTTGCTGAGTGTCGGGTTGGTGCTGTTTTTGGTGGATGCGGGTTTTTCCCTCGCCGATGACCTCCTGATTCTATTCACGGGGACCCACTGGTTGTCGGGTTTGCGCACCGTTGCCGGGCTGCTTTCATTTCCGCTGTGGTTGTTCATTTATGTGCTGATGGGCTTGACCCGCCAAGTGCCCAAACGCGCTTTTCTGCCGCTCGCCTTGTTTCCCCTAGTGGCCTTGTTGGCGCTCGGCCCGGCGGCCATTTATCAATTCCGCCACTTGCCGGTGATCATGTGTGTGCTCTCGGCGTTGCAAATGGCGCTGGGTTTGGCGGTCTTGGGATACTGCCGCGGAGGAGCGGTGGCGGCGTGGCCGGTCGTGGCGCTCTCGCGGTTGCGGCCGGCGGGGTTCAGTTGGTTCAATCTCGCCGGCTGGCTGGCCTTCACTTTTTTGCTCCTACCCTTGGTTTTGGCCGCGTACACGGCGGTTTGCGCGGGGTTGGCCATCGATCATTTCAGTGACGGTTTCGTCGCGCTGCGCCCCGGGGGGCTGACGGTGCAAGTGCGGCAGTACACCCGCCCCGATGGCAAATCCATCCGCTTGGTGCCCATGGCCCATGTGGGTGAATTCGCCTTTTACCGTTCCCTGGCCGAGTCGTTTCCCACCAACGCGATTGTGTTGATGGAAGGCGTGTCGGACAAAAAGGACCTGCTGACCAACACCGTGAAAATCAGCTACGGACGGATGGCCAAATCCTTCGGTGTGGCCGAACAGCACGACGCGTTTCATCCCCGCGGCGAGATCATCCGCGCTGATGTCGATGTCGCCGAGTTTTCCCGGGAAACAATTGATTTCATCAACCTGGCCATGAACTTCCACACCCACGGATTCGACCCGGCGATGCTGCGTCAATTGATCGCGCAACCACAACCGGAGAACGTGGAAAAGCAGGTGCTCGCCGACATCTTGGAACTGCGCAACCGGCATCTGCTCGGCGAGATCAAATCGCGCCTGGGCGACCCCGGCGAGATCATCGTCCCCTGGGGCGCCGCCCACATGCCCGAACTCGGCCGCGAATTGCTAAAGCTGGGGTTTCGGATCACCGAGACCACCCGGTACACCGCGATCAGTTTTGAGCACCCGAAGCGGGCCTATTCGCCGGCCCACGATCCGGCCAAGTCCGGCGGGTAGGCCAAGGTGGGTGAGGCCGGGTCCGCTCACTCGGCCGGCCACCAGGCGCCTACGCATTGCAGCGGGCGTGGGTTGCCGGGACCGGCGGTCACCCACGCCGCCAAGGCGGGGTGGCGGGCGTCCGGCGAGGCGGGGCGGGGGAGCGTGAACTCGGCGTTCAGGGTGCCGGGGGCATTCGTCGATCCGGCGGCCGGGGCGTGGAGGGGCTTTTCCAGGAGGGTAAGCACGACAAAGTCGTGGGGCAGGCGGCGGCCGGAATTTTCGCCCGCCGTGGGGTGCGACTGGAGTTCCGAACCCAGCAGGGCCAACTGCGCCAGCCCCGGGGGGTTGGCGCGGCGGGGGGTGAATTCCAAAGTGAAATGGCCGGGGCTGGTCTCGCGGAGGTGCAGCGTTCCCGGTTGGGAGGCGGTTGCGTCGGACGCGACGGGCCAACCGGCGCGCCAATTGGTCCATTCCCGGCCGTCGCGCACGAACCCGGGCGTGTAAACCGATTCGGTCCGCCAAAACTGGGCGTAGGCATACTGGCGCTGCGTGTAGGCCTTTTTGGCGAAGCGGTCGGGCCAGCCCAGGCCGTCCCAGTAATCCACATGGAACGACAGGGGCACAAAATCGCGCCATAGTCGGGGATGGGTCTTGGCCTCGCTCAACCAAGCCTCGGCCGGCGGGCAACTGCTGCAGCCTTCGGAGGTGTAGAGTTCGACCAGGGCGACTTGATTTGGGCCGGCGGAGGCATCGAGCAGGGCGGCGGCTGGCAAGTCCCGGGAGCCGCCTGCAGCGAGGAGCGCGCCGAGGAGGAGGAAGGAATGGGTGGGGTTCATTTGGTGCGGGGGCGGCGGTGGGGCAGACTCGAGAGCCAGCCCCAAATCAATCCGGCGACCAAACCGCCGGCATGGGCGCCATTGGCCATGTTGGACGCGCCGAGGAAGCCGATGCAAAACCAAATGATCTGCATGGCGAAATTGATGGGCAAAAGAAACAGGCCGGAGCCGGGATCCAGTTTGCCGCGGAGCCAGACATAGCCGACCAGCCCGTAAACCACCCCGGAAAGGCCCAGGAAAATCGGGCCGACAAACAGGTACTGGGTGAGGTTGGAAACCAAGGCGAAAACCAGGACCAGGCCGGCGAGGTAACCGGTGCTTTGGCGGTCCTCAATGAGGCTGCCCAGATCTCGGAACCAGAGCATGTTGAAGAGCAAATGAATGAAATTGGCGTGCATGATGACCGGCGTGAAGAGCCGCCAAATCTCTCCATGGCGCACCTCGGGCAAACCGGCGGCGAGATGCTCCGCGAACCCCATGGTCCGGTCGGTCACGCTCATGAACAGCCCCCCCACCGCCGGGAGGTCCTTGCCGAAGTCGCTCTTGATAAACGTCGCCACGCAGAGGCACATCAACCCCGCGGTGAGCGGGCCGAGGGGGCAATTGCGCAGGGGGCGGAAAAGCTGGCGTCGGGAGGCCTGGCGCTTTTCATAGGCGCTTTGTTCGGCGGCCTTTTGGGCGCGGCGGGCGTCGGCCTCGCGGCGGGCGCCTTGAAACTGGGGCGCCCGGGGGTTGGCGCGGTATTCCGTCAGCCACGCCGTGGCCCGGGCCAGGTCTTCATCGGCCAGCACCCACACACTCCAGCCGGCGGGCGGATCCGCCTCGACCTGGCTCTCCACGCCCTGCACCAGCAGGAAGTCGCGGAAGTGGTTCGCGGCTTCGGCGTCCGCCAGATGTCCAATCGATCGCATAGTCGCCGCGCAACGTACCCTTGAACCGACCGGGCGCAAAGGAAAACGATTGGCGCGCGGCTAATCCACGTAAACAAATTCGTTCACGTTGAGCAGGGCGCGGCAAAGCTCCACGAGACTCCGGGTGCGCAGCAGGGCGAGCGCGGCGCGGCGTTCCGGGGCGTCCGGCCCGCGCTGCAGCGCAATGCGAAACGCCAGCCGCACCTGGGCGGCGGGGTTTCCGCCCGCGCGTTGGCGAACGCGGTCGGCGAAGGCGTGCGCCGCGGCCACGGCTTCGGGACTGTGCAGCAGGGAAAGGGCCTGGGGTGCCACCACGGACGCCAGGCGGCGCGGGCAGGAGGTGGCGTTGTCCGGTTGGTCAAAGGTCTCCATGAACGGCACTTTCAAGCCGGTTTTTTGGACGAGATACAGGCTCCGCACCGATTGTTCCGCCGGGGGCGAGGGATACCAACCCTTGGTTTTTTCCGAGTTATCGTCGAGGAAGGCGGGATTCGATTGCAAAATTTCGACCGGCAGGTCGGGCCACGCGGGCGGTCCCCCGAGGCGCGGCAGCAGTTTGCCGGACACGGCGAGAACGGCGTCACGCAATTGTTCCGCCGACAAACGCCGCAGGTTTTGGCGGCCGAACCATTGGTTGTCGGGGTCTTGGTCCGGCCGCCCGGCGCCGCTCCGGTCCCTTGCAGGCGCGGAGGTTTGACGGTAGGTCGCGCTGGTGACCAGCAAGCGATGCAACCGCTTGAGCGACCAACCCTGGGTGCGGAATTCCCCGGCCAGCCAGTCCAGGAGCTCCGGGTGCGTGGGGCGCGCCCCGGCGAAACCGAAATCGTTGGGGGTGGCGACCAAGCCCCGCCCAAAATGGCCCTGCCAAAGGCGGTTCACCGCCACCCGGGCGGTGAGCGGATTCTCCGGCGCGACCAACCACTCGGCGAGGGTGAACCGGCGCCCAGTGGTATTGGGATTCACCGGTTTTCTCAGCGGCGCCGGATTCGGGTCCAGAAGCGAGGGGAATCCGGGGGGCACCGCTTCGCGTTCCTGCCGGTAATCGCCCTGGACCAGAACGTGGGTCGGGGGCGGCGGGGAGTTGGTATCGGTCATCAGCAGTGCGCGGATGAGTTTGATTTTCCGGCTTTGGATTTCGGTCCGCTTTTGGCGGATGTTTTCGCGGGTTTTTTGCTCCTCCGGAGTGAGCGCTTGCCAAGCCTCGCCGTCCGGGACCTCCAGGCGCCGGCGTGCCGCGGCCGCCAGCGTCTTTTGGTCCGGGGTGAGGCTTTCGGCGGGGGCGGCGAGCGCCGCTAGTTCCGCCGCGCTCAGGGCGGCCCGGCGGGATTCCTGGACCCGATCCCGGGCGCGCTCCAGCAATTCCCTTTCCCGGGTTTCCCATGGCTGCAAATCGGCTTCCACTTGGCGATTATTGGCTTCCGCTTTTTGGCGTATGGCCGGCAGCTCCAAGGGCAGGTTGTCGCCGAAGCAAACCGGCTCAAAAAAGGCCCGGAGCCGGTAATAATCGGTTTGCGAAATCGGGTCGAATTTGTGGTGATGGCACCGGGCGCAGTTCAAGGTCAACCCGAGGAACGCGCTGCCCGTGGTTTCCACCAAATCGGACATCAGCTCCGCCCGGCGGCGGGGTTCTTCGCCGAACAGGGAGGCGGAATTGTCGTGGGGACCGAGCCGCAGAAAACCGGTGGCGAGCAGGCAATCCTGCTCGGCGGGGGTTTGGGGCGAACCGGCCAGCAACTCATCCCCCGCCAGTTGCTCCCGCACAAACTGGTCGTAGGGCTTGTCCGCGTTCAGCGAGTGGACGACGTAGTCGCGAAACCGCCAGGCCTCGGGACGGAACTCGTCCCAATCAAAACCATTGCTGTCGCTGTAGCGGACGACGTCCAGCCAACTCCGCGCCCAATGTTCGCCATAGCCGGGCGAGGCGAGCAACCGATCCACCAGGCGTTCATAGGCGTCCGGCCGGCGGTCGGTCAGAAAGGCCGCCACCTCCTCCGGCGTCGGGGGTAGACCGGTCAAATCAAAGGTCACCCGCCGGATCAACGTTCGGCGATCGGCCGCCGGGGAGGGTTCCAGGCCGGCCTTTTCCAGTTGCGCCAGGATGAAGCGATCAATCGGGTTGCGCACCCACCGGGTGTGGCGAACGGTCGGCGGGACAGGGTGGGCCACGGGCCGCCAGGCCCAAGCGTCGAGGCGCCGGCCGCCGAAGAGCTGGGCGATCGGGTTTTGTGGATCGCTCCAAGCGTCGCCTAGTTTGGTAACCGGAGGCGCGGCGGTGTCCTCAGCTGCGCCCGCCATAGCGGCGGACGCGGAGGCACCGAGGCAGGCCGCTGCCAGGGCAAGCCAAGCCAGAGGGAACCACGTTGCGCGCATCGGCGGGACGTTACCCGAGGGCATCGGGGAGCACAAAAAAAATCTTTGGGCCGGGCGGCGCCCGGCGCTATCTTGGCCGCCATGCCGCACGCATACGGTTCCTCCCGACGCGAGTTCATCCACCGCATTGGCGCGGGGTTCGGCGCCCTGGCCCTGGGGGCGCTCGCGACGTGGGAATGCCGCGCGGCGGCCGACCCGCGGGCCGAAAGTCCCGGCGCCGGGGTGATCAACCCCTTTGCGCCGCGTTCCCCACAGCTTCCGGCCACCGCCAAATCCGTCATTTTCCTGTATCTGGTGGGCGGTCCTTCGCACGTGGATACCTTTGATTACAAACCCGTCCTGCAAAAGTTGGGCGGGCAACCCGTCCCGGACTCGGTCCGCAAGGCGGTGGCGGCAACCCCATTCGCCAATGTGTTTCACGGCTGCAAACCGGAATTGATGGCGAGCCCCTTTGCCTGGCGGCAGCACGGGCGG
>CAIYZC010000546.1 GCA_903930565.1 uncultured Pedosphaera sp.
CCCCGCCGAATTCCTTCCCCTGCTCCGCTCCCGCAACCTCGCCGCCGAATTCTCCGCCGATCCCGACAACGCCGCGGGCCTCCGCTGCCTCCAAAGCGTCGAAGTTCGCGGCGGCCAACTAATCTTGACTCCGAAGCCCAAACGTTGACCGCTCCATACGGCCTCCCGTGCCGCCGAAGCTGTCAATTGCTTCACCTCGGGCAGCTTTCCAAGCTTGCCAATTTGATCTACCTGAATACACTGATCGCAACAATAATAAGAGGTCAACCAGCAGGGCCGCCGCAGGTCTGCTCAAGACCATCCTAAGTCAGCTTATGCCACCAGCCATAATCAGCTTGGAAATCCATAAAACCGGAGAAAAGCCCCGGAGTTACCGCTTTGACGAAGCCGAAATCACCTTGGGTTTCGCCGGGGATTGCAAAATCCGTTTGGAACCACAAGTAACCGGTGGAGCCGTCCTGCGGTTGCGCACCCATGCCCAGCAACCCGCCACCCTGGCCCCCAGCGGCGCCCCGGCAGTCTTTCGATTAAACGGGAACTTTTGCGGCGCTTCCCACCCCGTCCGCTCCGGGGATATTATCACGGCTGCTAATTACGTTATTAAAGTCATTGGCGTGCAAGGGCCGGTCGCGGCCCCGCTCTCCGCCCCCCCAGCGGGGCTGGAGGAACTGCCCACACCGGATCCTGACCGCCCCCAGCGATCGCATTCAGTGCCGCCGCCTCAAGCAGCGCCGGCTCCGCCTCCGGAAGAAGCCCCCACCCTGCAAACCATACCCGCGGCAGCCCGCTCTGCGATGGCACCGAATCCTTCCGCGGTCCCGGCCCCACCGCTCCATTCGCCGGCACCGGTTGCACCGCCCGCCGTTCCGGAGCCGCCCGCGCCAATGCCAGCGGCGCTCCCGGCGCCCTCCTCCCCGCTATCGAAGGCGTCTGAGCCGGCCGCCACGCCTCCCTCCCCCGCTCCGCCCGCAGAACCGCCACCGGCGGGCTCAATCCCCCAAAAGCAAGGTCTGAGCCATCTCTATTTGTTCTTCGCCCCCGTCAAAGCTCTCTTGGAGGATGACGAAGTGTCCGAAATCATGATCAACGGACCGCGGCAAATTTACATCGAGCGCAAGGGGAAGTTGGAACTAGCCTCCCTCGGTCCCAAAGACCGTTTTGCCAGCGAGCAGGCGCTCCAAGCGGCCGTCATGAATGTGGCCCGTAGCGTTGGACGTTTTTTTGACACCGACAATCCTCGCCTCGACGCGCGGCTGCCCGACGGATCCCGTGTGCACGCCGTCCTCCCCCCGTTGGCCCGCGGTGGCACCACCGTTGCCATCCGCAAATTCCGCCGTGAGAAGCTCACCCTGGACCGTCTGGTCGAATTTGGGAGCATTTCCCCGGAAGGAGCCCGATTGCTCCGTATCATTGTCCTTTGCGGGCGCAATCTCTTGGTTTCAGGAGCGACCTCCTCCGGAAAAACTTCCGTCCTTAACGTGCTCAGCGGCCTGATCCCGAAACACGAACGAATCTTGGTGCTCGAAGACGCCAGCGAACTGCAATTGCAACAACCTCACACCGTGAGTTTTGAGACGCGCAAGCCCGACGAACACGGCAAAGGCGAAGTCTCCATCCGGGAGCTACTGCACTCCGCCTTGCGCCTCCGCCCCGACCGCTTGGTGGTTGGGGAAATTCGCGGTGGCGAAGCCTTGGATTTGCTCCAAGCTATGAACACTGGCCACGAAGGCAGCATGTCCACCATTCACGCCAACTCGGCGCGCGACAGCCTCTTCCGACTCGAAACCTGCGCCCTTTTCGCCGGGGTCGACATTCCTTTGTCCGCCCTCCGTGAACAAGTGGCCTCCGCGGTCCAAGTCGTCATCCAGACCGCTCGACTGCACGACGGCACGCGCAAAATCACTGGCATCAGCGAAGTTCTCCCTCTGCGTAACGGCGAATACCAATGGCGGGATTTGTTCGTATTTGAAATCACCGGCCACGTGACCAAGGACAACGTTGATCACATCGTGGGCCGCCATGTGTTCACCGGGGAACAGCCCACTTTTCTCGCCACAGCCCGCCAATTGCAAAAAGACCCGAAAAATGAGGTGAATTTGTCGGGTTTGTTCGAACCGCCGACTCCGGTTACAACGCCCCCGTGAGCCAGGTATCTTTCGGCTTGCCTTCCCGTCATCGTCCATCCGAGTAATGCAACTGATTCTCCACGACCTCACCAAGGAATTCGCCGGCCGCCGCGTGCTTGAAGGCATTGACCTGAACCTGCCGGAACTCCGCACCTTGGTGCTCATCGGTCCCTCTGGAGGCGGCAAGTCCACCTTGTTGCGCATTGTCGCGGGTTTGGAGTATCCCGACCGCGGCAGTGTCGCACTGGACGGTGTACCCCTCGTTTTCCAAGAAGAGGCGCTGCTCCGCCACCGGCGCAGCGTGGGCACGGTCTTCCAGGCTTTCAATTTATTTCCCCACCTGACCGCCCTGCAAAACATCACCCTGCCCTTGGAGCAGGCGCACGGCCAAAC
>CAIYZC010000547.1 GCA_903930565.1 uncultured Pedosphaera sp.
ACGCCGTGTTGGACACCAAATTCGGCGGCCAATTCACCACGGTGGGCCTGCAAACCACCGGGCTGCAACCCAACACGACCTACACCGTGACGGTGAGCAACATCAAAGACGAGGCCACGGTGCCCAACGTGCAAGCCGGCATCCAAACCTTCACCTTCAAGACCGCGCCCCTCACGGTCGGTCGCGCGGTGTGGGATTACTACTACCCCATCAGCGGCGGCTGGGCGGGCCTGCAGGCGCAAACCAATTCCTGCTTCCCGTTCGTGCCCCAGGCGGAAGGCGCGGTGACCAACTTCAGCTCCGACACCATTGGCTACGGCCTCTCGTTGAACAACAACTCCGCCTTCGCGGGTCAGGCGGCCAACTATGTGACGACGATCTCCGCGTGGGTCACGCCGACGAACACGGGATATTATCAGTTCTACATCAACGCCGACGACCAAGCCCAGTTGTTCTTCAACTGGAACGGCGCCGACCCCAACGGGGCCCAACCCATCGGCCAATCCCAAGGCGGCGGCACGGTGTTCAATGACGCCTACGTCCTAGGGAACCCCAACGGCGGGGACTTCTACCTGACCGCGGGCCAACCTTACTTCCTGCAAGCCGTCCAGTATCAGGGCGGTGGCAGTGATTTCGTGCGCGTTGGCTGGCGCTATTTGGGCACGCAGGACAACCAATTCGACGGCTCGGGCGCCAACGGGGCCTGGACCATCCCCACGGCCAACCTGGCCCCCATTGCCGGCAGCTCCCTCTCCGCTTATTACGTGGGCGCCCCGACCATCGGCCTCCAGCCCCAGAGCCTGATCACCATGCCCTCCACCGGGACCACCAACCTGAGTGTGGGCCAGATCACCACCGGCACCGGGGTGACCAACTATCAGTGGTACCTCAACGGCGTCAGCCAGGGCAAGACCACCGCCGCCATCACCCTCACGGGTTCGGGCATCTACGGGAACTGGTACTGCGCGGTGGATGACGGCTCCGGGATCGAGCCCACCATCAGCGCGACGGCGACGGTCCTGCCGCCGACGTTCACCATCACCCCGCTGGCGGCCAGCGCCGCCGCGCCCGTGGGTGTGCCCCACAACCTCACCGTCACCACGACGGCCGCCTCCGGTAGCACCAGCTACCAATGGCGCTTCAACGGCCTGCCGCTCGTCAAGGGCGCGAACATCGCCAACCCCACCTCGCAGACGCTGACCATCAACAGCATGCGCGCGGGGGTCAACGAAGGGAATTATGACGTCGTCGTCGGCGACGGCTTCCATTCCCTCACGAGCAATGTGCAGAACCTGAACATTGCCGCGAACCCGAGCATCGGGGCGACGGTGAGCGGCTCCTCGCTCAGTTTGACCTTCCCGAGCCAGGTCGGGCCGCAATACGTGCTCCAATATAAGACCGCCCTCAACAGCGGCACTTGGACCACCCTCACCACCACGAACGGCACGGGCGCCGCCATCACGGTCCCGGCTCCCATCTCGTCTGGTAACCGGTTCTACCGGATCCAGATGCAATAATTCAGTCCGGTCCACCAATGGGGGCATCCGCGCGAGCGGGTGCCCCTTTTTTGCTTTCACCCCTCCCGGCGGCCGGTAATATAGTTCCCCGGTGCTAGTTGTCGCGCCAGTCGGTTTGTGCTAGTCTTGAACCATGAAGCAGCATTTCGCATTACGCCCATTTTCCGGCACTTCGCGCCCGCGGATTGCGCCCCCAGGCCGGCTTTCCGGATTTACCCTGATTGAATTATTGGTGGTCCTCGGCATCATTGCCATTCTGGCCGGGCTGATTTTGCCGGTGCTGGCCAAGGCCAAAATCAGCGCCCAACGCATTCAATGCGTGAACAACACCAAGCAACTCACGCTGGCTTGGATCCTTTACGCCCCGGACAACAGCGAAATTCTGGCCGATTCACGCGCCTGGCTGACCACCGATGTTTCCAACCCCGGGGATTTGGCATTCATCGATTTTTACAACCAATTGCCGTTGCAAATGCTCAACAAGTATTTGAACAACAACGTGGCCGTATACCAGTGCGCGGGCGACACGCGCAAATGCACGGTGCCCGGCTATGTCGGCCGCCGCTGCTGCCGGAGCGTCTCCATGAATTCGTACATCGGCGGCAGCCCGCAAGGGGACAACCACTGGACGGCCGGCTTTTTCGGCTACTATAAATCGTCCGATCTCCGCCGCCCCGGCCCATCGAACACCTTTGTGATCCTGGACGAGGGCTTGAGCATCAACGATGGCTTTTTCGCCACGGACATGGACACCTACGATCCCAACAACCTGCCCGGCAAAGAGACCACCGACATTCCCGCGACCTACCATAATTTGGCGGGCAGCTTTTCCTTCGCCGACGGCCACTCGGAAATCCATGCTTGGCGCGATGGCCGCACCTCCCTCCCCAAGGGCTATGGCTGGACTTCCCCCAACAACGTGGACATCGACTGGTTGCAATCCAAGGCTTCGGCGAAAATCCTCAACCCCACGCGTTGAGACTTCCCGCCGTGGATACCGCTCCGTGCCGGCCGGTTAGCCGGCGCTATTTTCTCCGCACCGCCGGCCTGGCCGCCGGCGGTGCCGCTTTTTTGACCGCTTGTTCGACCCGCCCCCGCACCCCGCGCTTGGCGGCGGAGCGCATCCAATTGGGCGTGATTGGCTGTGGTGGGATGGGTAATGGAAATGCGGAAGGCTTTATGCGGCAAGCTGATTGCCGGGTGCTGGCCGCCTGCGATGTGGATCAAAACCACCTCGCGGACATGGTTAAGAAAGTCAACACCCAGTATTCCAATCAGGATTGTCGCGGCTATCACGATTTCCGGGAAATTTTGGCGCGGACGGATTTGGATGCCGTGATGATCGCCACGCCCGACCACTGGCACGGCCTGATTGCGACGGCGGCCGCCCGCCAAAAGAAAGACATTTACGGCGAAAAGCCCTTGGCGCGCACGATTGCCGAGCAACAAGCGATCGTCCGGGCGGTGCAACAGCACCAGCGGATTTGGCAGACGGGCTCATGGCAGCGTTCCTCCGCCAGTTTTCAAAAAGCCGCCGAAATCGTTCGCGGCGGCCTCATCGGCCGGATCAAGCGGGTGGAAGTGGGCCTGCCCAGTGGTCCGGGCAACTTAACCATGCGCGTGCCCCGGCCGGCCGAAACGCCGCCGCCCGAATTGGATTTCGATTTTTGGCTTGGCCCCTCGGCCAAGGTTCCCTACCGGTCGTTCCAAGTGCATGAGCGCTGGCGCTGGAATTACAACACCGGCGGCGGCCAGTTGTTGGATTGGATCGGCCACCATTGCGACATCGCCCATTGGGGCATGGACTGCGACCGCTCGGGACCCTTGACAGTTTCCGGCGTCGGTGAATTCCCGCCGGCGGACGCTGCGTGGAATACCTGCTTCCGTTACCGCATCGAGCTGCAATATCCCAAGAACATTTCCATGACCATCGCCGGCGGTCACAGTGATATCCGCGCCGGGACGAAATGGATCGGCACGGACGGCTGGGTGTGGGTGGACCGCGGTGGTTTTGAAGCCTCGAACCCGGATTGGCGGGATTTCAAAGACCTCCCGGAGGAACTGCGCAAAGTTCACCTCTACACTTCCCGCGACCATCACCGCAATTTCCTGGATTGCGTCAAATCCCGGCAGCCCACCATCACGCCCGTGGAAACCGCCCACCATTCGGCGATCCCCGGCCACTTGGGGCTCATCGCCATGCAAACCGGGCGCACCCTCAATTGGGACTCCCAGCGGGAAACCCTGCTCGGCGAGCGGGATGCCGCCGCCCTGCTGGGCCGCCCTTTCCGGAGCCCGTGGAAGCTGACCTGATCCCGGGCTCGCCCCGGCTCTGCCGACTTTGAATTTCATGCATTCCCGTCTTGCCCTTTTATTGCCCGTTTTCTTGGCCGCCGCCTCCTTGGGCGCGGCTGAAACGAAACCCTTGGTGGATGCCATCAACCCGATGATCGGGGCCAGCACCAGCCGGGAATTCGGCGAAGGCAAAACCTTTCCCGGTGCGGCCACGCCCTTTGGACTGGTTCAGCTCAGCCCGGACACCATCACGGGGGGCGACAATGGCCCCGGCTACTCCTACCATCACCAGACCATTGAGGGCTTCAGCTTCACGCACATGAGCGGCGTGGGCTGGCATGGTGATTTCGGCAATTTCCTGGTCATGCCCACGACCGGCGCGTTGCACACGGGGCGGGGGGTGCTGGGTGCGGAGGATGGCTATCGCTCCCGGTTTCACCACGCAACTGAAACCGCCCAGGCTGGGTATTACGCCGTCGATCTGGATGATTACCGCATCCGCGCCGAAATGGCCGCCGCGCCGCGCGCCGGCATCCTGCGTTTCACCTTCCCCGCCGCCCAACAAGCCCGGATCCAAATTGACCTCTCCCGGCGCGTGGCCGGCACCAGCGTGCGACAATCGGTCAAGGTGGTGGACGACCACACGATTGAAGGTTGGATGCTCTGCACCCCGGATGGCGGCGGTTGGGGCAATGGCGGCGGCAAGGCCAACTACACTGTTTTTTTCTCGGCGCAATTCGATCATCCCCTGACCAACTACGGCGTTTGGTCCGCCACCATTCCGGAGGATTGGAAGCGCCGCCTGCACGAAATCGAAAGTGAGCGCTACCAAGCCGCCGCCGCCGCGGCCGAGGTGCTCCCCGCTTGCGGGGAGAAGGAGGGCCGGCACCTCGGATTCTATTCCGAGTTCGCAACCAAGGCGGGCGAAGTGGTCCAACTCAAAGCGGGCATCTCCTTCGTCAGCATCGCGGGTGCGCGGGAGAACTTGCGGCGGGACATTCCCGACTGGGATTTCCAACGGGTGCGCGCGGCCGCCCGCGAAGCGTGGGAACAAGCCCTCGCGGGGGTGGCAGTCAGCGGTGGCACGCCGGTGCAACGGGAGGCCTTCGCCACCGCAATGTACCATTCCATGATCGATCCCCGGGCATTTTCCGACAGCGACGGCCAGTATCCCGGCGCGGATCGGAAAATCCATCAAACGGGCGACTTCACTTATCGCACGGTGTTCAGCGGCTGGGACGTCTTCCGCAGCCAGTATCCCTGGCTCACCATTTCCCGCCCGGACATTGTCAACGACACCGTCAACTCCCTGATGCAGCAGGCCGAACTCAGCGGTCGCAAGTGCCTCGCGCGCTGGGAGTTTGTGGGCGTGGAATCCGGCTGCATGATCGGCGACCCCGCCGTCTCGGTGATCGCCGACGCGTACCTCAAGGGCATCCGGGGCTACGACGCGCAAAAGGCATACGAACTTTGCCGACAAAGCGTCATGGGGCCGCGGAGCGCCCGGGCGGATCTCGGCGACTATGAAAAACTCGGCTACGTCCCGGGCAGCATTTCCTGGACGCTCGAGGACGCCTACTTCGATTACTGCGCGGCCCGCCTGGCCGGCGCCCTGGGGCGGACGGCGGATGAAAGCCTGCTGCTGCAGCGCGCCCTGAACTACACCAACATTTACGACCCCGCCGTGGGCAACATGCACGCCCGCCGCAAGGACGGTTCCTGGGAGCCTTGGAAGGGGGCCACCGCGCATGGCCAGGGTTGCGTGGAGAGCAACCCCTACCAGCAGGGTTGGTTCGTGCCCCAGGACGTCGCCGGCCTCATCCGCCTCATGGGCCGGGACTATTTCCTCCGCTACCTGACCGAGTTCTTCGAGAAAACTCCCGACACGTTCAATTGGAACGATTACTACAACCACGCCAATGAGCCAGTGCACCACGCCGCCTATTTGTTCACCTACGCCGACGCCCCCTGGCTCACCCAGAAATGGTCGCGCTTCATCATGGAGCACGCCTATGGCAGCGGCGTGAAGGGCTTGTGCGGCAACGAGGACGTCGGCCAGATGTCCGCTTGGTACATCCTGAGCGCGATCGGCTTCCACCCGGTTTCCCCCGTGGATGGCGTTTACCTCATTGGCAGCCCGCTTTTCGACCGGGTGAGTATCCGGCTGGATCCCAAGTATTACGCGGGCGGTTCCTTCACGGTGGTGGCGCGGAACAACTCCGCCAAAAATGTCTATATTCAGTCCGCCCGGCTGAACGGCCAGCCCTTGAATCTTGCCTGGCTGCGCCACGCCGAAATCGTGGCAGGCGGCACGCTCGAGCTGGCAATGGGCGCCGAACCCAATAAAAGTTGGGGCGTTGGCGCGGACAATCAGCCGCCTTCGCTCAGCTTGGTCCAAAGCAAATGAAAGCATTCCGACGCCGTCCTTGGTTGCTGGTCTTCACGCTGCTGGCCGCCGGGGTGGCACGGGCGGAAACTCCCAGCCCGGCCCGCCCGAACATCCTCTTCCTCTTCAGCGATGATCAGCGGTTCGACACCATCGCCGCCTTGGGCAACGCGCACATCCGCACCCCGAATCTGGACCAACTTACGCGGGAGGGCACCGTTTTCTCACGCGCCTATCTCATGGGCGGCCGCTTGGGCGCGGTGTGCGTTTCCTCGCGCGCGATGCTGATGTCGGGCCGCTCGCTCTTCCGCGCCGACGACCACCTCAAGGGCCAGGACACTTGGCCGGCCCGCTTTGGCCAAGCCGGTTACACCACCTTCATCACCGGCAAATGGCATAACCAGGAAGCTTCCGTCCTGCATTCGTTCGCCAACGGAAAATCGGTTTTTCTGGGGGGCATGGGCAATCCCTACAAGTTGGGTCTGGCGACGATTTCCCCGGATCACAAGTTGGTCGGCCAGCCCCATCCGGAGGGGGAGCATTCGGTCAAGCTGTTCACCGATGCCGCCGTGGAGTTCATTCAGAACCAAGCGAACACCGGCCGCCCTTGGCTCTGCTATTTCGCGCCGAATTGCCCGCACGATCCCCGGATTGCCCCTTCCGTTTACCACGCCGAATACAAGGCCAATCCGCCGCCCCTGCCACCCAATTTTCTCCCCACGCATCCGTTTGACAACGGGGAAATGACCATCCGCGACGAACAGCTTGCCCCCTGGCCGCGCACGCCCGAGGTGGTCCGGCAACATTTGGGCGATTACTATAGCTACATCACCTTCATGGATGAACAAATCGGCCGCATCCTGGCGGCCCTGCGGGCGAGCGGCCAGTACACCAACACGATCATCGTATTCTCCAGCGACAACGGCTTGGCCGTAGGCAGCCACGGTCTGTTTGGCAAACAGAACCTGTATGACCACGCCACCCACGAACCACTGATTATCGCCGGGCCCGGAATCCCCCGCGGCCAACAGCGTGCCGCCCTTTGCTACCTGTTTGATGTGTTTCCCACGCTCGGCGACCTCACCGGCGTGACCGGGCCGGAAGGCAACGAAGGCCGCAGCTTGGCGCCCGTCCTGACGGGCCGCGCCAAGAACCACCGGGCCCGCATTTTCACCGCGTACCGCACTTTCCAGCGCGCCGTCCGGGACGAGCGCTGGAAACTCATCGCCTACCCGCTCATCACCAAAGTCCAATTGTTCGATCTGCAAACCGATCCGTTCGAGTTGCATGACCTGGCGGGCAATCCCGCCCACGCCACCGACGTGGCCCGACTGACCGAAGCCCTGCGTGCCGAACAGGCTGAATTTGGGGATGCCCAGGCGCTCACCAGCGAGCATCCCGCGCCGGCGGAATTTGATTTCTCGAAGATCAAACGCGCCAAAAACGCCACCCCCATCGAATAACCGCCGAACCCGCGGGCGTCTTTAATACCATGAAGCTTTTCCGTTCCTGCCTGCCGGCGATCTGGCTCTTGCTGGCTTGGGCCGTCACCGCCCCCGCCGCCACCCGCCCGCCGAATTTCATTCTCATCCTGGCGGACGACCTCGGCTACGGGGACATCGGTCCCTTTGGCTCCCGGACGAACCACACGCCCAACCTTGACCGCATGGCCGCCGAGGGCATGAAGCTCACCAGTTTTTACGCGGCCCCGGTTTGCACCCCGTCCCGCGCGCAAATTCTGACCGGTTGCTATGCCAAACGCGTTTCGCTGCCCGCCGTGATCTTTCCCAAAAGCCCCACCGGCCTCAGCGCGGAGGAGCACACCATTGCGGGGCTGCTGAAAGCCCGTGGTTATGCCACAATGGCCATTGGCAAATGGCACGTCGGCGACCACCCGGATTTCATGCCCACGCACCGCGGTTTCGACCATTATCTCGGCCTGCCCTATTCCAACGACATGGGCCCGAACGAAGCCGCCGCGGCGGCGGCCACCAACCGCCCCGCCAAGAAAAATCAAACCCCGCCCCTGCCGTTGGTGCGCGACGACCGCGTCATCGAGACCATCAGC
>CAIYZC010000548.1 GCA_903930565.1 uncultured Pedosphaera sp.
CGGGTCCGGGGGGCAAGTTCATGGGCAACGATTTTCGCACCGCCTACGCGCCCGGGGTGACGCTGACGGGCGCGGGGCAGTCGGTCGGCTTGGTGGAGTTTGATTTGTGCTACACGAACGACATCTTGAATTACGAGGCGCTCGCGGGAATTTCCCCGCCCGTGCCCGTGATCAGCGTCGTGGTGGACAAAGGGTTGACGAAACCCGCCGGGGGCGATTTGGAGGTGTCGGTGGACATTGAAGCGGCGATCGCCATGGCGCCGGGTTTGGCGAGTGTACTGGTCTACGAGGCCCCCTATACTTACACCTCCGCCAATGATCTGCTGAACCGGATCGCGACCGACAACCTGGCGGCGCAAGTCAGTTGTTCCTGGTCGTTCGACATCAATCCCACGACGGACCAAATCCTTCAGCAAATGGCCGCCCAAGGTCAGACCTTCTTCAACGCGACCGGCGATTTCGGCGCCTATGGCGCCAACATGGAGCCCAAGGAGGGGCACCCGCTCATCACCCAGGTCGGAGGGGCGGTGCTCACCACCACGGTGGCGGGCGGGCCGTGGACCTCCGAGCAGGCATGGAGCGGCAGCGCCGGGGGCATCTGCACGAACTACCCCATTCCCTACTGGCAGCAGGGCGTGAGCATGGCCCTCAACCAAGGCTCCACCCAGTACCGAAACCTGCCGGATGTGGCGCTGACGAGCGCCCTGGTGCTGGTGGTCTATTACAATGGGCTCACCAACGGCGCCTCCGGCACCAGTATCTCCGCCCCGCTCTGGGCCGGCTTTCTTGCCCTCGCCAATCAACAAGCCGCGCAGTACGGCCGACCCCGGATTGGTTTCCTGAATCCCGCCCTCTACGGTATCGGCTTGGGGAGCCAGTACGCGGCCTGCTTCCATGACCTCACTTCGGGGCGGAACACCAACGCCATCTCCCCGAACCGATATTTCGCGGCCCGGGGCTACGATCTCGTCAGCGGTTGGGGCACGCCCACCGGTCAGGCCCTGATCAACGCCTTGGCGCCCCCCACGTCGCTCACGATCGCGCCGGCTTCGGGGGTGGCCCTCGGCCTCTACAGATACGGCGCCCTCCCCAACAACTGGGGCGGCCTCCTGCTGAGCAACGCCACGAGCTCCAATTTGGTTTGGGCTTGCGGCAATCCGCCCGCCTGGCTGGCGCTCTCCGCCACCAACGGTTCGCTGGCGCCGGGCGGTGCCACCAATCTGGCCTTTGGCGCCACGGCCGCCGCCGCCAACCTCACGACGGGTGCGCTCGTCACCAATTTCTGGCTGACCAACCTCACCACCAGCACGGTGGAAAGCCTGCCGCTGTTCCTGAAGGTCCAAGATCCACTGATCCTCGTCGGCGCCTCCAATGGGTTGACGGCGGGGGGGCCCGTGGGGGGACCGTTCACCACCGCGGGGCTCGGGGTGTCATTGAGCAACGCCGCCACGGTGCCGCTGGCTTGGACGGCCGCCGGTTCGACTTGGTTCCAAGTGGCGCCGACCGCGGGCACCCTGGCCCCGGCGCAGGCCACCAATCTGATGATCACCGTCAACCCGGGCGCGACCAATTTACTCCTGGGCACCATCAGCGGCACCCTGCTTTTCAGCGACCAGTTGACCGGCGCCGCCAGCACCCTGCCGTGCAGTCTGGCGGTCGGCAACGGGGACTTCGAAACCGGGGATTTCACCGGCTGGACCTTTGTGGGCGCCACGAATGCCTCCTACGTGGGGGCCACGCCCAGCTACCTGGACTATGTCCACGGGGGCTATTTTGCCGCCATAATGGGAGCGCCCACCAACCTCGCCACCCTTTCCCAAACGCTGCCCACCGCGCCGGGGTCGAATTACCTGCTCTCGTTTTGGTTGTCCAACCCCCTCAGCGCC
>CAIYZC010000549.1 GCA_903930565.1 uncultured Pedosphaera sp.
CTGGCACACCCAGTCGGACGGCCGTTCGTTCCTCGGTTTGTATGTCGAAGCGGGCCGCGTGAAGGACACCCCCACGGTCCAACTCAAAACCGCGCTCCGCGAGATCATCACCCAATATCGACTGGAAAGCCGGCTCACCCCCTCGCAGAACCTGCTGCTGGTGAACGTGCCGGCTGGCGCCCGCGCCGGCATTGACGCCATTCTGGCGGCCCACGGCGTTGCGGTGACCCACCAAGCAAGCGTGATCCGTCGCGCCTCGATGGCCTGCCCCTCCATGCCCACCTGCGGTTTGGGGTTGGCGGAATCCGAGCGCGCACTGCCCGAAATCCTGGCCCGTGTGGAACAGGAACTCGCCGCCGCGGGCCTGCCCGACGAGGAAGTGATCGTCCGCGTCACCGGTTGTCCCAATGGTTGCGCCCGCTCGATGATGTCCGAAATCGGCTTCGTGGGCCGCGCGCCGCAAAAGTATCAATTGTACTTGGGCGGCAACCAGGCCAGCACGCGCTTGAACCAGTTGTACCAGGAAAACGTGAAGTCCGAAGAGATGAGCGCCGTCCTGCGCGGCTTGTTTACGCGCTTCGCCGCGCAGCGTCAGCCGGGCGAACGCTTCGGTGATTTTGCCCACCGTGTCCTCCTGCCGGAAGCCGCCGCCGCCGAAGCTGCCGTGGCCGCTGCCGCCACTCCCGCCGCGCCCGCCGCCTGATACCCTTGAGCACCGGGAGCGACAATTCGAGCCCCGCGGGCATTCCGACGCCCGCGGAAGTGGCCGCGCTGGACGCGCGTTTCAATACCGCGTCCACGCCGGAGATTCTGACTTGGGCCTGGGAACGCTTCGGGCCGCAGGCGGCCGTGGGCACCAGCTTTCAAGGGGCCGGCTTGGTCATGATGCACCTGGCCAAAACGGCGGGCATCCGTTTCCCCGTCTTCACCTTGGACACCGGACTGCTCTTTCCGGAAACCCTGGCGGTCAAACAGCGCCTGGAGGAATTCCTCGGTTGGGAGATTGAAGCCCTGCAAGCCGATCTCACGGTGGAGGAGCAAGCCGAGGCCATGGGGCCGGAGTTATGGCGCCGGGAGCCCGACCTCTGCTGCACCGCCCGCAAGGTGCTACCGCTGCAACGCAAGCTCGAGAATTTGGGCTGCTGGCTGACCGGCCTGCGCCGCGAGCAATCCAGCACCCGCGCGGGCGTGGGCATCATTGAGTTGTACACGTTTGAATCCGGCAACGGACCGCGGGACATCGTGAAACTCAATCCGATGGCGAACTGGTCGCGGGACGCCATCTGGCAGTACATTCACCAGCACAAAATCCCCTACAACGCCCTGCACGACCAGGGCTACCGCTCCATCGGTTGTTGGCCCTGCACCACCAAAACCGGGGCGGGGGAGAGCGAGCGGGCCGGGCGCTGGACCGGCTTCAACAAAGTGGAGTGCGGCATCCACACTTTCATGTCGAAGAAAGTCAATTTTGACATCTGAGCCGGCCGGCCCGCGACGGGCCGAACCGGCAGCCCCAAAACCTTATGGACTACCTATCGAAACTGGAGAACCAGAGCATCTACATCCTGCGGGAGGCGTTCAACAAGTTTGAGAACCTCGCCATGCTCTGGAGCATCGGCAAGGACTCGACCGTCCTCCTCTGGCTGGCCCGCAAGGCCTTCCTC
>CAIYZC010000550.1 GCA_903930565.1 uncultured Pedosphaera sp.
CCCCGCTTACGACCTCAACTGCAACAGCCTCACGGATGAGTTTGGCAACCCCACGCACGACCTCTACGACGCCGAAAACCGCCTGATCTCCCGCGGCGCGGGCCAGATCACCATCGGCTACGACGAGGACGGCCACCGGGTCTTCGAAACGTCCGGCGGCGCGACCACCGTTTTCCTGGTGGACGATCGGAATCCGACGGGCTACTCGCAAGTCCTGGCCGAATACCCCGGCGGCACCGCGGCTTCCAGCGCCAACGCTCCGACCGTCACCTACACCTACGGCCTCGAATTGATCGCCCAGAACCGTTCCGGGGTGGTCCGCTTCTACGGCTACGACGGCCAGGGCAGCGTCCGCCTCCTCACCGACGCCAACGCCACACCCCCCATTCAGTTGATTCCGCAGGCTCTCTTACTGACCGCGGGTTACGACGGCCTCAACGGCAGCGGGGCGGTCCCCAGCGCCAATTCCCAGGTCATCACCGGCCCGCCCACCGCCGTCACCGACACCTACGGCCAACTCCTGGCCCAAACCGGCAGCACCTCCAACAACTACCGCTACACCGGCCAGGCGTGGGATCCCGCCCTCGGAATGTACCACCTCCGCGCCCGCTATTACCAGCCCGGGATCGGAAGATTCTGGACAATGGATACAGAGGAGGGTTCAGCCGAGGATCCAAAGAGCCTCCATAAATACCTGTATTGTTATGGCAATCCTTCAAACCGAAAGGATTTCACAGGGCATTTTTCGGAAGTTGAGATAAGTATCGCCAGCACTGAGGCGGCGACTCTGGACACAGCGGCGGCTACAGCCGCTTCCATTGCCAGGGCGTTCGCGATTCGGAGGTTAGAAACGGCACTCGCAGTATCAACTGCACGAATTCTCACCGCTATCGCCCCGGTTTTTATCTATGAAGGAATCGCAAGCTATAAGACGAGCCAGGCACTTGAGCAAGTAAAAACTCAAACTGCAGAGCGTGCCAATCCAACTGGCTCGTCTTACGCTTACCAGAATCTTGAGTGCGCTTTTTTCGCAAGGGACGCAAAGAAATACTTTAACGACAGGGGAGATGAGCCGCGGTTCATTAGATTTCAGGCCTATTATGGTAAGATTAAAGGTGATTTTATTTGGGCCTGTTTTGGCTTGCTCAGTGGACAAATCATTTCAGAGAGTGGTACTCATTGGGGATGCATCGTTGATGGACGCGTGTATGATAACAATTTGCCATTTGGCGTTCCCCAGCGTGTATGGGAGAAGTATTGCTACAAGGTGGCTCCCGCTGACCAACCGGCCGGCGCATTCCTGCGCCTTCGTAGCGCCGTCAAACAGGGTTACGGCCAAATTGATTTCCCTGCGTCGCTTTATTAATTCCATGAATGCATTTCAAATACTTGATTTTGTAAGAAAGAATCCGCAAACGTACTTCTGCGGCGAAAAATCATTAAGGATGGTGTGGACACTCTTAATCGGCTATGAGATAGGCATTACTTCTTGTGGCAAGCCTGCGATCTTCAGCGACTTTCGTCATTTTAATACATGGCTTGCCAAAGAGTTAAATTTCTCGATCCCAACATGCAGAGGTTGGCGAAATATGATCGAAGCTAGAACGGCTACCGATGAAGAAGCCTTTGACCGTTTCTTTGAATTGTTGGACAGATATCGCAAGGAGACCAGTGAGCCCGGACCCTTACAATAGGGCTGGGCTAAAAACTTGGCTTGAGGGGGCAAAGCATGAAGGGATCGGTTCCGCATATTTGCACTTGGGCATCATGTCGCCATGGCCTACCGGCGTGGTGCAACCATAGTATTGGTCCGATTGTCGGCCTCGAGACAACGAAATCAATGGCCCATCCACGCTGATAGTTGCTCGGGATCAATCTTTGGCCCCCGGGAGTGACCTTGCGTCGCCGGGGTTTCGATCGACGCGAATGACCGACTCGCGACGATGGCGCTTTGGCTGTACGGTGGTTCGGGCAGGCTTTGGTGGGCGTCCATTGGCGTCAATTCGCGGTCGGCCTTGGCCCACGCATCGCGGCGCACCCCGCCGGCACAACAAATTCTCCAAATTTGTCAATTCTCCCAAGCCTCACGTCCGCCCAATCCATACCGGCACGGCGGCTTGCCCGGCGCACCATTGCTGGTTATTATTAAGGCCGTTTTGAATACAGCGCGGTCCATTTTATCCAAACGGTGGGGCAGTCTTGTGATGCTGCTCTGGCTGACG
This sequence comes from uncultured Pedosphaera sp., assembly GCA_903930565.1. GTDB lineage: Bacteria > Verrucomicrobiota > Verrucomicrobiia > Limisphaerales > Pedosphaeraceae > CAIXFN01. The sequence goes on from CAIYZC010000550.1 coordinate 2,223, forward strand.
ATCCTCTTTGGCTGGTTCCCGGCGTCCGCGTGCTGCGCCCGCTCCCGGCCGCCATTCCCGCACCTCCGAATCCGGGGAAGCGTCAACCTCACCCCCCGGTTGAGCCGGTTGACTCAGGAAGCGCTCTTCACCGCCAACAACACCCCTGCCGGCACCATCACCCACGCCTACGACGCCGTCGGCAACCGCACCTCCCGGACGGTGCAGGGCCTGGGGGCGACGGTGGATCCCATCGCGAACCAAAACCTCGCCTTTGACCAGCGCGATTTGATCCTCGGACCTAATGGCAACCCCATGCACGACCTCTACGACGCCGAAAACCGCCTGATCTCCCGCGGCGG
>CAIYZC010000551.1 GCA_903930565.1 uncultured Pedosphaera sp.
CGACATCAATGCCGGCGCCATCCCGTTGTTCGAAACCCCCACCGGCCAATTGGTGGCCTCGTTCGTCGTGATTCCCGGGCCGACGCCCGGCGTGACGCTATCCCGCACCAACGGCCTGGCGACCACGGAAAGTGGCGGCGCGGACACGTTCACGGTGCGGTTGGACTTTCCCCCCACTGCGGATGTGACCATCAACCTGACTTCGAGCAATCCGGGCGAAGGTCTGCCCAGCCCCGCGAGCCTCACGTTCTCGACGAACAATTGGAATGTGCCGCAAACCGTGACGGTCACCGGCGTGGATGACAGCGTGGTGGACGGACCGATCACTTACGCCATTCAATTGTCCGCGGCCAGCAGCACCGATCCCAATTACAGCGGCCTGCAAGCCGCGAGTGTCACCGCCGTGAATGCGGACAACGACCAGGCGGGCATCACGGTGACCCCGGTGGGCGGGCTGGTCACGACGGAGGCGGGCGGCACCGCCACCTTCTCCGTGCGCCTCAATTCGCGCCCCGCGGCCGGCGTGACGATCGGGTTCGCCTCCAGCAACCCCGCGGAAGGCCTCGTCGCCCCCGCGCAACTGGCTTTTGACTCCACGAATTGGTCCGTGTTTCAAACCGTCACGGTGACGGGCGTGGATGACTTTGTGGTCGATGGCGACATCGCGTATCAAATCGTGACGGCGCCGGCGGTGAGCGCGGATGCCAATTACAACGGCTTGAAAGGCGCGAATGTCGCGCTGGTCAATTTGGACAACGACAAGGCCGGCATCATCCTGTCGGTCGCCTCGGGGGCCGCGCTGGTGGTGGTCGAAGGCCGCAGCACGAATTACACGGTGGTGCTGACCTCCAGCCCGGTGGCGCCGGTGACCCTGCACTTTGGCACGAGCAACCCCTTGAAGGGGACAATGACGCCGGCCACGGTGACCTTCACCGCGGCCAACTGGAACCAACCCCAGACGGTGACCCTGACCGCGGTGGACAACGCCATCAGCGACGGGGATTTCAATTACGTCATCAACACGACGGTGACCTCGACCGATCCGCTCTACAATGGCCAGTTGGTGCCCGCGGTGCCGGCCACGACGGTGGACAACGAACCGGTGGTGATCTACCCGGTCTCGGCGGCGAATGTGAACGTGGTGCAGAACGACACCGGGAACAACACCAACTCGGTGACGGTGACGGCGACCTTGAGCATCAATGACATGCGCGTGCGCCCGAACTCGGTGCGCGGCATCTACAATTTGCAGGTCGGCGTTTATGCGAGCGACGATCTGACGAACGGTTTGATCATGAGCTGCGTGACGGAAGCCGGCCGGGACAATGGCGACGGCACCTTCACCTATGACATGAGCGCCATCGCGGGCACGGCGACCGGCTTGGATCCCGGCTACTCCGTGGTGACCTACGACACGACCGCCAACCGCGCGCGGGAAAACGGCAGCTTCGCGGTCGCCTATTTCACCTACGCCAACTGGATCTGCGGTTGGGGGCGCAACTCCACCGCGGTCAACGGTGGCCCGACCGACCTCTTCACCGGTTCCCCCGGCGTGAACTTGGGCGCGGAATTCCAGAGCGCCGGCGGCGGGGTGTTCTCCCTGGACCTGCGCGGCTTGGGCTACAATTCCACGAACGACGGGGTGTTGATCGTGAACCACGGCAAGGACGAAGGCAACTTCGCCCTCTCCCATGCGAACGATGACGGCACTTGGTCCCTGTGGGTCAAGGACAACCACGGCGACAACTCATCGTACGAGCAGGACCCCATCGCGTTCGTGTTTGTGCCCCGCACGAACACCTCGGTGATCTCCGGCAAATTCATGGCTGACGGCTCGATCGCCATGTTCAGCGGGGCGACCCCCGCTTTCGCCATCGCCACCGCGGACACCAACGGGAACGCCTTCGGTCCCGGTACTTACCGCCTGACGATCCCCGGCTACAATCCGTCCAACGGCGTCCTCATCACCTCGCCCGAGGGTGGCTTGAGCCTGAACCAGGACAATATCATCAACTATACGGCGGACAGCGACGGCTGGCTCATTTACTCCCTGGACATCAACGCCACGGCCCTGCCGAGTCTGCAAACGCCCACGGGCCAGCCCGTGGCCTCCTTCGTCTTCGTTCCCGGGCCGAAGCCCGGCTTCACGGTGAGCCCCACCAACGGCTTGAGCACGAGCGAGAGCGGCGCGTCCGATAAATTCACCGTGGTGTTGAACTATCCGCCGACCGATACCGTGACGATCAACCTTTCCTCCAGCCTGCCCACCGAAGGCCTGCCGACGCCCACGACGCTGACCTTCACGCCCGACAATTGGAACGTCCCCCAAACGGTGACGGTCACCGGGGTGGACGACAGTGTGGTGGACGGACCGATTCCCTATGCGATTGTGCTGGCCCCGGCGGTGAGCGCCGACCCGGCCTACAGCGGTTTGGATCCCGCTGATGTGGGTGCCGTGAACGCCGACAACGATCAGGCGGGCATCGCGGTCACGCCCACCAGCGGGTTGGTGACCACCGAAGCGGGCGGTTCGGCGACCTTCAGCATCCGGCTGAATTCCCAGCCGGCGGCCAATGTCACCATCGGTTTGTCCTCCAGCAACCCGGGCGAAGGCGTGCCGAATCCCGCGGCCGTGACCTTCACGCCCGCCAACTGGTCCACCTTCCAGACGGTGACGGTGCAGGGCGTGGACGACTTCGTGGACGACGGCACGGTCGCCTACCAGATTGTGACCGCCCCGGCGGTCAGCGCGGATGCGCATTACAACGGGCTGAAAGGCGCCGATGTGTCGGCCGCGAACTTGAACAACGACACCAAAGGCGTGAAACTCTCGGTCAGCGCGGCTTTGGTGGTGGTGGAAGGCCAGGGCACGAACTTCACGGTGGTGTTGAATTCCAGCCCCGTCGCCCCGGTGACGATCACCTTCAACTCCAGCAATCCCGCCAAGGGCTATGCGACGCCCGGCGCGGTGGTCTTCTCCGCCGCGAACTGGTCCGTGCCGCAGACCGTGGCGATCACGGCGCCGGACAACTTCATCAACGACGGGGACATCAGCTACACCGTCACCGCCGTCGTCACGTCGGCGGATCCGCTCTACGCGGGCCTGTTTGTGCCCGCGATCAGCGCGACCACGATCGACAATGAACCCGGCCTCAGCCTCCCTTCGGGCGACTGTGTTTACACCGCGGGCGGTCCGGCCGTGTATCTCGACCATGCCGCGGGCATCAATGAAGAGGTCAACGCCAACTACGCTGGCGGTTCCCTCACCGTGGCCGTGGTGACGAACGGTCTGGCGGGCGACGTGCTTGGCATCCGGAGCACGGGCACGGGGCCGGGCCAGATCAGCCTGGCCGGGACCAATGTGCTCTACGGCGGCGTGACCATGGGCAGCTATACCGGCGGCACCAACCAGACCCCGTTGGTGGTGAGCCTCAACGCCGCGGCGACCCCGCAGGCCGCGCAGGCGCTGCTGGCCGCCTGCACCTACCGGTACGGCGCCACGCCGACCAGCCGGGGGGACTTCTTCGTGTCGGTCGCGCTGAACAACGGCTTGGGCGGCGTGAGCACGGCCCGCAAGAACGTGCGCACCGGCCTGCTGCGCGACATGCACTTCCAACAAGGTCTGGATTACGGCTATGGCGTCTACACCAACGAGAACGACATCTCGCTGGCCCAAGTGAATCCGTTCGGGGTGCAACCCAGCGGGACGGCCGCGGACGGCCTGCTGATCGACTGGCCGGACGCCGGGGTGGCGAACGAGAGCCAGGTGCTGTTGCGGTTCGACCAAATCTTCGGCACCAACGCCAACCAAATTCCGCTCGGGGCCACCGTGGTCTCCGCCGAATTGCTGGTGACCATGATCAACCCTGGTCAAGGTGGCACGCTCAACCGCATGTTGATTCCCTGGGACGCGACGAACGCGACTTGGAACAATGTGGGCGGCGGCATCTTCGGCGACGATGTCGAGGCGGTCTCGGCCTACGATTCCCAGTTGGGGAACCAGATCGGCACCGGCACGACCGGCTTGGGCACCATCTCCATCGGCGTGACGATCGATGTGCAGACTTGGGCGGCGGGGGCAACGAACTACGGCTGGGTGCTGAAGGGCTGGCCCTTCAACACGGATGGCACCGGATTCTGGCCGGGTGAAGCGCCCGTGGCCGAACAACGCCCGCACCTGCACGTGCAATGGCTCCCGGCCACCACGAACGCGGTGAGCTTCCGCCAAGGCGTGAACGGCTACACGAACGCCTTCGACACCAAAATCCAGCCCAGCTCGCCCAACAGCGACGCTTCGAAGGCCACGACCGTGTTCGTGGACTGGTTGAGCGCCACCAACGGCGACTTTGAGCAGGTGCTGATCCGCTTCGACGGCATCTTTGGCACCAATTCGGGCCAGGTGCCCTTCGGGGCGCAAATCGACGCCGCGATGCTGGATTTGGCCAGCATGACCGCCAACTCCATGGGTGACGGCGGCCAGTTCTACGCGCTGCTCCAACCGTGGACCGACACGACTTCGACCTGGAATTCGTGGAATGGCGGGATTCAGCCGGACGGCGTCAAAGCCGCGACGGTTTCCCATACGAAGGCGGGCACGCCCGACTTCTCCGCGCTGGTGCAATCCAGCTTCAACACCTTCGACGTCACCACCGATGTCCGCTCCTGGTCGAGCGGGGCGCTGACCAACTATGGATGGGCGATGCTCCCGTGGCCCGGCGGCTCGGACGGCTGGGGCTTCAATACGGCCGAGGCGGCCGTGGAGCGCGAACGCCCGCAGTTGCGGATTTACTATTCGCTGCCGGCGCTGAATGTCGCCGCTCCCGTGCTGGCCGCGCCGGCGGTTTCCGCCACGCAAGTTAGCCTCACGTTCACCGGCACGCCGGGCGTCACCTACACTGTCCAGCGGCAGGCCGCCCTGAACGGTGTTTGGACCACGCTCGGCACGGTGACCACCGCGCCGGACGGCAGCGCCGCCTTCACGGACACCGCGCCGCTCGCCGGGGCCGGCTTCTACCGCGTCGTTTATCCTTAATTCTTAACTCCCAACGGGGCGCGGCGCGGGGTTTCCCCGCGCCGCGCCTTACCATTTATGAAAACTGCTGCTTTCCAGATTCGCCGCCAGCCGCGCCGTGGCTCCGCCGGTGGCTTCACCCTCATTGAACTCCTGGTAGTGATTGCGATTATCGCCATCCTGGCGGGGATGTTGCTCCCCGCGCTGGCCCGGGCGAAATTCGAGGCCAAAAAGATCGGCTGCATCAACAATCTCCGCCAACTGGGCATGGGGAGCATGATGTATGGCAACGACAACGAAGGGAACCTGACCGGGGCCACCTGGTCCGCGAGCTTCACACCCACGGCGAACAGCGATCGCAGCGGGGCGGACGATGACGCCAATTGGCTTTATCCCGGCTACGTCAGCAGCTTTGGTTCCTACGTGTGCCCCGCCACGCACAATTCCATCCGGTCGACCACGGTGCTCATTCCGACTTCCACCACCAAGATGGTGGTGGAGGATCTGGCGGACAACGCCGTCAACACCAAGAACAACGGCACGAGTTACGAGATTTTCGGGGTGTTCAGCGCGACCGGGGTGAAGAAGACGGAGCGCAGTCTCACCACCTACGCCAACCAACTCTACCAGCCCGGCATCAAGCCCGGACCGTCGCGGATATTATTGATGGCGGACGCGGACGACACGGCCGCCGTGGGCGGCAGCAAACACAACAATTATCCGGATCCAGACAACAACCATGGCGAAGTGGGGCTGAACATGAATTTCTGTGACGGCCACGCGGAGTGGGTGTCGCTCATGCGGTTTTTGCCGGTTTGGAATCTGGGCATGGACGACCACAACAAGGCGCCGTAAGGCGTCGCTGAAGTCATTGCGGTCCCGGCGCCATTCGGCGCCGGAGGTGCTCCACGGCTTGGAGGGTCGCGGCGTGGCGGCTTTCCACGCCGAGTTTGGCGTACACTTTCTCCAGGTGCTTTTTCACCGTGGCCACGGAAATGCCCAAAATGACGCCCACCTCGTAGTTGCTTTTGCCTTGGGCGACCCAGAGGAGGATTTCCGCTTCGCGCGGGGAGAGTCCGAGGCGCTCCAGGGGCGCGGGGCGGGAGAAGTCGGCGGCGAGGCCGGTTTGTTGTTCAGCCCGGACGAGCCGCGCGGCGATCGCTTCGAGGAGTTCCTCGGTTTTGACGGGTTTGATGAGGTAATCGTCCGCGCCGAGGTTCATCCCGGCGCGCAGGTCCGCGATTTCACCCTTGGCGGTGAGAAAGATGAAGGGGATGCGCGCGGTGGCGGGGTCCGCACGCAAGGCGGCCAGCGCGGCGTGGCCGTCCATTTCGGGCATCATGACATCGCACAGGATCAGGTCGGGCGCGGTGCTTTGCGCGGTGGCGAGCCCGGCGCGGCCCTGGGGGGCCAGGAGGGTTTGGAAGCCTTCGAGCTCCAAAATGTCGCTCAAGTTGTTCCGCACGAC
>CAIYZC010000552.1 GCA_903930565.1 uncultured Pedosphaera sp.
CCATTCCCCGGCATATGCCTCGTAATGCGAATGGCCCGTCACGCTGATCACGCGGCCCAGCAAATCCCGTTGCCGGTGGGTGAAGTAGGTGCGAACGGCGTCATACGCCTCCTGCCGGTTGGCGGGGAGGTGGTCGTAACCGCCCAGCCCCTTGGGCTTCATGAGATGCTGGAAGGCGGGAAAGTCCGCCCCGTAAACATCGTGCCACCAGGATTCGCGGGGGGAGAGGTTGTGGAAGTAATAACCCCACTCGCCGAGTTGCACCGCCGCGAACACGCCCGACCGGTCCATGGGCGCAAGGGCGGCGGCATGGGCGGGGCCGAGGATGCAACGACCGCCATCAATTTGCATGTCCGCACAGCCCGGGTAGCACATGGACGGCCAGCCGGCGTCAGCAAGCATTTGGAAAAGCGGCGCGGCGGCCGGTTGCAACCCCGGGCCGGGATCGAAGCCGTTGCCCACGTGCTGGTCCCGCATCACAGTCATCAATTGCCGGAGCGACTCGACTTCGCCCGGCGCACCATACAGCGAGAAGACGAATTCCGGATGGTGGGGCAGGCTTTGAACCGCCCAGCGCGCGGGAACAGTCCAAGCAGCGTTCGTCGCCGCGGGCGCGGCGCCGGCGAGCAAGCCCAAACCGGCCAGGACCAGGCAACCGAGACGAAACGACCGATCGTTCATGGCAAGGTCAACGTTGCGGCGCGACGGGTTGGTCACCGAGGAGTTCGGCCACTTGCTGTTCGATCGCCTCGGCCCAGAGCCGGTGGCCCAAGGGGCTGGGATGCTCGTAGTCCGGCATCAACTCTTTGGGAATGGTGCCGTCGGGTTTGACGAAGAGCGAATTGATGTCGCGGTAAAGGATCATTTTGCCGTCGGCCAGGGCGGCGGCGATTTGGTTCGCCCGGTCCAGCACGGCGCGTTCGGGCGTGGGCTTCTCCCGGCGTTGGAAAATGGCGAGCAAAAGGATTTTGGTGCCAGGCAGTTTGGCGCGAAGCTGGTGCACGATGGCGGTCACGCCTGCGCCGATTTCGTCCCCAGTGTTGTGGCCGCCGTTGTTCTGGCCGATCATGACAATCGCGAGTTTCGGGGAGAGGCCGTCGATATTGCCATGGTCCAGCCGCCAGAGGACATGCTCGGTGCGGTCGCCGCTGATGCCCGCATTGAGGGCGTGCCGCGGGGCGTAGTAACGGTCCCAGGTATCGCGCCCTTGTTTGGCGTAGTGCTCCACAATCGAATCGCCGATATAGATCAATTGGATGGCCTTGCCACCCTGGCGGGCCGCGGCGTTGATGGCTTCGTGTTTTTGCAGCCAGTTGGCGTTCGTCTTGCCCACGGCTTCAAGGGCGGTGTTGCCGGCCACGACGGGGCGCGCGTGGACGAGCAGACCAAGGAGGAGCAGCGCGGCCCAACGGCCGGCCCTGGGGAGGTGGATTCGAGTCATAAATAATTTTATTGGCAGTGGCTATTTCCGGCCGGACGGGCGGAGAGATTGCCGCCGACGGCGGCCAAAAGCAGTGGGAGGAGCAGGCGGCGCATGGCGCGAGGAGGGGGTGGCGCTTACGGACGCGGGGCGGAAGCCGGGGCGCCCTTGTCGGCCATGAATTTCATCATGGCCTCGGAGCGCGAGCGCACGTGGAGTTTTTCGTAGATGTGCTTCAGATGCACGCGGACGGTGTGGTAGCTGATGCCCAGGTGGTCGGCGATTTCCTTGCTCACTTTGCCGCAGGACAGCTGTTCCAAAATTTCCTGCTCCCGGGTGGTGAGGCTGGAGGCGTCGGCGGCCGCGGGTGCGGGGGATTGGAAGGTCATGACGATCTTCCGGGCAATCTCGCTGGTCATCGGCGCGCCGCCGTTCCGGACGGTGGTGACGGCGTCGAGGATTTCGCCCGGGAGCGAGCGTTTGAGGAGGTAACCCACGGCCCCCGCCTTGAGGGCGCTGAAGATGCTCGCAGTGTCCTCGTAGACCGTGAGCATAATGATCTGGGTGGCGGGCAGCAACTGCCGGAGCCGGGCGGTGCAGTCGATTCCGGAAAGGCCGGGGAGGTTGATGTCCATGAGGACGACTTCGGGCCGGGCGGCGGGCAATTGCGCGAGGGCGTCCTCGGCGCTGGCGCACACCCCGACGCAATGGATGCCCGGGGCGCGGCGCAGCAAACGTTCCAAATTGCGGCGCATCAATTCGCTGTCCTCGACCAGCGCGACGCTGATCACGGGCGCGAGGCGCGGGGCGGCGGCGTCCGCGGCGGGGAGCCCCGGCGCGTCCGGGGCGGCCGACGGCGATGTATCATTCCGGGGATTCACTCGGGTGCGGCGAACAGGCTGCCGGGGGGCGCTCATTTCAACAATACCTCAAATGGGTTAGGCCGCGGGCGCGGCGCCACGACGGAGGGCGGTGAGGGGCACCACAAACGTGACGGTGGTGCCGGCGCCCAGGGCGCCGGTCAATTCGCAACGGCCACCCAAGGCGGCGAGCCGGCGGCGCTGGTTGGCCAGACCGTCCGCCCCGGGCCGGCGGCCGGCGGTGGCCGGGTCGAGGCCGCGGCCGTTGTCGCCGAGCGCGATGATCAAATCGCCGTCGGTGGCGCGAATCGTGAGCCGGGCCTCGGTGGCGGCGGCGTGCCGGACCAGGTTGCAGAGCGCCTCCTTGAAGGCCAGGAACAGGCTGTGCCGTTCCTCGGCATTGAGCGGGGCGGGCGGCAGGTCGCGGGCGACCTCCAGCACGCAGCGCACGGGGGTGGCGGCGAGGAAATGCTGGGCGAACTGGCAGAAATAGGTCGCCAAGGAGGCCACCGTGTCGTGCTTCGGGTTCACCGCCCAGACGATTTCATCCAAAGCGGTCACCATCTCCCGGGCGCGGGCGGCGATCTCCCGGGTTTGCTCGCGCACCTCCTCGGGGCTGAGGTTCGGGTCCTGGGCCAACTCGCTGCCCAAGTTGATTTCCACCAGCCCGGCCCCCAGGTCATCGTGCAAATCCTGGGCGATCCGGGTGCGCTCCCGCTCCAGGGCCTGCCGTTCCTCCAAACGGCGGATTTTGGCCTGGAACCGACGCCGGGCCAGGGCCAGCACCACGCCGGCAAAGGTCCCGACCGCGAGGACCACCGCCGACACCCGGAACCAAGCGGTCTCCCAGAGGAAGGGCCGCACCACCAGGGCCAGCGCCGCGCCGGGTTCGTTCCAGACCCCGTCATGGCCGCAGGCGGTGACTTGGAATTCGTAATCGCCCGGCGCCAGGTCGGGATAATGGGCCGCGCGGGCGCCCACCGCCTCGACCCAATCCCGGTCCTTGCCGCCCAATCGGTAACGAAACGCCACATTTTCCGGGGAAGCGAGGCTCAAGGCGGTGAATTCAAGGTCCAATTGGGCGACGCCGGGACCGACCGCCAACCGCCCGTCGGCCCGGTGCAAATTCACCACCGGGGCGCCGTTGGTCGCGGACGGGGCGGGCGGATCGTAGGCGGCGACCAACCGGCCGTTGACGCGGAGGGCTTCGATTTTGACCGGCGGGGGCGGCGCGCCGGTGGGCAGGAAACCGGGCCGCACCACCGCCAGACCGGTTTGCATGGGCAGCACCAAGCGCCCGTCGGCGGTCCGCACCGCGTTGGGCCAGAAGCCGAACGTGGCCTGCAAGTTGGGCAACCCCTCCCCCCGCCCGAGCACGACGCACCGCAACCGGGTGGCCCGGCCGGCGGCCACCGCCTCCAATTCACCGCGGGCCACTTGGAAAATGCCCCGGTTGCCGGCGATCCACAGCCGCCCGGCGTCGTCGGCCAACATTTGGGAGATGTAATCATCCCACAACCCGCGCGTTTGGTTGAACTCTTGGTATTCGCCCCGGCGCAGCCGGCCCAGACCGTGGCCGGAGTAGCCAACCCAGAGGCTGCCGTCCTCCGTGGCGAGCAGGGCGCGGATGCCATTGTGCTGGGAGTTGCGGATGCGGGCGGATTCATCCACCAGCCGGCCTTCATCAGCCAAGTGGAGGAGCAAACCGTCGGAGGTGGCGGCCCACAAATCCCCGGGACCGGTTTCGGCCAGGGTGCGCACATTGCGGGCGCCGGGCGGCAGGGCAAACGGCTCCAACCGGCCGTCCCGGCAGCGGAGCAGCACCCCTCCATTGTCCGGCCCCACCCACCAATCCCCGTTGGCGGAGTGGAAGAGCGAGCGGATAAAAGCGTGATCCCATTCTCCACCCAAAGGCACGGGGCGGAACCGGCCGGCATCGGCGCGAAACAAACCCGCCTCGCGGGTGCCGATCAACAGCTCCCCGAGCGGATCCGCGGCCAGGCAACTCACCGCCCCCCCGGTCCATCCCTGGGCCGGGGTGAGGACTTCCCAACCGCCCGGGGCCGGGAGTTGGCGCACGAGCGAGCCCCCCTGCCCCGCCAACCACAGGGTGCCGTTGGTCTCCACGGCGACGGATTGCACGGCCACCAAGGGCAAGCCGGAGTTCACGCCCAATAATTCCGCGGCGCGGGGCCGGAACCGGTTCAAGCCCGCTCCCCGGGCGGCCACCCACACATCGCCTTCGGAGTCTTCGGTGATGGCCGTGATCGAGGGCAGGCCGGCATCGACCGTCTGCACCCGCTGGGTGTCGAAATACAGGACCCCGCCCGCCCCGGTGCCGATCCACAAACCGCCGGAGCGGTCCTCAAAGAGGACGGTAATTTCCAACTCGGCGCGGCCGGCGGGCAGTTTCAATTGGCCGACCTCCTCCAATTCCCCACCCTCGCTATAACGGTAAAGAATCGAACCGGAGCAAATCCAAATCCCACCCCGGCGGGCGCCCAGAATCCGCGCGACCGGCTGGCTCAGCGTCAAGCCACCGGCCAATTCGCCACCGGGCCGGACGATCCCCACACTCCGGCCTTGGGCGAACCAGACCTGGCCCAGCCGATCCGCGGCCAGCCGGCGCTGATGATTGCCGCCGGGGGCGGAAGGGAATTCCGGGGCACCGGCACCGGGCGGAATCCGGCACAATTCATCCCCGTCGCCACCCACCCAAATGGCGCCTTCGGCGTCCTCCACCAAATTACGGGGCAGCGTGCGACTCCAAGCCGGCGGCAATTCGACCACCCGCTCCAATTCACCTTGCGTGATCGCGAGCACGATGCCGCCGTCCCGCGCCACCCAAAGGCGGCCCCGGCGATCGAGCAGGAGCAGGCGCAATTGCCCCCCGCCGCGGCCGACTTGGCGGGCGGCGGGGAATTCCACGAACCGCACGCCATCAAAACGAAACAATCCCTCATGGGTGGCCAGCCAAAGATAGCCGTCGGGAGTTTGGGCGAGGCCCACGATGGTGTGCTCCGGGAGTCCGTCCTCGGTTTGCCAGGCGCGCAGAAACCATTCGGCCGGGCCGGCAGCCGTGGCCGGCCCCGCCGCCAAAGCCAGCAAAAAGCCACCCAGAACCACCGCCTGAAGGTATCGGAAGCACATGGAATTAACCGGGCCAAGCGTAACCGGAGGCGCCGGCCGGGGCCAAGGGAAAAGGCGGCGATTGCCCCCACCCGCCCCCACCCCGGGGCCGGAATCCGGGAGGTCACGAAAGGCGACAAAGTGAGTGGTCGAATCCCCGAGCGGGGTCGGTGCAGGACGATGACAGGATAGTTTGGCCGTCGACAGCGTGGGGCCGGCCTTCCGTGAGTGAGTATGGCCAGCCGAAGCCGGTTCTTTGGGCCGTCCACGGCCTCAATTGGCGAGGTGGGCGCGCGGGCGGTTGCCTTGGTCCGATGTCAGCCCGCCCTGGGCCGGTAAAAAATGAATGGCGACGGCTGGCCCTGGCTGACGGCACGCATTTTGGGAATGGGCCTACCCGGTTGGGTTGGGCGCCTGCGTGCGAAGGCCGGGGTCAGTTGGTGTTGGGGGGCAGGAGCACGAGGCGATAGAACATGGGACCTTCGTTACCAATGGCGGAACCCGTGACGGTGAGGCTGGTGGCGCCAGGGGCGGCGGCCAAGGGGGTGCCCAGCGGGGCCCAATTGCCGCCGGCGAGATCGCCGGTGTACTGCATTTGGAAGTTTTGGCCGGGATAGGTCGCCCAACTGAATTGCATGGCGCCATTGGCGGCGACTAGGAAACGAAGTTGGGGAGCGGGCACGACTTGGAGAGAAACGGTTTGCGCAGCACTGAGATTAGGGATTCCATTATCGGTAACGATTACCGTGACAGTGCTGGTTCCCAGGCCGTTCGGGGCAATCCAAGTCAAAATCCCGCTGACCGGATCAATGCCGGCACCGGCGGGAGCGCCGGCCGCGAGGGTGTAGGTGAGTTGCTGGGGCGGCTGATCCGTGTCCGTGGCACTGATTGGCAAATAGAGGCTTTGCCCGGCGGCGAGGACCAAGGGGGGAACAGCGGCCAAGGTGGGCGGGGTGTTCGGGAGTTGGTTGCGCGCACCGGGCGTGGGGGTGAACATGAAGTTGAGGTTCGGCCCGCCGTCCGGAAAACGGCCCTGGCTGATGTCGCTGCCTTGGGGACCGAAGGCCACGAAGTCCACCACGGTGCCGTCGGAGCGGTAGAGCCCGATGCCGCCACCGGCTTTGGCGAGGTGGAAGTTGACGTGCAACGTCGGGCTGCCGGCGGTGCTGAGTTTGTCGGCCCAAACCAACAAGTACCCGCCGGGCGGGATGACATAGCCCGCGGGAATTTGGAACAACAGGGGGTTGGCCGGATTGTCGGTGAGGTAAAAGCCGGCAAGGTTGGCGGGCACGGCGCCGTAGTTGTAGAGCTCGAACCAATCGTCCGGTTTGTTTTTATTGGCGGGGTTTCCCAAGGTGTGGCTGTTGGCGGCCATCCACTCATTAATGGCAACGGTGAGGGGGGCGGGCGCGGGATTGTTGGCGGCGCCCGGGGTGACAGAGTAAAGCTCCCGCCGCGCGAAGCTCTGGCCGTCGGGAACGGAGCCGTAGGAATGATTGGGGCCCAGATTGGTGTAATTGACGTAATCCAAGACCTGCGCACCGCCAGCCCAAGGGCGGCTGAGGGCGAGGGAGCCGGAGCCGGAAGGCAAGGTGAAACTGGTGTGCAACTCCGCCGGGCTGGAGAGGTTGGTCTGGCCATCCGCCCAGACCACCAGGAACTGGCCGGGGGCGATCACCGCCCCGGTGGGGAACGCCCATTGGGACAAATTGGCGTAATTGGGGGCGAGGAACAGGCCGGCGAGGGAGACCGGGTTGGTTCCGGGATTGAACAGTTCCAGCCAGGGGACCCGTTGGCCAAAACCATTCGTCGGGCCGGTGAAGTTATCGGCTTGGAGTTCGTTGATCCAGAGCGGGGGGAAGGCGGGCAGGTTGGCCAGCGCAGGCCCCGGGGCGCCGGGACTGGGGTTGGCGTTGGTCCAATTGCCGGCGCGCCAATTGTCCAATTGAGGATCGACCAACGCCAGGACCTGGCCGGACAGCGGCCCGGCGGGAGGCCAAGGGGCCGCGGTGTCGTACTGCACCCGGGCCACCATGGTGCCGGGGGAGCCGTTGGTGGCGGGGCCCAAAAGGGTGAGCAACTCAGGCGTCGGAGCCAGCGGGGTGGAGAACGTGTCGAAAACCACGTTGGTGGCCCCGTAGGCGTCGGCAAAAGCGACGCCGTTTTCCGCGAGCACCAAATAAGCGGCGGGGCCGAGGAGCGACCCCGGTGGGAAGGTGTAACCCACGGCGGGAATCTGCCAGCCGGTGAGGTCGAAAGTGTTGGTGGGTGAATTGTTAAAGAGCTCCAAGTACTGTCCGCCGGGAACGGCCGGAGCGAACATCAGTTCATTGATGACCACCTGGCCAACCGGGGAGACCGGGGCACCCGGGTAGGCGAGGGACACGGAATTGCCCGCCCCGGGCACCGGCGCGCCGTGGATGTCCACGCCCACAACGCGGAAGGAATTGATGCCGGGGGCGAGCGGAACACTCACCGACCAATTCGTGGTGGTGGTCCAAACGAGGGGGTATTGGACGCCATTAATCAGCACGGTTTTGACGAGGACCGGCGCGAGCCCGGTGAGGGTGGCGACATCGTTGGTGACCGCGGGGGGCAGGTTGACGTTGAAAGCGGTCGCATCCTCCGCCTGCAATTGCGATGCGATGCTGTCATGCGCGGCGGACATCCAGCCCAAAATGCCGGAGACCGGGTTCTCGATGTTCACCAAGCCATTGGCAAGGAAGGCGTTGTACCTGGCCACGGCCAGCGGGCCGGTGTTGGCCGTGGTGAACGGGCCGTTCACCAGTTCGGCCAACGCCCGCCAGTACATGCGCCGGAACTCGGGTTGTTGGAAAATCTCGGCGGTGACGGGGTCCTGGGGATTGACGAGGAACAGGTTCTCGCCCGGCGACCAACCGTAGGCGCTGCCGAAAACCATATTGTAGTCCCACATCATCATGGAAAACTTGGTCCCGGCGGCGCCCACGTAGGCGTACATGTTCTGGCCGTTGAGCGCGCCGAAGGAATCGTTGTTGCCCGCGGCGTGGTTGGCGGCGAAGACGCGCAGCCAGTTTTCCATGTTGATGAGGTTTTCCATCGCCGGCACGTAATTGGCGGTCCCGAAGGAGTTGGCGGCGTCCACCACCGAAAACACGTTGGTGAAGTTGCTGGCGGAATCGGGGGTGTGGCGGATTTGCCAGTTGTAGCGGTAGCGCGCGGGTTTCTTGAGACCACCGGTGGTGGTGTAGGGGAGGACATCGCACCAGGATTGGTTGGCAAAATTAATACCGTAGCCCGCCGCGAACGGCGCGAATTCGATCCAGCCGGCGATTTTATAAAGGAAACCGCCGGTGTCGTTGGGAAACCATTGGTCGAGCATGTCGCCGTTCGGGCATTGGGCGTCCTCCATCAGGTTGCCGCGGCGGTTGCCGTTGACGTAGACGGCCACGTAGCGGCGATTGAGCCAGGGCACCCCCAGGGCGCGAAGGAGGGAGTTCGCGATTTGTTCCCGCTGCAGACTGGCGTCGTCGCCCGGGGAGTTGCCGGGCTGGTGGATTTTGTTGAAGTCGGTCGCCCCCAGGAATTTGTCATCCGCCGGGAAGATCCATTTGTAATGGCAAAGGTTGCCGGCGGGACTGTCGAAGTTCTGATGGTAGGGGCTGCCGGCAAAGCGGGCGGAGGCGTTGTAAATAACGCGGTTGCCGTTGACCATGGTGCAGTCCATGCACTCATTGCTGAGGTCGCCAAGCGTGCTCCAGCGGGCGACGTTGGTTTGGGTGAGCCACAAATGATACACCCCGAAGGAGCCGGCGGGATTGCCATCGCCAAAAAGCACGACGCATTCCGGCACCGGGGCGAAATTATTCGCCCGGGCGGGGAAGCGGGTCGCCCCGCCCAGCAAATCCGTGGCGGAAACATAAAAGGCGGCGAGATTGGCGGCCAACTGCCCGGGAATCGTGGCGCTGTAAACGCCGTCCCCGGCGAGGGCATCCCCGCCGGTACCGTCATCCACCATGGGGAGGGAGACGTAATTCGGGGCGGGGTCGAGGCGGTAATTCAGGACGAGACTGGAGACGCCGTTGGGATCATGCACGCGGGCGGTGACCACCACGGGTTGGTTGGCGGCGGGGACGGGCGGATTGTGCGTGACCTCGTAGATCGCCGGGCCGGCATTCGGCACGGCGATACTGTTGGGCATCCCCGGAGTGCCCAGATTGGCGGGGATGGGCAGGGCGCCGGCGGCTTCGAGCCAGTTGCCATTGAGCCGGAAGAGCGCCTCGGGCCAGCCATGCAACCAGCGGGCTTGAAAGCTGAGCGTGGCGGTCTGGCCCGCGACCAATCCGTTCGGCGCCAAGGACACCTGGCAGGAGTTCAATCCGGTCCAGAGCCGGTCCGTGCAGCGGATGTGGAGCGAGCGGGCGCTGGCATAGCCCTCGTTTTCCAGGCTGGAACGGACATGCGAGCCGGAACAGGTCCAGTTCGTCAGCCCGCCGGATTCGAAATCCGGATTACTGACCAGATTGGGGCCGCCCGAGCCGGCGTAGACGGCCAGATTGTCCACGAGGCATTCGCCCGAGTCCAGCAGGCCGACTTGGGCGTAGCCGATCGAGGAGTCGTAATTGGCGCCATTGTCGAGCACCCCGGTGAGGGAAATGTTGGTCCAAGCGGATTTGCGGGATTCGTCGCTGTCCCCCCAGTTCGCGGCGAGGCGGTGGTTGGCGCGGGGATCGATGAGTTCCAAGCTGCTCCCGCCACCGGCGGACCATTGGCCCCAGCGGCCGCCAGTCCCCCACGTGACTTCATCCACCACCACGTAAATCGTGGTGGCGACGGGGGCGCCGTTGCTGGTCACCGTGAGGCTGCCCGGCCGGGCCAGGGCCAGTCGCTCGCCGCCGTGGGCCAACCGGCCGCTGTAATTGCCCAAGCTGTTGGCGCTGTTCAAATTGGGGTATTTGGCCCACAGATTCGTCAGGTTGCGGGCCACCACCAGGTAGCCCCCCGCCGCCAGCACGGTGTTGCTGGGAAAAGTGAACGCGACCCCGCCGGTGAATTGCCAGGCGCCCAAATCCACGGCCTTGGCACCGGCGTTGTAGAGCTCGATGTATTGATCGTCGTCGTTGCCCGAGATGGGCTTGTACATCAATTCGTTGATGACCACGTCGCGGATGAGCAACGCCGCGTTGTTCGTGCCCGGCGTGGGGGCGGTGAGCGGGTACCAAGCGGCGGCGCCGTCCGGCCAGCGGCCGACCGCCACGCCATCCTCCTGCGCTTCGTAGGTGACGGCGTCGAGCACGCGGGTGCGATCCGGCAGGCAAAAGTAGACGGTGCCGCCGGCGCCGTTGAGCGGCAAGCCGGTCGCCGCCGCGGTGAAGGCCACGAAACCGCCCGGCGGAACCAGGGTGCCCGCCGGAATCACGAACCGGTTCGTCGCCGGGTTGTCGGTCAAAACGCAGCCGGACAGGTCGTTGGTCACCGGGCCGTGATTATAGAGTTCCACGTATTGCGCAACGGCCGGGTTTTCCGAGTGCGCCAGCACCTCGTTGACCACCATGTTCCGCAAGGGGTTGGGACGGTAAGCCTCCATTTGCCCCGGCGAGCCGCCGACAATGTCGCTGACATCCCAAGCCCGCGGGTCCGCTTCCCCGAAAGTGGGGTCAGCGAGCACCAGCGAATGGCCCGCGCCGTTGGGGGCGACGGGCCATGGAGGAGCGCCGGTGTAGGGCACGGTGAGGAGCACCGCGCCCTGCTCATCCTGCAGGACCAGATTGTCGGTGGTCTTCAACGTCCCGGTCCAGGGCCCGAAGAGATTGGTGAGGCCGTAAACCGCCCGGAGATCCGGCGGGGCCGCCGCGACGACGAGGTAACCGCCACCGGAAAGCGTGGTGCCGGCGGGGAAGACGTAATTCATCCCTTTGCCGGTGAGCCGGTAGTGGCTGAGGTCATGAAACCAAGGGTTGGAATTGTACAGTTCCACGAACTGCAAATTCAACCCATCCGGCCGCGGGACCGGATTGTACATGATTTCGGAAACCGCGAGGGGCGTCTTGCGGCTGGTGGGGCCGGCCACGGCGTGCGGATTGGCCGGCACTCCGATGACGGCGTTGGAACCCACGGCGGTCACATTCAGGAAGGAGACCAGCGTGGCCGCGTTGGTGGAACGACTACCGACGGCGAGCCCGAGGTACACGGTCGGGGCCATGGCGATGGTCACACTGCCCAACGGGGACCAGGCGACGCCGTCATAACCCGCGAAGCCCGCGAACACGTTGCCGGCGCGCTGGAGCCGCAGCCAGGTGTTGGGATAATTGGCGGGAAAAGAGCCGGCGGTGGCCATGGAGCCGCCGGTGGGGGCGCGCCAGGCAAAGAAATCCCCGTTCATGGAGGGGGTGGCGATGGTGGCGGCAAACTGGCTGTTGGCCAGGAGGGATTCGCGCGCCATCAAACCCGCCTTGGCCCAGGAATCGACATCGGTCATGCCGCCGAGCCGGGCGCAAACATCAAAATCGCCGGTGAGCAATTGCGCGCTGAATTGGAATTGGTCACTGGTCCCGCCCAGATCGCCGCTCCCGGCGACCTGCCAACCGTTGGACAGGGGGAGATTCCCGCCCGGCACGGGCGGGCCCCCGAGATCGAAAGGCGCGTACGTGTGGGCGATGAAATTGGTGATGGTGTTGGTGGCGATCTGGTTCGCGTTCGCGGAAGTGTCGCGCAGACCGTTGAGCCGCAGCTGGTACTGCGCGCCGTCCTGCAGGGGCGCCACGCTGAGCAAAAGATTGGTCCGGGTGGAATCCGGCACCGCCGAATAGACGGCGGGCAGATTTCCGAACAGGCCGGAGATTTGGTAGTTCGCCACATTGGTGGCGGTGGCCGCGGTGATGGGTTTGGAAAAGACGGCGAGGACGTTGCTCAAGCCGAGGGACTGGGCGGCAACGAGCCGGGGGGGCGTGAGATCGGGAACCACCGTGAGGGTCGCGACGCCGCTGGTCACATTATAAGCCAAACCGTTGGCCAGGTTGGTCGCCGTGAGGTAGAGCTTCAGCCCGTTGGCCGCGGAGGGCGCATTCGAGATGACGAAGCTGTTGTTCGTGGCCCCGGCGGCGGGCAGACCGTTGGTGTACCATTGCAAGGCGGGCACGGGCAGCCCGGCCACGGTGGCGGTGAAGCTGGTGGTGCCGGCTTCGGCGACGGTTTTGTTGGTCGGCGGGACGGAAAAGGCGGCGGGGATTTGGTTGAGCACCTCGCCGCTGACCGCGTAGATGGCGGTGGCGGAAGCTCCCGTCGCCCGGCTGAAGGTCAGGGAAACAATGGGCTTGTTGTTCGGCAACAGCGTGTTGAGGGGGAGGCTGGTCTGGAAGAAGCGCGGGTTGCTCGGCGCGCCACTAACCACACCAGTGGCCAAAACCATGCGCTCCGTGGCCTCCAAGGCAATATAGCCGGCGGTGTTAAACCAATTCAGGGCGGAATAGGTGGTGGTGTACGTGGTGCCGTCGGTGAATTGGATCACCAAATTGGCCGCCCCGCCGCCGCCGGCGGAATTGGCGAGAATGGCAATCCGGTTGTAGACCAAGGGCCGGGTGAGGGTCAGGGTGCCGGTGGTGAGCCCGGTCTCCACACTCAACACCAAGGCGTTGGCGGCGGAGTACGACTGAAACTGAAACGAGGTGCCATCCTGCAACTGACTGGCAAAGGTGCCGGAAGCGGGCAGACCGTGAACTTTGCCCGACAGGCCGCTCTGATAGTACGCCGTCCCCTCCCCCGGATTGAACTCCAAGGCGGAAGTGTAAGGGGGGCCGGAAGATTTGGATTCCACCACCAAATCACGGTTAAAACCCGTGACCGCGATGGGGGTCATGTTTGCGCCCCACGCATTTGGCGTGATTTTCACACCCACCAACAGGGCCACGA
Organism: uncultured Pedosphaera sp.; assembly: GCA_903930565.1. Lineage (GTDB taxonomy): Bacteria > Verrucomicrobiota > Verrucomicrobiia > Limisphaerales > Pedosphaeraceae > CAIXFN01. Next base: position 13,297 of record CAIYZC010000552.1, read on the forward strand.
ACAGGCCGACCAGAAGCGCGAGCCGGCGGGGAATTCCCCGGACTTCGGACCCGCGCCGGGCCAGAACAAAAGTGCGCATGAAAAATGGGGGAAGGGGCGGCGGCACGGGAAAAGCCCACCGACGCCACGAAGACGAAGGACGACGAATCAGTCCCGAAAGTCAGCGTCAGGCTCGACGACGAAGATCCCAACAAAATGAGGGCGGGTGGGCCCGGAGGCGGATGCGGGCGGAATTCCCAGACGGTCGAGCGTGGTTGGTTTCACAAGATTGGCTTTCAGTTAATATTTGGCGGCCGCCGCCCACGGAAAGGGGGTGAGGGCCTGAATTACGCAAGCGTATGCCAAGGTGAACGCAATAGCAATTGCCGTACCACGCTGCAACGACCTCCCCCGGAGACGGTTGACGGAGGGATGGGCGGCATTTCGCCCCGCCCGGAACCGGGGCGGCCGGCGGTTTGGGGGTGGGTTCCCAATCCGGTTTTGGCGAAACCGGGTGCCGGGGCACACCCGGGCGCCGTTTTCAGCCAGCCGGCCGGGCGAAAAATGTTGCTTGATTTTTGAGGGGAGCGAGGGCAAGACTAAAACCGGTAAATTTAAGAATTTAACGATTTTATGGCTGACACAGCGAACCGATACCAAGAAAACATCGTGGGCCTCTTTTACGTGGACAATCAATGCATTGACTGCGATTTGTGCCGCGAAACCGCCCCGGATAATTTCGCCCGTTTCGACAACGGCGGTTATTCCTACGTCTACAAGCAACCCCAAACGCCCGATGAAGAGGCGCGTTGCAAGGAAGCCATGGAAGGCTGCCCGGTGGAAGCGATCGGGAGCAACGGCCCCAAGACCCAAGAGGAATTGGACGCGCTGCTCAAGGCGAAATAATCGTTCCCCCATCCCGCCAAGCGAACCGCGGCAATCCCGCCCTTTTCCCGCCGACCGACCGTCGGCGGGTTTTTTCTTGCCCGGAAAGCCCCGTCAATCGGCCCGGGTCCAACGGCGGGCTTTCATTTCGAAACGCGGCAGTGCACCGGCGGGGACCAAGGTGACGGGGACACGGAGCGCGAATTGGGTGAGGAAGGCCTGCCGGATGCGTTCGGCCAGGGCGGCGGGGTCGGCGCATTCGGGGCGGGCCTCGAGTTCGAGCCGGAGTTCGGCCATGGCTTGGACCGTGGCGACGGTGACCCGGTATTCGGCCAGGTCGGATTCGGCACGGAGTGTGGCTTCGACCGCGGCGGGGTAAACATTCACGCCCCGGACCACCACCATGTCATCGGTGCGGCCCAGAATGCCGCCGAGGAGGGCGAGGTCGTGGCGGCCGCAAGCGCAGGGAACGGCCGGATCGGGGCGGACCTCGGCCCGGACCAAGTCACCGGTCCGATAGCGTAAGAGCGGGGAACCCGTGCGGCCGAGTGTGGTGAGAATCAATTCCCCGGTTTCCCCCGGCGCGATGGGTTGAGTGCCCGCCGGGGGGATGATTTCGGCGTAGTACGCGGATTCCAAGACATGGAGCACCCCCGGCCGGGCGGGACATTCAAAAGTGACGGGCCCGACCTCGGTCATGCCGTGGTGGTCGAAAAAGCGGGCCCCGGGCCAGAGCGCGGCGAAACGGGCCCGGGTGGTCGGAACACTGCCGCCGGGCTCCCCGGCGACGATGACGGTGCGGAGTTGACCGGAGCGCAAATCAAGGTGCTCCGCGGCGGCGACCTCCGCCAAACGCAGGGCATAAGTCGGGGTGCAGCACAGCACGGTGGCCCCCAGCTCCAGGATCCCGCGCAGGCGGGCGGGCGTGCCCAAACCGCCCCCCGGCAGACACATGGCCCCGAGCCGCCCGGCGGCCTCGAACGCGAGCCAGAAACCAATGAAGGGACCGAAGGAAAAGGCGAAATAAACCCGGTCCGCGGCGGTGACGCCGGCGGCCCGGTAGGTTTCGGTCCAATTTTCCACCAACCAGTCCCAGTTCTCCGGGGTGTCCAACCAGCGCAAGGGGACGCCGCTGGTGCCGCTGGTTTGGTGGCAGCGGGTGTAGCAATTCAGCGGGTAGGTCAGGTTCGTCCCGTAGGGTGGGAACGCCTGTTGGTCGGCCACCAATTCCGCCTTGGTGGTCAGCGGGAAGCGGCGGGAAAAATCCGCCAGGGAGGCGACGTCAAAGGTGACGCCGGCGGCGCCCAGCTTGCGGCGGTAAAAACCGTTGGCCGGAAACAACTCGGCCACCAAGGACCGCAGTTGTTCCAGTTGGCCGCGGGCGAGCGCCGCCCGGTCAGAGTGAGGCCCGTCGGCCATGAAAGGTTCGGGGCGGGTCAGTGGACGGGTTTGCCGGGGACGGCGGGGGCATGCAGCGGGGCCGCGCCGGGTTTGGCGACGGGCGGGGCGGGTTTGTAAAGGGTCACGAGCCCACCGCCGGCGGCCGCGAGCAGCAAGCCGACGAAGAAGAGGGGGCTGATGGAGCCGAGGCCGCCTTCGGGCGGATGCTGCCAAATGGTGTAGAGGGCGTTGACCACCGGCGCGCCGGCGAAGACAATCGTCATGACCACGGCGGGGGTGCCTTTGGCGCCGAAAGCGAGGAGCACGCAGAAAGCGCCGATGGCGCCCATCACGCCGGCGATGAGGGACCAGGCCATTCCGCCCTTGGGATAATTCCAATCCGCGCCGCGCAAGACCAACACGGCGAGGGGGGCGAGGACGGCGGTGAGGAAATAGGCGACACCGACGAACAGGAACGCCTTGTAGCGGCCGTTCTCCTTGTCATTCATCCCCAATTGCCCGGTGTGGAGAAAAGCCCCGTAAACGCCCCACGAAAAAACCGTCATCAATGCGTAAGCCAACCAATTCATAGGCGGGCAGTCTAGCAGCGGGCGGGGGTTGCGGCAACGGGATAATGGGATTACGGTGGGGTGGTGGCGGGGCGGACCGATCGGCCCCGCCACCAGGAATTTGGCCTATGAAACGATATTTGCTGTTGGCCGCGATGCTGGCGCTGGCGGGTTGCGCCGCGCCGCGGGAACGGTTGGCGAACCGGCGCCAGGAACGCCTGGCCGCCTACCAGGCGCTGCCGCCCGACCTGCGGGCGGCGGTGGACACGGGCCGCTTGAAAACCGGCATGAACGAGGATGCGGTGTACATTGCCTGGGGCCGGCCGGACCAAGTCCTGCAACGGGGTTCCGCGGCGGGCGAAGAAACGGTTTGGCTGTACGAGGGTTCTTATCTGGCGGAGACGCGTTACTGGGGGCGTCGACACCTGCACTCCGCCTATGTTTCGGCGGGTTACGTGCGCGCGGAAGTGGTGTTCGCGCAAGGGTTGGTCACCTCCTGGCGCACGTTGGCGGCGCCACCCTATTGAAGGTTGACCGCGGGGCGGGTCCGACTTGAATTAGGCGGGGTTTGGCCTAGGCTGGGGCCCACATGAAAATCCTCGCGCAAATTTGGCCGGCGGCCCTGGCGGTGCTGCTGGCGGGGTCCCCCCAAGCCGCGGAACCGCCAACCACGCCCGCGGGCAGCCTGCCAACGGGCGCGGACGGCCGCCCGCTCAATTTGGATTTTGAGACGGGAACGCTGCGGGATTGGACGGCGACGGGCGCGGCCTTCACCGGGCAACCGATCCACGGGGACACGGTGGCGCCACGGCGGGCTGGGATGCCCAGCGGACACCGGGGGGAATATTGGATCGGCAGCTACGAACTGGCGGGGGACGCGCCGCAAGGCACGCTGACCTCGGCGCCGTTCAAAGTCACGCAGCCGTACGCGGCGTTTCGCGTGGCGGGCGGAAACCTGCCCGGCACGCGGGTGGAGTTGGTGCGCGCGGACACGGGGGCGGTGTTTTTCAAGGTGACGGGCTACCAGAGCGAGACGCTGCGGCCGGTGGTGGCGGATTTGCGGGAGCAGGCGGGCCGGGAGATCTTCATTCGATTGGTGGACGAGGAAACGGGCGGCTGGGGCCACCTGAATTTTGATGATTTCAAACTCTACGCCGCGCGGCCGCGGTGGCCGGACGAACTGGACCCGGCCCGGCTCACCGGCAATCCACTGCCCCCGATGGACGTCGTGAAGTTCGCGGGGCTGTCCCCGGAGGACGCCGTCAAGGCCATGACGCTGCCGCCGGGATTCCGGGCGACCTTGTTCGCCGGGGAGCCGGACGTGAAGCAACCGATCGCCTTCGCCCAGGATCACCGCGGGCGGTTGTGGGTGGCGGAGGCGTACACGTACCCGGTCCGCGCCCCCGAGGGCCAGGGGAAGGACCGCATCCTGGTCTTCGAGGACACGAAAGGCGACGGGCATTTTGACAAACGGACCGTGTTTCAGGAGGGGTTGAACCTGGTCAGCGGCCTGGAAGTCGGTTTCGGCGGGGTTTGGGTCGGGGCGGCGCCGTATTTGCTGTTCATACCCATCCAGGACGGGGACACGCCCCGGCCGGCGGGGCCGCCGCAAATCCTGCTGGACGGCTGGGGCTACCAGGACACGCACGAGACCCTGAACACGTTCACGTGGGGGCCGGACGGCTGGCTGTACGGCTGCCATGGGGTGTTCACGCTGTCAAAAGTCGGCAAACCCGGCGCGGCGGCGGGCGACCGCACGACCGTGACAGCGGGGGTCTGGCGGTGGCACCCGACGCGGCGGGAATTCGAGTATTTTGCGGAGGGGACGAGCAACCCCTGGGGCGTGGATTTCGACGAGCACGGACAGTGCGTGATCGAGGCGTGCGTGATCCCGCACCTCTGGCACATGATCCAGGGCGGCCGGTATGAGCGCCAGGGCGGCCAGCACGTGAACCCCTACATTTTCGACGACCTCAAAACCATCGCCGACCATTTTCACTACGCCGGCGACCAAGGGCCGCACGCGGGGAACGGACGGTCGGGAGCCCTGGGGGGCGGCCACGCGCACGCGGGCCTGATGGTGTACCAGGGCGGCAGCTGGCCGGCGGAGTTCCGCGGCGAGTACTTCATGAACAACATCCACGGCGCGCGGATCAACCAGGATTCACCGACCCGCGAAGGTTCGGGTTTCGCCGGCCGCCACCGGCCAGATTTCCTCAATTTCAACGATGCCTGGTCGCAGATCCTGAACCTGCAGTACGACCACGACGGGTCGGTGTACCTCATCGATTGGTATGACAAAAACCAGTGCCATCACAACGACCCGAACGGCCACGACCGCTCGAACGGGCGGATTTTCAAGGTGATTTACGGCGACGCCAAAGGGACGCCGGTGAACCTGGAGGCGGAGAGCGACGACGCCCTGGCACGACGCGCCACGCATCCGAACGAATGGCACGACCGCCATGCCCGGCGGGCGCTGGCGGAACGGGCGCAACAACGCCCCCTCGCGGCCACGGCGCTGGCACAACTGCGGGAGTACCTGCGGCCGGACGCCGCGCCCGCCGGGCCGGTGGCGCGCGGCACGGTGGCCTTGCGGGCGCTGTGGATGCTGCACGCCGCGGGGCAACTGCCGGAGGCGGAGGCCCGGGCGGCGTTGCGGCATCCGGACGAGTATGTGCGGGCCTGGGGGGTGCAGTTGCTGGCGGAGCCCCGCCGGGTGTCCCCCGCGGTGGCCGCGGAATTTCGCCGGCTCGCCGGGGAGGAGCCTTCGCCGGTGGTCCGGCTGTATCTGGCCGCGATGCTGCAACGGCTGCCTCCGGAGGAGCGTTGGGAAACGGCCGCGGCCCTGCAAGCCCACGCCGAGGACGCCGGCGACCACAACCTGCCGCTCATGAATTGGTACGCCGCCGAACCGCTGGCGGCCGCGGATCCCGCCCGGGCGTTGCAAATGGCGGAGGCCGCCCGTCTGCCGCGCCTGCTGCAATTCGCGGTGCGCCGCGTCGCCGCCCTGGGCACCCCGGCGGGCGATGCGGCCATTGCCGCCAGTTTGCACCGGGTCACGGACGCGGCCCGGCAATTGGAAGCGCTGACCGGCCTGGAGCTGGCCTTGCAGGGCCAACGCTCCCGGGCGATGCCGGAGGGTTGGGAACTCGCCCAAGGCGCGCTTGAAACCAGTCCAAACCCGGAAATCCGTGCCAAAGCGCAATCGTTGTCGCTGAAGTTCGGCAGTGAAGGGGCGCTGGCGGCGTTGCAGCGCACCTTGGTGGACCGCGGCGCGGACGCGGGGGTGCGGCGCACGGCGTTGGATTCGCTCCTGGGCGTCCATGCCTCGGACTTGGCGCCGAAGCTGCAACAATTGCTGAGCGAACCCGCCCTGCAGGTCGCGGCACTGCGCGGTCTGGCGGCCTATGAGGATCCCCAAACTCCCGCCGCGATCCTGGCGGCGTACCCCCGGTTGGACCCCGGGACCAGGCGCGACGCCTTGAACACGCTGGCTTCGCGCGCGGCCTTTGCCCGGCCACTCCTCGCCGCCGTGGGGGCCGGAACCGTACCCGCGCACGACCTCACAGCCGACCTCCTGCGCCAGTTGCGCGCCCTGAAGAATCCCGAATTGGAAGACCGGATCAAAGCCGTCTGGGGGGTGGCGCGCGACAGCTCCGCCGACAAGCAACAAGAGATTGTCCGTTACAAGGCGATCTACCGCGCGGGGGGCTCCCTGCCGGGGGACGCGGGGCGGGGGCGGGCGGTGTTTGCGCGCACCTGCGCGCAGTGCCACACCTTGTTCGACGCGGGCGGCAAGGTGGGGCCCAACCTCACCGGCTCCAACCGCGCCGATTTGGATTACATTTTGCAAAACATTGTCGATCCGAATGCGGTGATCCCCAACGAATACCGCTCCTGGAACATCGAGCTGCGCGATGACCGCAGCATCACGGGCATCGTCACGCGGCAGGAGGCCCAAGCCATCACGGTGGTCACACCGACGGAAGTGCTGGTGCTGCCCCGCGGGGAAGTCCGGTCGCTGACCCAGAGCGAGTTGTCGATGATGCCCGAAGGTTTGCTCCAAGGGTTGCGCGACCAAGAGGTGCGCGATCTGATTTACTACCTGGGCCGGCCCGGGCAGGTGCCCCTGCCGGGCGAAAAATGAGCGACCCGAACGAGGGACGGACCAACAGCCGCGGGCGCCAATTGACAGGCGGCGCTTCCCGGGGGACAGTGGAGGGGGTTTTCCGCGGTCCGGCGGAGCCCGACAA
>CAIYZC010000553.1 GCA_903930565.1 uncultured Pedosphaera sp.
CCAAACGATTCGCTCAAAGTCCCGGCGCAGTCGGGCGGCTTGGAGCGGGTTCAAGGTGGCCAAGTGGGCGAGGCGGCCGGCGAGGTGGGCTTGGAAATCGGGATGCCCGTCCCGGTTCTGGCTCGCGGGGCCGTGGCGGAGACAGTTGTGCAGGAGGGCTTTGAGGGCGTCGCGTTCCGTCCGCGGCAGGTTGGGTTTTTCATTCAAAACCACGCCCGCCGCGCGTTGGGAAACCGAACGGCCCATGACGCGGGTCTTGCGCGTTTGCACCGGGAACCCTTCCTCCAAGGCGATGGCGCACACCGCCACGTAAAAGCGCTCCACGCCGCGGCGGAATTCCTCGCCGCCGGAAAACACCAGATCATCCGCGTAGCGGGTGTAGTGGACCCCCGCCGCTTTTGCGTAGCCCGCGAGGCGGCAATCCAACCGGAAGGCGGCGAGATTGGCCAGGGCCGGGGACGTGGGTGCGCCTTGGGGCAAATGGGGGCGTTGGTACAGTTGCCGCCGGGCCCGCGCGGCGGCGGCCGGCACCCCCGCCGCCCGCAAATGCGCCGTGAGCACCCCTGCGGGTGCGGTATTGGTGCAAAGTCCGGTGAGCAATTCCGCCACGGCCTCGGGATAACCGGCGGTGAGAAAAATGCCCAAAATGCGCGAGCGCTGGATGCTGGGGAAGAAGTCCTGAAGATCCAGGCGCAGCACCATCACCCGGCCGATGTGCGGCGCGGTGAAGCTGCGCACGGACCGCCCGGCGCGAAAGCCATGCGCGGCGGGGTGGGGCGGAATCCGGTCCAAGATAGTGCTCAAAATATGCCGCTGGAGGGCTTTGAGCCGTTGCTTGGGGGACTCGATCAGCCGCGCTCCGCCGTGCCGCTTGACCAGCCAGCGGTAATGGTAGTGGCGCAGGCGGTTGTCGGGCACCTTGGCCTCCAAGGTCCGCGTATCCGCGAACCAAGCGAGCTCGTTCAGGTCCAAGTTGAGCCGCCGGGCGAGTTCGCCGGGCGTGGTGATGGCCGGGACGGCCCATTGGGCCGGTGGTCCTGCCGCCGGCTGCATGGCGGGATGCACGTGGAGGCGGCGCCGGTGGGGGCGGCGGTATTGGATCAGGTCGCTGGCAAACCCGGGATCCCAGAAGATAAAGCGACCCAAGAGGTACTGGCGGGGACGGGCGCCGGCACCGAAGCGGGCCACGATGCGCCGGGCCAGCGGGGCCAGCCACCGGGGGCGGCGCTCCAAGAAAGCGGCCGCCCGGGCCGCCAGTTCGGCCTGGGTGAGGGGGCCGGTCAACAGTTCCGCCGCCAGCAATCGGGCCAATCGAGGATACGCCTGCATCGCCAAGCGACGGGCGGATGCTCCAACGAGTCCGGTCGTGCGGGAGCTGTCTTGCGCACGGCGCGAGGGCGCTCCCGCGATGAAACGGGTGACGATCGAGTTTCCCCGGGGTAACCCCGGAGGGGTTGGCCTGACTTCATCAGGTTGGCCTGCTTGGAGCATCGCCCGTCGCGCGGGATTAAGCGCGAGGCGCGCCGGGTTGTCAAGCGGGTGGCAGGGCGCCCGGGGCCGCCCCGGCTCGCCGGAATCTGGTTGAAAAAATCGCCGGACGCCGCCAAATTGCCGGCATGCAATCTGTATTTACGGGTCCTGTGTTTGTGGTGGCGGACAATATCGACACCGACCAGATCATTCCCGCCCAGTATTTGAATCTCGTGCCGACGATCGCCGAGGAGTACGACAAGCTCGGCTCGTACGCGCTGTGCGGCCTGCCGGAATCGCTCTACCCCACGCGCTACGTCGTGGAGGGCCAGGTGGACAGCCAATACCCCATTGTGGTGGCCGGGCGGAATTTCGGCTGCGGCAGCTCGCGCGAGCACGCCCCCATCGCCATGGGTTCCGCGGATTGCCGGATCGTGCTGGCGGAGAGTTTTGCGCGCATATTCTTCCGTAACTGCGTCGCGACCGGGGAATTGTATCCGTGCGAATGCCCTTCCCGTTTGTGCGAACTGCTCAAGACCGGAGACGTGATTACCGTGGACTTGGACGCCGCCACGGTGACGGTCCAGGCGACCGGCAAGGTGTACGCCTTCAAACCCCTCGGGGATGTCCGTCCCGTCGTGGATGCCGGCGGGTTGTTTGATTACGCCCGCGCCACCGGCATGATGCCCGCCCAGGTCTGAGGCCCCGGCGCGACGGCTTGCAACTGCTCCCTTATCCGGTGGAAGTGCGCCGGCGGGCGGGCGGGTATGAACTCCCCGCCCGGTCCGCCGTGTGGTTCCCCGCCGACCTGCCGCGGGACACCGTCCTGCTGCCCTTGGCCGGACGTCTGCAGGCGGCGGCCCGTGCGGTGGGAGCGCAATGGGATTTGGTCACCGGCCCGTCCCGGCACCCGGCCCTTTCGCTCCGGTTGCGGCCCGAGGCGGAAGCCGCCTTGCCGCCGGGTGGTTATCGTTTGGAGATTGGCGCGCGGGGCATCGTGCTCGGCTACCGTGAAGTCGCCGGTTTACGCGCCGGGGTGGCCACGCTGCGCCAGTTGCTCCGGCAATTCGGCCGACACCTGCCGGCGGTTCGCATCCGCGATTGGCCCGACTTTCCCCGCCGGGGGGTGATGTTGGATGTCTCCCGCGGTCGCGTGCCAAACTTGGGCACCCTGCTGGAATTGGTCGAGCACCTTGCGGATTTCAAGATCAACGAATTCCAACTCTACACCGAGCACACCTTCGCCTACCGGAACTACGAGGGGGTCTGGCGGGACTGGGGGGCGCTTTCGGGGGAGGACATTTTGCGGTTGGATGCCCGCTGCCGGGAGCTGGGCATCGACCTGGTGCCCAATCAGAATTCCTTCGGGCATTTGCGGTCGTGGCTGGCGCATCCGTCCCTCCGCAAATTGGCGGAAACCCCGCGGCCTTGGCCCGACCAGGGCGGGGCCTTTCTGCGGTATCCCGCCACCCTGGCGCCGACGCATCCCGGCACGCTGCCTTTTCTCCACGGGCTTTACGATGAATTGCTGCCCCATTTCACCAGCGAATGGTTCAATGTGGGCTGCGACGAGACGTGGGATCTCGGCCGGGGCCGGAGCAAGGAAGCGTGCGCGCGCCGCGGCAAGGGACGGGTGTATCTTGATTTCCTGCTAAAAATCCATGCGGCCGTCCAAGCGCGTGGTCGCCGGATGATGTTCTGGGGCGACATCATCCTGCATTACCCCGAATTGGTGGCGGAATTGCCGCCGGACGTCACCGCGTTGAACTGGGGTTACGAAGCGGGCCATCCTTTTGAGCGGGAGGCCGCGGTGTTCGCCGACTCGCGCGTGCCGTTTTACGTCTGCCCCGGAACGTCCACGTGGATGACTTTGGTGGGCCGTCACGACAACGCGCTCGTCAACCTGCGCGCCGCGGCGGTGGCCGGGCGGCAATGTGGCGCGCGCGGCTATCTGAACACCGATTGGGGCGACGGCGGCCACCCGCAACCCCTGGCCGTGAGCTACCCGATGTACCTGGCCGGCGCGGCTCTTAGTTGGCGCGCGGACAGCTTCCGAGAAGCCCTGTTGGCCCCGGTGCTGAACCGCGACGTTTATCAAGACCCGACGGGGAACGCCGCCGCCGCCGCCCTGGCGCTCGGGCGCGCGCATCAACACATGAAATACGCCGCCCCCAATGTCACGCCTTTGGGTGCGGTCATCGCCGCCCCGCCGCCGGAGCAGCGCGAATTGTTCTGTCGGGACGGCTTGAAGTATTACGCGCGCATCCCCGGCCCCCGCATCGAGGCTGCCCTGGGTGAGGTGGAGGTGCAACGCGACGCGCTGCGGCAAGCCCGTCCGGGGTCCGGCGGGGAGATCTGGGTCCGGGAACTGGATTGGGCCGCCCAAATGGCCGCCCATTCCTGCCGTTTTATGCTCTGGCAGCAGGCTTTGGCCGCCGGGAAGAATGCCCGCGGCACCTTGGCGATGGCGCGGAAAAACGCCGCCGATCTCGCCCGTTTGGATGCTGAATTCACCGCCGCTTGGCCCTTGCGCAACCTGGGCACGCCGGCCAAGTGCTCCGCCTTCCTCCAATGGCGCATCGCCGATTACCAAGCCGGCCGGCTGGCGTTCCCGCCCGAAGTCGCCGCCCTTGAGCGCCGGTCGACCAGCGCGGATTGAGCGAGGGTGGCCGCGGGATGAATGGTGTAGTCTTCCATCGCCCGGCACCTGGTCCTGATTATTGCGCCAAGAGTGGGCGAACAATTCTGAGCCTCCTTGCCTCCTCTTCCGAAGCCCAGGGTGGGGGAGTCGGCGAATTGCTCAGCCCGGGAACTTGGCCAACGGCAGGGAGTTGC
>CAIYZC010000554.1 GCA_903930565.1 uncultured Pedosphaera sp.
CCCCCGGCGGTCTGGCCGGCGGACGCGCGGGCGGCCGCGGTGGCGGCCGGGGCGCCGCCGCCCCCACGGTGACCGTCGAAGTCACCACCGCCAATCCAGCGGCGGACGCCGGCCACCTCCTGCGCGCCTTCCTGCAAAGCGCGTACCGCCGCCCGGTGGCCGCGTCCGAAGCGGACCGTTTCCTGGCGTTTTTTCAACAGCAATTCGACCAAGGCCATGGCTTCGCGCCGTCCCTCCTCTCCACCTACACCGCCGTGTTGTGCTCGCCCCAATTTGTCTTCCTCACCGAGCGCCCCGGGGCCTTGGATGACTACGCCCTCGCCACCCGCCTGTCCCTGTTCCTCTGGAACTCCCCGCCGGACGCGGAGCTGCGGCAACTGGCCGCCGCGGGCACGTTGCACCAACCCGCGGTGCTGCGCGCGCAAACCGACCGTTTGCTCGACGATCCCAAAACGGAACGCTTCATCGAGGCGTTCACCGATTACTGGCTGGACCTGCGAAAAATCGACGACACCTCCCCGTCCTCCGCGCTGTACAACGATTACGGTTTGGATGATGCCTTGAAGCTGGCCGCGTTGGCGGAGACCCGCCTGTTTGTGACGGAATTGGTGCGCGCGAATCTCCCGGCCCGCTGCGTGGTGGATTCGGATTTCACCTTCCTCAACGAACGCCTCGCCCGGCATTACGGCCTCTCCGGGGTGGCGGGCGCGTCGTTGCGCAAAGTCCCCTTGCCCGTCGGCAGCCCGCGCGGCGGCCTCATGACCCAGGCCGCCATCTTGAAGGTCACCGCCAATGGCACCACCACCTCGCCGGTCATTCGCGGCCATTGGATCACGGAGCGCATCCTCGGGCTGGAAACCCCGCCCCCGCCGCCGGGAACCCCGGCCGTGCAACCGGACATCCGGGGCGCCGTCACCATTCGTCAACAATTGGAAAAGCACCGCGCCGACCCGTCTTGCGCCGCGTGCCACTCCAAGATGGACCCGGCCGGGTTCGCGTTGGAAAGCTTCGACGTACTGGGCGGGCTGCGGGACCACTATCGCGCCGCCGTGGGCCCCGGCGTCGCGCCAGAGCCGGGTTACGGCATGGATGGCCAGCCCTTCGCCTTCCACTACGCCCTGCCGGTGGACTCCGCCGGCCAACTCCCGGACGGCCGCGCCTTTGCCGACGTCGCCGAATTGAAGCGCCTGCTGCTGCGCGAGGAGGCCCCCATCGCGCGAAATCTCGCCCGGCAACTTTCCATTTACGCCACCGGGGCGCCCGTGCGCTATTCCGACCGCGCGGCCATCGAGGGCATCGTCCACGCCACCGCCGCCGGCCATTACGGGGTCCGCGACCTCATCCGGGAACTCGTCCAAAGCGACCTGTTCCGCAACAAATAATCGTCCGCCAACCCCTTGCCCTGCTTGTGAATCATCCCCCCTCCGCCGGTCCGGCCGCCCCGCATGTCACCCGGCGTCTTGCGCTGTCCCGGCGGCGTTTTCTCCGCGGCGCAGGCGTGGCCCTCGCGTTGCCTTGGCTGGATTCCATGCTGCCCGCCTTTGCGCGCCCCGCGGCGTCGGCCACCACCCCGGCGGCGCCGGCCCCACCCCGCCGCATGTTCGGCATTTGCAACAATCTCGGTTTGCTGCCCGAGGGCTTTTTTCCGCAGACCCCCGGCCCCGATTACCCGCTCTCGCCGTATTTGGAGCGGCTCCGGGAACACCGCCGCGACTTCACCGTCTTCAGCGGCGTTTCGCATCCCAATGTGGACGGCGGGCATCCCTCGGATGTCAGTTTTCTCACCGCCGCACCGCACCCCGCGGGTAGCTCCTTTCGCAACACCATCTCGCTGGACCAGTTCATCGCCGAGCGCATCGGGTCCCTCACCCGTTTTCCCTCGCTCACGCTGGCGGTCAATTCCGGCCGGTCGAGCCTTTCCTGGACCGGTGGCGGGGTCGGCATTCCGCCCGAGGAAAAGGCCTCCGAAGTCTTCCGCCAACTGTTCGTCCAAGGCACCCCCGAAGAGGTTGCGGCCCAGATTCGCAGCCTCGACACCGGGCGCAGCATTCTGGACACCGTGGCCGGGCAGGCCCGGGAGCTGCAACGCGACCTCGGCCCGCGCGACCGCAGCCGCTTGGACCAGTATTTCACGAGCGTCCGGGACTTGGAACACCGCCTCCACGAATCGCGCGGCTGGGAAAGCAAACCCAAACCCATCGTGGACGCCGCCCCGCCCCAGGATCCCGCCAGTCCCGCCCAGTACATGGCCAAAGTGAAGGTCATGTACGACTTGGTCCGGCTCGCGTTCGAAACCGATTCCGTCCGCGCCGTCACCCTCCTGCTCAACAGTGTGGGCACCCCGGTGGTCGAAATCGCGGGCGAAACCATCACCGACGGCTATCACAACCTCTCCCATCACGGCCAGGACCCCGATAAACTCGCCCAGCTCAAAACCCTCGATGACTGGCACTTGAAGCTCTTGGCCGGGTTGTTTCACGACCTCAAAGCGGCCAAGGAGGGGGACGGCCACTTGCTCGACCGCACCATGGTGCTTTACGGCTCGAATCTCGGCGATGCCAACGCCCATTCCACCAATAACCTCCCGGTGCTGTTCGCCGGCGGCGGCTTCCGGCACGGACAACATCTCGCCTTCGACCGGCAAAACAACTATCCCCTGCCCAACCTGTTCGTCTCCATGCTGCAACGCTTGGGCATCGAGGAAACGAAATTCGCGTCCTCCACTGGAACCCTGCGCGGTTTGGAATTCGCGTGAAGTCATTTTCCCGCAGCTTGCTTTGCGGCCTTGGCCTCGCCGCCCGGTTCCTCACGGCCTCCGGGCACGCGGAGGAAGTCGTGCTGCACTTTGACCGGGAAACCGTCGGCCACCCCCTCCCCGCGTACACCAACCAGGGCGTGATCTTCACCCCGGCGCACCCCGCGACCAAAAGCACGGCCGTGCCCCGGGTGATGTTCTTTCCCCACCTCAAAACGACGAAAAAGGGCATCCTCAATGCCCTGGCCGATGACCCCATCCCCGTTCAAGTGCGCTTCCCGAGCGGGGCCGCCGCCGTCACCCTGGTGCTGTGGGGCTCGACCGGCTGCCCGGCGCGGCTGGAGGCGTTTGACCCCGATGGCCGACGCGTGGACCAGGCCTCCCTCCCCGCCGTCCCCGCCCGCTCGTCCCCGGCGGACCCCGTGCCCAGCTTTGAACTGACCGTCCGGGCCCCGAACGTTGCTTACGTGCAGTTCAGCGGACCGCGCGCCGGCGAATACCTGGCCGCCGAGGCGGTGCGGTTCACGCCGGGCAACTTGCCCCCGCCGGCCCCCGCACCCGCACCCGCACCCGCAGCCGTCCCGGCGCCGCCCAAAAACTGAAATCATTTCGCCGATTTTTTGTCCAAACCCCTTCCCCGAGCGGAAGTGTTCCTATAGCCTCATGCCGACCACAACAACTTGAAAGCCATCCGCCATCGCACCTTATGAATCCCAAACTATCCCTCCTTGCGTTCACCACCCTCCTCTCGGGCGGCCTTTGCCTCGCCCAGGACAAGCCCCCCGTGGATGACTGGAAACCCGCGCCCTCCAATCAGGCGGGCAAGCAGTATCCCCAAGTGAATTCCGAAGGGCGCATCAAATTCCGCATCGTGGCGCCCAAGGCCCAGAGCGTCGGCGTCAGTTTCCGCGACAGCAGCGCGTTCACCAAGGACGCCGACGGCGCTTGGATCGGCTACAGCCGCCCCTTGGATGTCGGCTTCCATTATTACACCATCAATATCGACGGCGCCGACGTGCCCGATCCGAACAGCCACTACTTCTACGGCTCCAGCCGCTGGGGCAGCGCCGTGGAAATCCCCGCCCCGGACCGCGATTTCTACGCCCTCAAAAACGTGCCGCACGGCCAGCTCCGGGAAATCTTCTATTTCGCCAAGTCGAGCAACACGAACCGCCACGCCTTCGTTTACACCCCGCCGGGCTACGACCAAAACCCCGCCCAACGCTATCCTGTGCTTTACCTCCAGCACGGCGCGGGCGAAGATGAATCCGGCTGGGGCCACCAGGGCCATACCGGCTGGATTCTGGACAACTTGCTGGCTGAGGGCAAAGCGAAGCCCTTCATCGTCGTAATGGAAAATGGCGGCAACATCATGGGTGGCGGTGGCCGCGGCGCGGCCCCGGCGGCGCCCGGCACGAACGGCGCCCCCGCGGCTCCCGGCGGCGGCCGCGGCGG
>CAIYZC010000555.1 GCA_903930565.1 uncultured Pedosphaera sp.
CATCAGACCTTCGGCCTCGTTGAGGAAGCGATGGCAGAGCTGGTGTTGCGCGCCAACGATGGCTTCCACGGCCGGTTTGAACTGGCCGTATTGGTTGTCCACGTTGATGACCGCGGGACCGCTGATGATGAGCGGGGTGCGGGCCTCGTCGATGAGGATGGAGTCCACTTCGTCCACAATGGCGAAGTAATGGCCGCGCTGGACCTGGTCTTCCTTGCGCATGGCCATGCCGTTGTCGCGCAGGTAATCGAAGCCGAACTCGGCGTTGGTGCCGTAGGTGATGTCGCAGGCGTACTGCGCCCGGCGCTCGGCGGGGGATTGGTCGTGGAGGATGCAGCCGACCGTCAGGCCCAGAAACTTGTAAACCGCGCCCATCCACTCGCCGTCGCGGGCGGCGAGGTAATCATTCACCGTCACGACATGGACGCCACGGCCGGTGAGGGCGTTGAGGTAAACCGGGAGGGTGGCGACGAGGGTCTTGCCTTCGCCGGTCGCCATTTCGGCGATCTTGCCGCGGTGCAAATTGGCGCCACCGATCAATTGCACATCGAAGGGCACCATTTCCCAGCGGAGGGGATGGCCCCGGACGATGACGTCCGAGCCGCAGAGGCGGCGGCAGGCGTTTTTGACCACCGCGAAGGCCTCAGGCATGATCTCCTCCAAGGCGGCGGCGAGCTCTTCCTTCACCTCGATGGCGTGGAGGCGGGCCTGCCAAGCGGCGGTTTTTTGACGCAACTCTTCATCGGAAAGCCGCTGGAGGCCGGTTTCCAATTCGTTGATCTTCGCCACCAAGGGGCGAAGCTTCTTGATCTCCCGGTCGTTTTTCGACCCGATGAGTTTTTTGACAATAAATCCGATCATGCTAAACCTTCACAAAATAAGGGCGGTGCAAGCTAAGTGATTAACCCGGCATCGTCAAAGTTTTTAAACCCGCCGATCCGCGGGCACTCCGGCACGCGCGGAGGCAGGGGCGGCGGGGGGAATGGAACCAGCCCCGCCGACCGGGGAAAACCGGTCAGCGGGAGCAGGGCAAGCGCGAGACGCGGGCGCCGGTCAAGCCAGGGTGGCGAGCACGCCGCGCATATACCCCACGGACTCCAGAACCCCGGGCTGGGGATTGGCTTCCTTGGCTTCGTATTCGAGGCCCGCGTGGTAGGAGTACTTGATTTGGAGAAGGGCTTTGAAGAGGCCGACGATGTCGATGACGCCCCGGCCCACTTCGGTGGGTTTGCCGGCGGGCTTGGCCAGCGTTTCGTCCTTGAGGTGCAAATCGTACAACCGGCTGGCGCACTTGATCGCCGCCTCGGCGGGATCGACGCCGATGCGCACGGTGTGGCCGATGTCCATGCACAAGCCCAACCGGGCGTCGCGGTCCTTGATGGCGGCGAAGACGTCGTGCGGGGAGGGGAAATGCTTGTCGGTGGGGCCGTGATTGTGGATGGCGAGGCGGATTTCGTAATCCTTGGCCACCTTTTCGACCAAATCCAGGGCCTCGGGCGCCATGGTGCAGACCATGACCGGCATGCCGGCATCCTTGCAGTATTCGAAGCGGGCGCGGACATCGGCCTCGACGTTGTTCAGCCCGATCACCCCGCCGCCCATGAGGGTCAAACCGGCGTCCTCGACCTGCTTGCGCACCGCGCGGCGTTGGTCGGGGGTGCTGTTGATGGCCAGGTGCATGTCCTTGAGGTTGATGTATTTGAGGCCGGCTTCCTTGGTCATGGCGAGGGCGGCTTCCAAGGGGAACTTGCGGTAGGTATAGGAAGCGATGCCGAGCTTGAGTGCGGCGGCGGTGTCGCGTTCAGGCTTGGTGACGGCGGCGGGAACGTTGGCCGGCAGCCCGACAGCGGCGACGGCGGCGGCTCCGAGGAGGCCCGTTTGGAGAAATTGGCGGCGATTCGCGGCGGCGGCGAGAGTCTTCATAGAATTAAAAAAATCTGGGTTTGCGGCTGGCCGATTGCAACATTTCCCCGGGCGCGTGACAAGCAGATTGCGCGGGTGAACGGGCGGAAAAAGTTGGGCTGGCCAAATTTGGCCGGGCGGCTAGAATTCCGCCCACAAGCACTATGATACGCATCCTCACCGTTCTCACTTGGCTGGCCTTCGCGGCGGTGGCCGGCGCGCAGCAGGCCACCAATTCCTTTCCCCTCTGGCCGGACGGTGCGCCGGGCGCGCTGGGCACGGCGGACCAGGATATTCCCACGCTCACGCCGTATTTCCCGGACCCGGCCAAAGCGACCGGCGCGGCAATCGTGATCTGCCCCGGCGGCGGTTACGGCGGCCTCGCGGGGCACGAAGGCAAGAACTACGCGCTCTGGCTCAATGATCAGGGCGTGGCGGGCTTCGTGCTCAAGTACCGCCTCGGCTCCCACGGTTACCGCCACCCGGTCATGCTGCAGGACGCGGCCCGCGCCGTGCGCTTGGTCCGCGCCCGGGCGCCGGATTGGAAGCTGGATCCGAAACATATCGGCATCATGGGTTCTTCCGCGGGCGGTCACCTGGCCTCCACGCTGGTGACTCATTTTGATGCCGGCCAGCCCAACGCCGCCGACCCCATCGAGCGCCAAAGCTCGCGGCCGGATATCGGCATCCTGTGCTACGCCGTCATCACGATGGGCGAAAAAACGCATACCGGTTCCCGCAAGAACTTGTTGGGCGACCACCCCACCCCGGAGCAAATCCAACTGCTCTCCAATGAATTGCAGGTCACCAAGGCCACGCCGCCGTGCTTCCTCTTCCACACCGCGGACGACGGTGCGGTGCCGGTGGAGAACAGCCTGGATTTCGCCCGCGCCCTCCGGCAGAACGGGGTGCCGTTTGATCTGCACGTCTTCCAATCCGGCCGCCACGGCATCGGCTTGGGCACCCCGGAAAACGATCCCCTGAAGATGCACCCTTGGACCCGCGCCTGCAGCAGCTGGCTGCGCACGCAGGGGTTTGTGAAATAACGGCGCACGACGCGGCACCACTCGCGCGGACTTACCGCCATGGCTTCCCCCACGGGACCGATGATTGATCTGGTGAGCGAACTCGCGCAGCGCGCGTTGCGCGTGCCGCTCGCGTCCGCAGGGCCGCACACCCATTGGGCGGCCATGATCCTCGCTTGCACGGCTGGGAACCGCAGCTTGGTGCCCGCCAAGGAATGGCGGCATCAAGAGTATGCGCCACAATTCCAGGTCTTGTTACGCACGTCCCCGAGTTGCCTCCGCCAACTCAAATCAACGGATTACGAGGCGCTGGTTCTGGAAATGCTGACCGCCAAACGCACCCGCGATCCGCAGGACAAACGCGCCCTCACCGATTGTCAACTGACGGCGGATGGGATTTTGAACTTGCACTGGGTTTACGAGGATGATTGGCGATTGCGTAAAACCGACGAATTCATGTCCGGCAAACCCGTTGCGCGCAAAGTGGGGTTTGCCTGGTAACGACCGCCGCCCCCGCCATGTCCGAAGCCCCCGGCAAACTTTCCGACGCCCTGCTGGAACTCGCGCGACTCGTCTTGCGCGAACCGTTGGAAGAGCTTGCGGATGAACTGATCGGCCCCGCCGTGCTGTTGGCGAGCGTCGCTTGGAACCGCAGCCTCATCCCCGAGAATACTTGGGAACCCCATGATTTCCAAGCGCTCGTGCGAGAAAGCGAAGCGCGTTATCCCGGTTGCTCGGCACAACTGAAATCGACGAACCACGAGGCGTTGGTGATGGAACTTTTGGCCGCCAAACGCGCCCGTTTCCCCAAGGATCGGCGCGCCGTGGCCAGCTTTAGTTTCATCGCGGAAGGCCGTTTGAACGTGGTATGGGAACCGGAGGAGGTTTGGCCCGACCGGATGAAACTGCAGGCCTTGCTGGGCCAACACATTCCGCCGGGCACGCCTTTGGACCAAGTAGCGCCCCCCGGCTGGCGCAAGCTGTTGACCCGGCCGACCCGCCGCGAACGCCGGCGGCGCCGCTAAATCCCGCCCCTCCGCCGCACGCCATGCCATGCCTGAACCCATCAGCCGACTTTCCGACGCGCTCCTAGTCTTGGCGGAACTAGTCCTGCGGGGACCTTTGGAGGCCGGCCCTGACGCGGAACTAGCCCCCGCGCTGGTGTTGGCCGGCGCAGCCTGGAACCGCAGCCTCCAACCCGCCAAATTTTGGGACCGCCAACATTTTCAGTCGCAAATTCGGCGGCTGCAGGAGCAGGATCCGGATTGCTGCGCCGGGCTCAAATCCCCCGATCACGAAGCGCTTGTGCTGGAGCTCCTGGCGGCCAAACGCACACTTTTCTCCGTGGATCGACGAAGCATCGTAAGCTTGCACTTTGAGCCGGCCGACCAATTGAACCTGATCTGGGAGGCGGAGGCCATTTGGCGGGAGCGGCGGGCCCGGGAGCGATTAACGGGCCAGCCCAGCGCCCGCGGAACTTTGCGGCACGAAAGCGCCCCGATTGGCGGGAGCGCGCGGCTCGCCCCCCGCCAGCGCCGCGGGTGCCGCTGAAACCGGCCCGCACACCACTCCAACCACCATGCCCGACTACAAACTATCCGCCGCCCTCGCGCAACGCTCCCAACTCGCCCTGCGCCCGCCCCCGGAGCAAACCCCGGGGGACGCGGCCTGTATCGCCGCGGTGCCGGCGAGTATTGCGTGGAACCGCAGTCTCCTGCCCTCGGCGGAGTGGCCGCACGACAGCCTGCAGGCCCGGCTGCAAAAACTCCAAGCGGAGAAACCCGCCGCCATCGCGGACTTGAAATCGGCAGACGGTGAGGCGCTCATGCGCGAACTGCTCGCCGCCAAACGAAAGCTTTACCCGTACGATCAACGCTTGGTGATCGGTTGCCAAATAACCGCGGCCGGCAATTTCAGCGTGTTGTCGGAGCGGGAGGAAGATTGGAAAGCGCGCAAGGAAAAGGAGCGCCTCCTCGGGCACCCGATCCCCCCGGGAACGCCCCTTCACGAGCTGCAACGGCTCGGCCAAAAGCCCCCGCGCCGGGGGCGTTAAAAGCCCGCGGCCCGCCGCACGCCACTTCCGCACGTGCCAAGAGCTCCAGGGGCAGCAGCCGCGCGGCAACACCAGGGCGCACGCAGGGGTTTGTGAAATAACGGGAACGCGTCGCCTTCGGGCTTTTCTTTTCGCCCCCGCCAGCTAATTTGCCGGCATGCAACAGTTGCCGAAGCGCACCGGGACGCCCTTCAACCGCCGCCGTTTTCTCCGGGCGGCGGGCTGGGTGGGGGCCGCGGTCACCGGGGGCGCGGGGGCGGCCTTGGCGGAGGACATCGCCCGGCTGCCCTTCGACAATGGGGAGCGCCCGTTGGTTGCCTACCCGCAAAAGCGGCCCTTGCTGCGCCTCACGAGCCGGCCGCCGCAATTGGAGACGCCGTTTTCCGTCTTCAACGAAGGGGTGATTACGCCCAACGACGCCTTCTTTGTCCGCTATCACCTGACGGTTTCCCCGCCCCAGGGGATTGATCCCGACACGTTTCGCTTGGAGATCAAAGGCAAGGTGAACACGCCCCGCGAGTTTTCCCTGGCGGAATTGAAAGCCAAGTTTGAGCCGGTCGAGCTGGTGGCGGTGAACCAATGCTCGGGCAACAGCCGCGGTTTTTCCGAACCGCGCGTGCCGGGCGGCCAGTTGGGCCACGGCGCGATGGGCAACGCCCGCTGGAAGGGGGCGCGCCTGACCGACGTGCTGAACGCGTGCGGGGTTGCGGCCGGGGCCAAACAAGCGACCTTCAACGGCCTCGACCGGCCGCTGCTCCCCACGACGCCGGATTTCATCAAGGCCCTCGACATCGACCAGGCTTTGGACGGCGAGCTGCTGCTGGCCTATGAGATGAATGGTGAGGAATTGCCGTGGTTGAACGGGTTTCCACTCCGGCTGGTGGTGCCCGGCCATTACGGCACGTATTGGGTGAAACACCTCAATGAAATCACCGTGCTGGACGAAGTGTTCAACGGGTTTTGGATGAGTCCCGCCTACCGCATCCCGGACAACTCCTGCGGCTGCGTGGAACCCGGCACGACGGCGAAAAAGACCATCCCCATCACGCGCTGCAACGTCCGCTCCTTCATCACCAGCCTCGCCGACGGCGCGCCCGTGCGCGTGGGCGAGACGCTCACAGTGAAGGGCATTGCTTTCGACGGGGGATACGGGCTGCGCGAAATCGACTTCTCGGAGGATGGCGGGCAAACGTGGCGCGCCGCCACGCTGGGGCGCGACTTGGGTAAATACTCGTTCCGGGAATGGTCCGTCCCCTTCACCCCGGCACGGGGGGGAACCCTCACGTTGAAGGTCAAAGCCACCAACCGCCTGGGTCAATCCCAGCCCTTGGAACCCCTTTGGAACCCCTCCGGCTACATGCGGAACGTGGTCGAAACCGTCCGCGTCACGGCCGTTTAATCACCTCCCCCACCCCACGCATCATGAGATTTTCCCCTTCGCTCAGCCTCACCGCGGTAGCCGCCGCCCTCGTGCTCGCCGCCGACCGCCCCCTGCCGGCCGCCGAACGCACGTTCACGCTGCCGCCGGAGACCGCCCGGCTCAAGCCGGGCCCGGGCGCGGATCTCGCCGCCGGGCAGTGTCTGCTCTGCCATTCGGCGGATTACATCAGCACGCAGCCCAAACTCAGCCAAGCGGTCTGGCAGGCGGAGATCACCAAGATGGTTCAAAAATACGGTGCGCCGATCCCGACCAACAACGTGCCCGCGCTTTTGGAATACCTCGTGAAGAATTACGGCGTCGCCCCCACCCCGGCACCGGCCGCGCCCGCCGCCGCCCCCGCGCCGGCCGCGAAATAGCCGGCCAAACCGGCCGCCCACCACGGGCAAAAACCGGGGCGAAAAATCGTTGGGCCGCTTGCTTTTTTCGGGGGGGCTGATACATTGTCCGCGTTCGGGGTGAGCATATGATTACGACACAAGTTTTGATGATTGGTTTGGTGCTGGCGATGATTGGTTTCGGTCTCTGGGAACTGATCGGCAAGCGGGCCTTTTCCGCTGAGAACCGGGATCGCCGCCGTCGCCGCCGCAATTACCGCCGCGTGGTTTCCCGCCGTCGCGGGCCCAGCGTGCGCTTGGCCGTCCACACCGGCCGCGCCTGATTCGTCGCCCCCGCCGGCCGCGGCGGGGAATTCAAAAAGCGCCCGGGTCCCCGGACCCGGGCGCTTCTTCTTTGGCGCCGGACCGGTTAGGTAAGCCCCCCATGAATTCAGCCCCCGTCACGAGCCTCTACGTCCATGTGCCCTTTTGCGCGCAGAAGTGCTCCTATTGCGCCTTTTATTCCGAGGCCTCGAGCGGGGAATTGATCCAGCGCTACGTGCTGGCGTTGGTGCGCGAGCTGGAATTGGTGGCCGATCAGGTGCGGCCACAGACGATTTTCTTTGGCGGCGGCACCCCCTCGATCCTCAACCTGCGGCAATGGGAACTGATCCTCGAAACCTTGCGCCGGCTGGGCTTGGGCGGCGCCGGGGAATGGACGGTGGAATGCAACCCGGCGACGGTGTCCCTGGACAAGGCACGACTCCTGCGCGCGGGGGGCGTCAACCGCATCTCCATGGGGGTGCAATCCCTGGATGAACAATTGTTGGACCGTTTGGGCCGCGTCCACAGCCGGGAGATGGTGTTCAAATCCTTCGACATCCTGCGGCAGGCGGGTTTTGACAACCTGAACGTGGATCTGATGTTCGCCATCCCCGGTCAGACGATGGAGATTTGGCGCGCCACCCTGGCCGAGGCGCTGGCGCTGGGAAGCGAACACCTGTCGAGCTACGAGGTCATTTACGAGGAGGACACGCCGCTCTACGAGCGCCTGCACGCCAAGGAGTTCGACGTGGACGAGAATCTCGCCTGCGACATGTATGAGGAACTCGTGGCCCGCTCCGCGGCCGCGGGCTTCCACCAGTACGAAATCGCCAACTTCGCCCGCGATCCGGAAACCGCGCAACGCCCCCCCACCCCGGTGACCGGCACCGCCGTGGTGGACCGCATTCCCGGCCGGGCGTGCCGCCACAACGTCAATTATTGGCGGGGCGGCGAGTATTTCGGCCTCGGCCCGAGTGCGGCCGGATATGTGGGCGGGGCGCGGACCAAGAACTGGTCGAACACCGAGATGTATTGCGCCCGCTTGGAAAAGGGGGAACGCGCGGTCGAGACCACCGAAGTTTTGGCCCCGCTGGCGCGCGCCGCCGAAACCGCCGCGTTCGGCCTGCGCATGAACGTGGGCTGGGGACGGCAGGAATTCCGGGAGCGCACCGGTTGGGATTTGCGGCCCGAATGGTCCGCCGACATCGCGCAACTCACCGCCCGCGGCTGGGCGCGGGAGGACGCCGACCGCTTTCAGCTCACCCCCGCCGGCCTGCGTTTTGCCGACTCGGCCGCCGAGATGTTTCTTCGTTGAAGGACGCCCCGGGACAGAGGATCAAGGCAATCGCCGGGCTTTTTGGTCCCGTCCGTTTTGGTGCAGCGTCAGGCTTTTCACCGCCCCGCCGGCACCGACTTCAAAGCTCAGGCGCGCATCGAGGTCGCGATAAAAGAACTCCGTGGCGGAACTTGGCAGCACTTCCAGATAACTCTGGCCGGTGAGGCGCGCCACCAAGTGGTCGCCGCGGCGATGGAGCGTGAAGACCGCCTCGGGAACCAGTTCGTAACGGCCGGCGTAACGGTCGTACAGAGCGGAATCCAGCCGCACAGGCACCGGGTCCGGGGTTCCCGCGTCCGCGAGTTTCGATGCGCGTTGGTCCCGGCCATTTTGATGGAGCACCAAAGCCGCCTTGCCGCTCCCGGCCGCCGGTTCGAAAGTGATGCGGGCGTCCACGTCGGAGTAGAAGAATTCCGTGGGGGAAGCGGGATAAAGCGCGAGGTAGCTTTGACCGGTCAACCGGGCCTCGAGATGATCGCCGGCCGGACGGACGTTGAAGAAGACCTGCGGCGTCAATTGATACCGACCGGCGCGGGCGGCGAGCACAGCCGGGGGAACCGGTGTGAACCGCAGCCCCGCATCGACCGGGGACGGGGTGAGGGCGTGCGCGACATCCAAGACGAAACCGCCCAAATCCTCCAGCGCCGCCGTCGAATTGGCGAGCACCACGACGCCGCGCTGCGCGGCGGGGTCGAAGGCCAAAAAGGAATGATACCCACCGGTCTGGCCGTTGTGCCAAACGGTGGTGGCGCCGGCCTTGGTGGTGAGGTGCCAGCCGAGACCGATGCGCACCACCGCTGAATCGGTGGCGGCCCGGGGTTCCCGCTGCAGCCGCATGGCGGGCAGGAGGGGCGAGGGGCGCAGGCCAAGGTTGGCGGCGAGGAATACCAACAGATCCCGGGCGGAGGAACGCAGCGCACCGGCGCCGGCCAGAGTCGGCAGGTCCCAATTGGCGGCCGGCACCCCGTGGCCGGCGTGGCCGGGGGCCAGGCGGTCCCGCAGCGCGGGCGACAAAGTTATGGCGGTCGCGGACATGCCCAACGGCGCGGTGATGCGCGCCCGCACCAACGCCTCGTAGTTGGTGCCCGCACGCAACGCCAACAGATGGCCCAGCAAGCCGGCCCCCAGGTTGGAGTAGGCGTAGCCGATGCCGGTGTCCGCGGGCGGGGGAAACTCGGCGAGAAACTCATACAAGTCCGCCGGCGTATAATCCGCATACGGATTCCCGGGCTGGAAAATGACGAGGTTGTCGGGCAAGCGGGGCAAACCCGAATGATGGGTCGCCAACCCCAGCAGCGTAATCGTCTGCGCGGCGCGGGCACTGCCGCGCACTTCCGCGGGCAGCAGTTCCGCCACTTTGGTATCGAGCGCCACTTCCTTGCGTCCGACCGCTTCCGCCAGCAACAGGCTGGTAAACACCTTGGTGG
The DNA here is from genome assembly GCA_903930565.1 of uncultured Pedosphaera sp. Classification (GTDB taxonomy): domain Bacteria; phylum Verrucomicrobiota; class Verrucomicrobiia; order Limisphaerales; family Pedosphaeraceae; genus CAIXFN01. The sequence goes on from CAIYZC010000555.1 coordinate 9,823, forward strand.
CCGAACCGATTTCAAACACGGTGTCGGGATCCACGGCCGGGGTGTCGGCCCCCGCGAAATGACCGTGGGCGAAAAACCGCGATCCCTTGGCATCCACCACCCCGACAACGATCCCCGGGGCGGCGTGGTCGCGGTCCACCCGATCGGCGAGGGCTTGGCGGATTTGCGCGTCAGTGGCCGGAACGGCGGCGCCCCCAACGGCGAGGACGGACAGGCAACCGATACAAGCACCGAAGCCCCAGCGGAGTAAGGCCGCAGCAACGGGTGGAAAAAGCGGAGGAGCCGAAGGGGATTGGAGGGGAGGTTTGGAGTGGGTGTTCATGGGGGCCAGGTTTGGGCGGGGTTCTTGGGCGCGGAGGTGCGCCATTGGATCCAGGGAACATCGTGCGGCGCCGGACTGGAGCCGCCGATTTGGGCGGCAAGGGTCACGGGATCCTGCCAACGCTTGGTCTCGGCGTGGCCGTCAGCGAAAGAGAAACCGCAGGCGCCGTTATGGTAGGTGGCGGGCCAATTACCCCACACGCCCTTTTGATCGAGGACCACCAGGAAGTATCCGTCATCAATGCTCTCCGGGTGCTCATCCAAAAAAACGAAGGCCTGGGAGGGGGATGGGCGTTGAATCTCGGAAAGCTTGCGGAAGGTGTAGAACGTGGCGTCGACCTGGGCCGTGTACCAACTGTTGCCGTTCATGTTGCCATTCATGGCAACACTGCGGACCCGGGGGATAATGGCGGAGCCGAATTTGACCGTGCTGCGGTCCGCGGGGCATTTGTAAATCCCCACCGACGTGTTGTAGGGCCAAAGCTTGCCGGCGGGAGCTTGGAGCAAGGTGTAGTTCGTGGCGTCCGGCGCCGTGGGCAGCCAGCCGCCCACCCAACCCGCGGCGCCGCCGTCGCCATTGGGCACCAGCAGTTGATTGGCATCGTCGCTGTACAACTGCCAGGCCAACTGGAGTTGTTGGAGGTTGTTCAGACAGAGAATGCCCTGGGCCTTGATTTTGGACTTGGCCAAGACGGGCAGCAACAGCCCCGCGAGGATGGCGATGATGGCCACCACGACCAGCAGCTCGATCAAGGTGAAGCCGCGGGCACGGACCGACATGGATTCAGGAGCGGATTTCATGGGGTCGCCATGGCCTCATGCTGACGCCGGCGGGCCGCAAGTCAAGCTTGCGGAGTCGGCGGGAAATGGCGGGCCGGGCGCGAAGGG
>CAIYZC010000556.1 GCA_903930565.1 uncultured Pedosphaera sp.
CCGACGCCAAAAAGCGCGGCGTCAAGAAATTTTTACCAGGGCGGTGGGCGGTGGGGCGAGAACGGGCGGGGATGTTTACGCGAAGGCGCGAATCCGCGAAGGGGGACGAAGGGGAATGAGGGCGGGGAGTTGCGGTTTTTTTTTTTGGGGGGGTGGGGTCGCGTCCCTACAGGACGCTGGTTTTTTGGGGAACGATGACCCGGGATTTTATCCCGGGCTGAGGAATTTCGCACCTTTGGCGCGAGCACGAAGCGTCCCTCCGGGACTGGGGAAAAGGGGCCGTCGCGGGCGGGGGTGGGTTGGGTTTGGTGGCGAGGGTTTCGGATGGTGGGGTGAGTTCAAAAGCGGTGCCGCACGTTGTTTTCACCGCACTCCAAGATGCCGGCGCGCGGTTTGGTGACGTTTGGAGTGAAGGACGTCGTGGGGGGGGGCAGCGGACGCCTTTGTTGTAGGGTAGGCCTCCGGCCTGCCGTATCCCGGGGTCTCTGACCCCGTAGTGCCCGCGAACGCGGATGGTTGCGGGGGTTTTGGAAGTTGAAGGTCCTGGCCATGCGGAGATGGCCGGATACGGCAGGTCGGAGACCTGCCCCACATTGGCGGAACTGGCCCTCCCCGCCCCGGCTCTCTCCTCCCGCGGCGGGAAGGATCGGTGGGGAACCTGGGATCGGTCAGAGCGTGGCGAGCCAGGACTTGGCTTTGGGAGACAGGCCGGCCGAATTGTGGGCGGCGGCGATGACACGCTGGAGGATTTCCGGTCGCGGCGGAGCAATGAGCTCGAACTCGCCAAGTTCGATCGCCCGCAACAATTTGGCCTCCACCTGACCGCACATGGCTGTGGAATAAGCCACGGTGGATGGATGATCCAAGGCGGGCCAATCCGTCGAAGTCAGGAGGCAATCTTGGTCCGGCCAGCGGCCGTCATGGGTGGTGACCCGCACCAGCACCACCCAACCACCATTCCGGGCGGGGTCGGAAAGAATCAAACAACGGTGAAACGGCTCCCGGCGGGATTTTAACGCCGTCCCCGGCCGGAAACGGAACGGCTCAGCCGGCGGCGAAGATTTCATTGAGGCGGTTGAGTTCCCGGGCCTCGCGGGTGAGCCAAGCCTGGGCAGCGGCGTCCTTGCCGAGGGCGGCGCCAATTTGCTCAATGGAGATCGGGGCCTGGCCGGCGGACACCGGGGTCCATTCCCGGCATTGGGCGTGACACCAATCCACAAGTTCCCATTGGTTTTTGCCACCGTGTTCCGCCCAGACTTCGTCCAACAGTTTCACTTCGCTGTCCGACAATTCCTCGCGACCGGGTGCCTTGAGCAGGGTCACTTGGTGATCCGCCCGAGCCCCTACGCACTGTTCCCAGCGTCGGTCCGGGACTTGGTAGAGGCGGCCATCAGTGATCAGATCCAGCAACTCGCTCGTGACCGGCCCGTTGCGCATCGAGAGGTAATCGCCGCCGCACACCGGAATCCCCCGGCGGTCGATGGAGAGCCGGTCGAGCAAGTACACCAATTTGACCAATTTCATGACGTTCATCTGGCCGCCGGCCCGGGCGAGGAACAAGCCCGCCACCTCGGTTGCTTTGCCCATTTGGAAACGAAAATTCATGACCTCGGCAACATAACCCGGCCGCCGGCAGGGCGCAACCTTTCGGGGATTATCTCACGTGGAGCAGGGCGAGCGGGGCCTGAGGATCGGGGGCGAAAGCTGAGCGCGAGAAAGGGATGCTCACGCGAAGGGGGACGAAGGGGAATGAAAAAAGGGGGGGAATAGAAGCATGGACCGCATGGACCACATGGACCGGATGGACGGGGTAACTTGGGGCACGGTCGGGTCGCAGCGCGGAAAGGGAGGCCGGCTGGAAGCCGGCGGTCCCAGGGGCGACGTTCAGCGTTGGTAGGCGGGGAGGACGTGGCGTTGGACGGCGAGGGCCATGACGGCCATGCTGGTGCTGTAGATGGGGCCGGCGCCTTTGGCTTCGCTGTCGCCGGTGGCGTCGAAGGAGCCGTCGGGTAGTTGGTGGGCCAGGAGGGTGGTTTCGTAGGCGGGGAGATACTTTTCCCATTCGGCGGGGAAGGCGCGGCTGAGACCGACGGCGTCATAATAGGCGCGGTAGTAGAAGCGGTCACCGGTCCAGGCCAGGGGGTCGGCGAGGAGGCGCTCGGCGACGCGCTTGGCGACGGGGTTTTTTTCCTCATGGCCGATGACGAGGACGAGGAGGGCGAGGCCGCGGAGGGCGGGACGGTCTTCGCCGGGGGCTTGGTAACCGACTTTGCCGTCCGGGTTGATGAGGCGCAGGGTGTAGGCGACGGCGTTGGTGAGGACGGCGCCGGGGACGGGCAGGCCGACTTGTTGGGTGGCGTGGAGGCCCATGATTTGCCAGCCGGAAAGGCTGAGGTCGGATTCGGTGGTGTCGGGGGTGTAGCGCCAGCCGCCGGCGTCGCGGGCGCTCTTGGGGACGAGGGCGGCGTTGACGGTGACGCGGACGGCGAGCTTCAAGGCGCGGCGAATGGATTCATCGAGTTCCTCGTCGTGGGCCATGCCGAGGGCCTCGGCGAGCATGAGGGTGCAGATGCCGTGGCCATACATGCGGCTGCCGTCGCGCTCCCCGAAGTAGCCGTCGCCGTTTTGCTGGGCGAGGACGGCGTGGATGCCGCGCTTGAGCCAGGGGCCGTGTTCCTGGTCGGCGGGCGGATGGCCGGCGGCGAAATGGGCCATGACGGCCATGGAGGTGAGAGCGGCGGGGAAATGGCCGGCGACGGTGCCATCGGCCTTTTGCTGGCCGCGGAGATAAGCCAGGGCGCGGCGGACGGCGAGGTCCCGGGGTTGCTCGGCTTGCAGGGTGCGGAGAATATCGCGGTCGGAGGTCTGGGCGCCGGCGGTCCAGGTGAGGAACACGAGGGGCAGCAACCGGAGCGCGCGGAACAGAAAACGACGGGGGGGCACGGAGGGGATCATTTATTTGACGGAACCGAGTTTTTCGAAATAGGCCTGGATGGCGGCGCGTTGTTCGGGGGTGAAATGTTCGGCGCCGCTGTTGCGGATGCCCTGGCGGAGGCGGTCGTTCAAGCGCGCCCATTCCGCCTGGTCCACGCCCCGCGGCGGGGCTTGGGTGAGGGCGCGGCCGGCGGCGCCTTCGGGATGGGCGGTGCGGGTCTCGGCGAGGGACGGTTCGCCGGGCGTGGGCTCGGCCGCGGCGTCGGCGGGCGGGGCCGGGAAAGGTTCATGGCCGGCGAGGTCCTGGAGCGCGGCGTTTTGGCGCAATTGACGGGCGGCGTCGGCGAGGATTTCGGAGGCTTGTTGGTGGGCCTCCCAGCTTTTCGGGGCGGCGGCGAGGCCGGCCGCGGCGTCGTGGGCGGCGCCGGCGGCGACTTCGACCGGGACGGCGGAGTCGGACCAATCGCGCACCGGCGCGGCCAGTCCTTCCATTTTTTCCAAACCGGCGTGCAGCGGGGCTTCCAAGGCGGCGTTGCGGGTGGCGTCCATGGCTTCGGCGGCCAGGGTGTCCAGCTCTTTGGCGAGGGCGAGCGGGCTCGCGGGGTGTTCGGCGGCGAGTTGGGCGGCGCGGGCCTGGGCGGCTTGGATTTCGGCCTGCCGGGCGGCGTCGCCCTTGGCGCCGGCGAGGGCGAGGGCGCGGTCGGTGAGCGGTTGCAGCGTGGGGGCGTCCAGGCCGGCGGGTTGGTTGAGCACTTTGCCCAAATCCTGAC
>CAIYZC010000557.1 GCA_903930565.1 uncultured Pedosphaera sp.
GACCGCGACGGCCAGGGCCAGCAGGGTGACAACTGGTTTTGACATGCCGCCAAGCTACCCCGCCCGCCGGGGCTTGGCAAGCCGCGCCGGGCGAATCTTTTCCCGGGCCGCCCGCAGCTCCTCCGGCGTGTTCACGTTCCACAGGGCGGCGGCGTCCCGGTCCGCCGGCCGCAAGCGGCGGGCGCCCAGGGCTTCGCCCAGCGCCTGCAGGGAAAATGCGCCGCGCTCAATCTGCCGCGCCACCACCGGCAGGCATTGTTCCCGCCGCAGCAGCAAGGGAAAGCCCACCCCTGCGTCCGACACCATCATCACCGCCGCCGCGCCGGGACGCAGCGCGCGGAGCAATCGGCGCAGCAGGGCCGGGGGCACGAAGGGCATGTCGCACGCAAGGATTAACACGGCGTCCGCCCGGGTGCCCTGGAGCGCGGTCAAAATGCCGCCCAGGGGACCGCACCGGGCCACGGCATCGCGGCGCAGCGCACGCGCGGGCAGCCCGGCGGCGCGGGCGGCCGCCAGCGCCCAACCTGTCAGCGTGCGCCGCCCGAGCCGGACCCGGCTCTTGTCCCGTCCCAGCCGGGCGCCCAATCCGCCCGCCAAAACGCGGGCAATGACCCGCGGCGGGCGGGTCAAGTCGCTGGAGCGGGCGCGCTGGGACGGGGACGGCACGGTCCCAAGGTAGTCGGCGCCGCCCGGAGGCGGCAAGTGATGGTGAAAAGAATTTGACAGCGGAGAACGGGTTGTTTTACTAGCCGGAATGGTTTGTCGGGAAAAATCCTACCGCGCGGGTCACCGAGAGGCGGCGTTCACTTTGATCGAACTGCTCGTCGTACTGGCGATCATCGCCATTCTCGCCTCCCTGTTACTCCCCGTGCTGGCGCGGGGCAAAGCGCGCGCCCTCACCGCCAGTTGCCTGAGCAATTTCAAGCAATTGGACGTTTGCTGGTTGATGTACTCCGGGGATTTTCATGACCGGCTCGTCAATAACTTCACCCGCGATAACGCCGCCTGCGGCACTCTGGCCTGGATTCGCAGCGGGGCGGCCCCCGGCGTGGCCTGGACCGGAAACGCGCAATTGGATCCGACCAATCTGGCCATCACCACCGGGGTTTTGTTTCCCTACAATTCCAGCGCCGCCATTTACCATTGCCCGGCGGACCGTTCGACCGTGGTGGGTTCCCCCGGGCTTTTGCGTTCCCGCAGCGTGTCCATGAGCATCGGAGTGAATTGGATGAATGAGGGCGATCCCGTCCCCACGAATCTGGTGGCACGGGCCGCGGATCTCGTCAATCCGCGTCCCAGCCTGGCCTCGGTGTTCGTGGACGAACAAGAAAACAGCATCGACAACAACGCCTTGGGGATTTACCCCCGGAATGGCGGTGACTTTGGTTATTGGAATGTGCCCGCCAGCCGGCATAACAATGGCTGCGTCCTGGCCTTCGCCGACGGCCATGCCGAAGATTGGCACTGGCGCGGGCCCTACATCGCCAACGCCGCGCAATACTCCAATAGTCAGCCGGACGATCCGGATATCCGCCGTTTGATGACGACGGTGCCGCCGGACCCTTACTCGCCTTGATGAATTTTCCTGAAAGTCGGTTCAACTGTTCCCGGCGGCCGGTGGCCCGGCCGCCCACGCAAACTCCCATCGCCTCCTCCCAATGAAATCCGTCTCCCCCCATCACCAACTCCCCTGTCGCCGCCCCCTTTCCGCTTTGGCGCTTCTGGCCGCCGGCCTGCTCGCCGCCGGTTCCCTCCACGCGCAAACCCCCAGCCTCGTGCTGAGCCCCAAATGGTCTCTGGCTTACAACGCCCGCGCGGATCTGAGTGGCACCGCCAACACCGAGCGCGGCGTCGCCATCAACAAACTGACGGGCAACGTGCTCTTTGCCACGCGTGCGCAATCCAATCACATCGCGGTGGTCAGCGGCGTGGACGGCAGTGATCTTGGTGCGCTGAACAACAGTGGCATCACCGGCGGCACGCTGGCCATGGAGCATGTCCGGGTCGCCGACGACGGCGTGATCTACGCCTGCAATCTCTACGGCGGCAGCGGCAGCTCCTTCAAACTCTACCGCTGGAACTCTGAAGCGGACGGGTTGCTGAATCCGCCCTATGTGGCCTACAACAGCGCGGGTTCGCCCGTGGGCGCCGGGGTGACCCGGTACGGGGATTCGTTCGACTTGCGCGGCGCCGGCACGAACACCCAGATCATTGCTTCCGGCTCCAGCGCGACTCATTTCGCGTTGTTCACCACCACCGATGGCACCAACTTCACCGCCACTGAATTTCCCAGCACGGCCGGGATCGGAGCCAATGATTACGGCAAAGCGCTGTCCTTCGACGGCACGAACAACGCCTTTTATTGCAAAAACAGCGGCAGCTCCAGTTTGCGCTACATCAGCTTCGATCCCGTGGCCGTCACCTCCACCCTGGTGACCACCATCAGCGTCAGCCCGGACAGCAATTTGGTGGGCGTGAAGAGTTACGCGACCAACGGCATCCGGTTCGTGGCGGGCGAAGTGACGACCACCTCGACCACCGCCGGCACGCATCATCTCAAGGCCTACACCATCAACAATCCCGCCGCCCCGATCGTTTCCGCGGACTTCCTGTTCCCGTCCCCCGGCGGCGTGGCCGGGAACAACGGCAATATCATCGGCGCCACGGATGTCGGGGCGGGCATGGTGGTCGGGTTGGATACCGACAACGGCATTGTGGCCTTGAGTCTCAATTTTGTGACCAACCTGCCCCCTTCGGTGGTCACCCAGCCCGTGGGCAACACCAATGTCCTGCAGGGCGGCTACGCGACCATTGCGGTTTCCGCCAACGGGACCACGCCGCTGCATTATCAATGGCTGTTCAACGGCACCAACACCCTGGCGGGCGCCACGAACGCCAACTTGGCGTTCACCAACCTGGGCTTCGCCGCCGCCGGGCTCTACTCCTGCGTCATCACCAACGTGGCCGGCGCCGTCACTTCGGCACCCGCGCCCTTGGGCATCACGGCCAGTGTCCAATCGGCGGCCGACACGCTCCTCTGGAGCGCCAGTGTCGGCGATCTGTTTGTGTGGTCCAATGACAACTCCCAACGCGGGCTGGCCTACAACCCGGTGACCGGGCATTTGATCGTGGTGGGCCGTTCGCCCTCCAACGGCGTGCATGTGCTCAATGCCAATACCGGGGCGTACATCTCCTCCTTGGACACCAGCCTGTTTGTGCCCGGCACGGGCACCTTCGAAGTCAACCTGGTCGGGGTGGGTGGCGACGGCGTGATCTACGTGGCGAATTTGGACACCTCGGGAGCGGGCTACACCATCTACAGCTGGGCGGATGAGAATCCGGGCACGACCTGCAACCTGGCCTGGGGCCCGGGCGATCCCGGGGTCGGGCAGCGCATCGGTGACACGTTCGCCGTGCGCGGGGCGGGGGCGAACACGGAGTTGTTGGCCGGTACGCGCAATGGCACCCAAGTTGTGCTGTTCACCACCGGGGACGGGGTGATCTTCAACCCCAACATCATCGACACCGCGCCGCAGCCCGCCGGCTTGGCGGGATTGGGCATTGCTTTCGGGGCCGGGAACACCTTTTGGACCAAGTCCACCGGGTACCAATTCCGGCACCTGACCTACGACCTCACCCAGGGCACCAACGGGCTCCTCGAAACCTTCGCCACCGGACAAACCACCTGCTCCAGCGTCGCGGTGGATCCGATCAACAACCTGTTGGCGGGCATCAACTCGTATTCCACGCCCCACGATTTGGAGTTGTACGATGTCCAGGGCGTGGTGTCGGGCACGGCCGCCGAGCCGAACCTGATCGATCAGGATTTCTTCAAAACCAGCAACGACAACCTCAACGGCACAAGCGCCGCCGCCTTTGATGTGGCGGGCGGCCGGTTGTTCGCGCTCGACACCAACAACGGAATCCTGGCGTTCAAAGTGGTCGCCCGGCTTTTCACCCAAACCAGCGGCGCCAACGTGACGTATCTTTGGACCGGCCCCAGCGTGCTCCAAAGCGCCACCAAGCTGGGCGGCCCCTGGGTCACCGTGCCCGGCGCCGCCAGCGGCTACACCGCGCCGGCCCCCACGGCCAACGCCCAGTTCTTCCGGCTCGCCCGCTGATCGCCCCCCATCGAAGCCGTCCTCACCGCCGCCGCCCCGGTTCCGGGGCGGCGGCTTTTTTTTTGCGCCGGTGGCGACCGTTCGCCGGGGCCGGTTGCAAATAGTTGAAACTTTCGTGCGCCGGCGGGGTGCTGTGCCTAAGCTGGGGCGCCAACTTCCCCGGCACGATGATGAGCTCAACCGAAGCATTTGAAGTGTTTGTGCGCGATTACCAGAACATGGTGTTCGCCACCGCGCTGCGCCTGCTGGGCAATGAAACGGACGCGGCGGACATTTCGCAGGAGGTTTTCCTGCGGGCTTACGAACGATTTGCGGAGGTGGGGGGGGACGAACGGCGCGGGGGGTGGTTGAAGACGGTGACCACCAACCTCTGCCTCAATCATCTCTCCCGCTACCGGTCCCGGTGGCGTTTCTTCTCGGACATGCTCCCCGGCGCCGAACCGGAAGAAGATTACGCCGCGAACCTGCCCGCGCCCGAGCCGGAAGTGGGTGGTGGCGCCGAGGACACGGCGCGGCAACAGGCCATTTTGGAAGCCGCCTTGCAACGGCTGCCCGCCAACCAGCGGGTGCCGCTGGTGCTCTATCATTTCGAGGACCTGACCTACGAGGAAATCGCCGCGCGCTTGGGCGTTTCCCTGGGCAAGGTCAAAACGGACATTCACCGCGGGCGCACCGCCCTGCGGCAACGTCTCCAACGGACGGCGGAAGGGGAGCTGGCCGCCGCCTTCCAACCGCCTCCCCCCGTCCCGCCCCGCCGGGCCTTGCTGGGCTGTGTATGACTATGAAACCAAATGATCCCGAATCCGAAGCCGTCCTGGCCGGGTGGCTCCACCCCCGGTTGCGGAATCTGCCCGCGCCCGCGGCCCCGCCGACCCTCCTGCCCGCGGTGCTGGCCCGGATCGCCGCGCAGCGGGCGCGCCCGTGGTGGCGGCGGCCTTGGTTTGATTGGCCGCCGGCCGCCCGGCTCTTTTCCGCCCTCCTGGCCCTGGGCCTGTTGGGCGCGGCCGACCACTTCGCCCCGCCGTTCGCCGGCGGCGGGGTGAAGTTGCCCCGCGGACTCGCCGGCGGGGCGGGCAGCCTGCATCTCCTCCAAGTCTTGCTGAACGCCGGGGCGGACTCCGCGGCGGCCTTGGTCGCCCATATCCGTGCCCCGTATCTCCTGGCGGCCCTCTGCGTGGTCGCCTTGGTCTATTTTTGCACCGTGGGTTTGGCCACGATCTTTTACCAAGCCGCCGCCCCCCGCTCCGTCTCCGGATTTGATTTATGAAGCACTGTTTTCAACTTCGCCATTGGTTTGCCCTGCTCGCCGCCGCGGCGTGGCTCGCGACCCCGCTCCGCCTGTCCGCGCAAACCAACCTGCCGGCCGTGACTGCCACCAATGCCTCCGTGCCCAAGCCCCCGCCCGTCGCCGACCCGCCCGCGGGTGGGAACGAGGCAGGCTCGGGGGCCCTGATGATTTCGGGCGGGGCGGATGCGCCCGCCATTTTCGCCAACTTCACCCTGCCCGCCGGCGTCACGAACCATCAGGACCAAGTGGTGATCGGCGGGGATGCCCAAATTGACGGCACGGTGTTGGGGGATTTGGTGGTTGTGGCCGGGAATGCCCGGATCAACGGCACCGTGGAGGGCGATCTGGTGGTGGTTCTGGGAGCCACCACCCTCGGCCCCCAAGCGGTGATTGGCAAGGACGTGGTCGCCATCGGTGGCGGCCTCAAGCGGCCCCCGGGCGCGCGGGTTGGCGGGGACGTGACGGCCTTTGGGGCGGACCAGTTCCCGTTGTTCGGCGCGATCACTCCATGGTTGGCGCATGGCCCGTTTTGGGGGCGGTTGTTGACCTATGACACGGGCTGGCCCTGGGTCGTGGCCTTGGTATTCCTCCTGTTCAACCTGTTGCTGCAATTGCTCTTTCCCGGCCCCCTCCAGGCCGCGGTCGACGCCATGGAAAAGCGTCCCATCAGTTCCTTGTTTGTGGGGATGCTGGCGAAAATTCTCTGTGGCTTTCTGACCCTGCTGCTGCTGGTGACGGTGGTCGGCATCCTGGTCATCCCCTTTCTTTCCGCCGCCACTTTGGTGGCCTATCTCTTCGGCAAGATCACGGTTTACCGTTACGCGGGCCGGCAACTGGGCCGCCCGGTCGGCTTGGACGGCAATGCTCATCCGGCCCTGGCCTTGGTGCTGGGCACGCTGATCTTTTATGTGCTCTACACCGTTCCCATCCTGGGTATGTTCGTCTGGGCCTGCACCGGCCTGTTTGGGCTCGGGGCGGTGGTGCTCGCCGGGATGGAGCAATTCCGCCGTGAGCGTCCCAAGCCGCCCGCCCCGGCAACCCCGGCGGGTGCTCCCGCCGGTAATCCGGTGGCTGAAGGGACGGTTCCGCCCCTGCCAGTAGTGCCCGTGCCCGAAGCCTTCTCCCTGCCGCGCGCGGGCTTTTGGATCCGGTTCTTCGCTGTCCTGCTGGACATGTTGGTCCTGGTGCTTCCCTTGCTGGTGTTTCATCATCACTCCCCGCCGGGCTTTCAAACCGTGATGTTGCTCTGGCTGGGCTATCACGTCCTGCTCTGGTCCGTGCGCGGCACCACCGTGGGGGGCATTATTTTGGGGTTGCGCCTCGTGCGGCTGGACGGCCGGCCCGTGGGCTGGGCCGTGGCCTTGGTCCGGGCGCTCGCCAGTTCCCTTTCCCTCGCCGCGCTGGGATTGGGCTTCTTCTGGGTGGCCTTCAGCCGGGGCAAGCAGTCGTGGCACGATCAAATCGCCGGCACGGTCCTCGTGCGGGGCGCGCGGAACCAGTCCCTGCTCTGAAAATAGGGCGTGCGTTCCGGCGGGCGCGCCGCTATCTTCGCGCGCTTTATGGCTGAGCTAAAACCCTTCGCGGCCCTGCGGCCGCGGCCTGAACTGGCGGCGAAGATTTGTGAGTTGCCCTACGATGTGATGTCCACCGCGGAAGCCCGCGAACTGGCGCACGGCAACCCCCTGAGTTTCCTGCACGTCAGCAAACCGGAAATCGACCTCCCGCCGGACACCGATCCGTACTCCCCCGCCGTGTACGCCCGCGGCCGCGCCAATTTGGAGCGCCTCATCGCCGAAGGCGCCTTGGTGCAGGACGCCCAACCCTGCTTTTATTTCTACCGGCAAATGATGGGGCAACATGTCCAGACCGGCCTGGTGGCGGCGGCCAGTTGCGAGGATTACCTGCACGAGCGCATCAAGAAGCATGAGTTCACCCGGCCGGACAAAGAGGACGACCGCGTGCGGCACATTGAGACGCTGGATTCCCAAACCGGGCCGGTCTTTCTGACTTACCGGGCGCAAGCTTCCCTCGACGCCCTGGCGGCCGCGCGCACCGCGGGGGCCCCGGACGTGGATTTCACGGCCCCGGACGGCGTGCGCCACAGCGCGTGGGTGGTGGCCGACGCGCCCACGATCGCGCAAATCCAACGGGAATTCGCGGCCCTGCCCGCCCTGTACATCGCCGACGGCCATCATCGCAGCGCCGCCGCGGCGCGCGTCTTCCAGGCCCGCCGCGGCGCGGGCCACAGCGGGTGGTTTCTCAGCGTGATCTTCCCCCACAACCAAATGCAAATCCTGCCCTACAACCGGGTGTTGAAGGATCTGCACGGGCTGACTCCCGCCACCTTGCGGGAACGGTTGGACGCGGTCTTCATCCTGCAACCCGGGGGCGACGGCCGGCCGGGCCGCAAACATGAGTTGGGTCTCTTCTTGGAGAACCAATGGTACCGGTTGAACTTCCGGCCGCAATTCGCGGCCACCTCCGATCCCATCGAGAAGTTGGATGTGACCCTGCTCCAGAAATACGTGCTGGCCCCGCTGTTCGGCATTGATGATCCGCGGACCAGCAAGCGCATCAGTTTTGTGGGCGGCATCCGCGGTTCCGGGGAGTTGGAGAAGTTGGTGCGGAGCGGGGAATACGCCTGCGCTTTCGCCATGTTCCCCACCGGCATTCAAGATCTGATGACCATTGCCGACGCGGGCGGCATCATGCCCCCCAAGAGCACTTGGTTCGAGCCGAAGCTCCGCGACGCGATGTTCTGCCACCAGTTGAGTTAGTGGCGTCGGCGGGGCGCGGTGGGAAAAGCAAAACGGAGCCGCGGTCGGCGGCTCCGTTTTCCCGTCGCCGCCCCTGCCAGTCAGGGCGGGGGCGGCGGGGGCAGGTAAACTACTTGGCGGCTGCTTAGTTACCCTTCTGCGCGCGCTCACGGGCCCAGCGGGCCTTGGCGGCGGCGGCGATGGCGGCGCGGCCTTCGGGGCTCATCTTGCGCTTGCCGGGGGTGGCGGCCTTCGCGGCGGCGGCCGGCTTGGCGGTGCCTTTGCTCTTGTGGAACTTCGCCCAGCGGGCTTTTTGGGCGGCGGCGATCGCGGCGCGCGCGGCGGGGCTCATCACTTTGCGTCCGCGGCCGCTGGGGGCCGGGGCCGCTTCCGCGGGGGCTTCTTCCGCCACGGGGGCCTCCTCGGGGGCGGATTCCGTGAAGGTTTCCACCAGCAACAAGGTGGGTTCGGGGGCGGGGGCGCCGCTCACCAAGGCGGAAAGTTCTTGTTGGAGGCCTTCAATTTGTTCCCGCAACTCAATGACTCGGCGAAGAGTTGCAACCGGTATATTCGATAAATCGTTAGTTATCATCGACGCATTCTAGTCTGGCCCAATGACTTAGGCAAGGAAATAAGTTGCGGATTACCATCTTTATCCCCGAATCACCCGGCACCGGAAAAGGATTGCGATACTGTCCAACCGGCGGTTAGAGTGCGCCATGACCAGTCCCGAATCCGTGGCGGCGCGCCGCGCGGTCGAGTTGCGGCGGCTCTTTCCCGAAGGTTTGCCCCCGCTGTGGTGCCCCGCCCTGACTCATTACTCGCCCGATGGCGCCGGTGATGCGGGGCGCATGGCGGCGCATCTCGCCCATCTGGCTCCTTTTGTAGGAGGTTTCTTGATTCCGGGTTCGACCGGCGACGCTTGGGAACTCACCCCGGCCGAGCGGGACGAGTTGCGCGAACTTGCCCTGGTCCAGGCCGCCCGCCTCCGCCGGTATGTGTTGGTCGGCGTGTTGCACGCCACGGACGCCGCCATGGTGGCGGATTTGCAGGCTTTCATGGCCGGACTCCGGCGGCGCGCGGGCGCCGGCGCGGGCGATGCCGCGACCGCCCTGGCCGCGGCCCGGGTGGCCGCATTTACCGTTTGTCCCCCGACCGGCGCCCAACTCACCCAGGTGGAAATTCGTGCGGCTTTATCCCGCGTGCTCGCCCTCGGACTCCCCACGGCCATTTATCAGTTGCCGCAGGTGACGGGGAATGAACTCGCCCCCGAAGTGGCGGCGGAACTCGCCGCGGCGTACGACAACTTTCTGTTCTTTAAAGATACCAGTGGCGCGGACCGGGTCGTGCTGGCCCGGCCGGGTTTGTCGGGGGTCTTTACCCTGCGCGGGGCCGAGGGCGACTATGCCCGGTGGTTCGCCGCCGCGGGCGGTCCGTACCAAGGCTTTCTATTGAGCGCGGCCAACTGTTTCGCGCGGGAGTTGGCGGACGTGTTCGCGTGGCTCCAGGCGGGCCGTCCCGGCCCCGCCGCCGCGCTGTCGACCCGGGTGGCGGCGGTCGTGGCCGACGTCTTCGCCCTCGTGCGCCCGTTGCCGTGGGGCAATGCTTTCGCCAATGCCAACAAGGCGATGGATCATTTCTTCGCGCACGGCGCGCGGGCCGCCCGCACGGCGCCGCCGCCGCGGTTGCACGCCGGTCCATCCCTGCCGCGGGAAGTCATCGCGGAAACAGGGCGGCTGCTCGAACAGCATGGCTTTCTCCCCGCGTCCGGGTATTTGGGCGCCTGAGGGCGGGACCGACCCGGTTTGGTCCACCTCCGTTGGTAACTTGATTGGCAAGATTTGATCATGAAGCTTTTTCTTTCCCTCTTGGGGTTGCTCGGGACGCTGCTTGCCGCCGGCGCGGCCGGCCCGCCCGCCCTGGACCCGTTGGTCCAACGACCCTGGTACGAAACGCGCACCGCCCATTGCCGGGTGTTTAGTTGCGGCCCCGCCGCCGAGGTGGCGCGGGTCGCCGCCCGATTGGAACAATTCCGCGAAGCCTATGGCACCATGGCCGGCGCGCAGGCCGTTGCTTCCCCGCCCATCGTCGTCATGGTCTATCCGGACGTCAAATCCATGCGGCCTTTTCTGCCTATTTACAATGGCAACCCGGCCAACCTGGCGGGTTTCTTCAAGCGGGCTCCGGATGAAAACCTGATTGTCCTGGCGCTGGGCCCGGGGGAGCAAAGCCTGGACGTGATCTTCCATGAATACGCGCACCTGCTGCTCCGGCGCAATGACCGCGTTTGGCCGCTGTGGCTCAAGGAAGGGATGGCGGAAGTCTATTCCACCTTTCGGGCGAACGGCCGCCAAATCCAAATCGGCGCCCCCATCGAACATCATCTTAACTTGCTGGCGAACCGGCCGTTTCTTCCCTTGGCGGAAGTTTTCGCCGTGCGGCATGACTCGCCGGATTACAATGAGCGGGAGCGTCAGGGGGTGTTTTATGCCGAATCCTGGCTCCTGACCCATTATCTCTTTTGCGGCGATGTGCCCGCCCGCAAGGCCAAATTCAGTCAATTCATGGCCCTGCTCCACGAGGGCCGCCGGCCGGAGGCGGCCTTTACCGCCACTTTTCAGACCACCTTGCCGGCCATGGAAAAGGAATTGCACGGCTATCTCGCCCGGGGTCGTTTCGGCGCGTTCAACGCGGTGCTGCCGCAGAACCTCTCCGCCCCGCGGGCGCAGGCGCACCGCCCCCTCGCCCGCGGGGAAATTTGTTTCCACTTGGGCAACCAACTCGCCCGCTTGGAACGTTACGAGGAAGCGGAGTTCTATTTCCGCCAGACGCGCCTGCTGGCGCCCAAAGTCCCGCTCGCCGCCGAAGGCCTCGGGCTGCTGGCCGTGATGAAACACCAGGATGCCGACGCGGCCGCCTTGTTCAAGGATGCCTTGGATCATGGCTCCACCAATTTTCTCGCCCATTATTGGTATGCCAAGTCACGCTATGAACTCACCTCCGACGGTCATGACCGGTACACCACGTTGAACCAGGAAATGGCGGGGGAAATCCGGGCCGAGTTGGTGCAATCGGTCACCCTCATGCCGGACTTCAGCGCGGCGCACAACCTGCTGGGCTTTTTGGAGTTGGTGCAGGGCGATTTCACCGCCGCGGAACTCCACTTGGGCCGGGCCTGCCAGTTGGAGCCCGAAAACGAATGGTATCTCCTGCCTTTGGCCCAAGCCCAGTTGGCGAAAAAGGATGCCGCGGCCGCGCGGCAGACACTCGCCCCCCTGCTGCAACCCCACACGGATGAAAAAATCCGCGCCCGGGCCGAGGACTTGCTGCGCGGCGCGCGCCAACCTTGAGGGGGCCGCCGGCTTACAGCAGCTCCAGCACCCGGTGCAATTCGGCGTCCGTGTTGTAGAAGTGCGGCGACAGCCGTAAGTAGTGGTTGCCCGCCCGGTCTTGGCGGAGGGAGGTGACCACCCCGGCGGCGTCCAGGCGCGCATGCAGCGCGGGCAGATCCATCGCGGGGTGCCGGCAGGAAATGATGCCCCCGGCCTGCGCCGGGCCGTGGTGGGCGCCCATGACCGTGTAGCCCTTGGCCTGCAGGGCGGGAATCAGCCAGGCCCGTTTGCGGAGCAACTCCGCCGCGATCGCCTCCACCCCGACCTCCAGGAGCAATTCCATGGCCGCGTGCAGTCCGACCAAGCCCAACAGGTTATGACTCCCCGCCTCAAACCGGGCCGCGCCCGTGCGCAACTCAATTTGGTCCTGGGTCACAAAGTTCGGACAGCGGACATTGTGCCAGCCGTAAATGGCCGGGTGCAACCGTTCCTGCACCGCCTGCCGCACATACAACAGCCCGGCCGCGCACGGGCCGAGCAACCATTTGTGCGCGTCCGCCGCGAGAAAGTCCACCGCTCCGCCCACCTCCGTGGGGAAAGCCCCCAGCGTCTGGATGCCGTCCAAACAGAAGAGAATCCCCCGCGTGCGCAGGTTCTTGCCGATTGTCGCATGATCCAGGCGCGCGCCGCTCACGAAATGGCAGGAGGCCAGGGCCACCAGCCGGGTCTGCTCGTCCACCTGCCCCAGGACGTCGATGTTGCGGATGCCGCCCAATTCCCGCACGTTCAACAGGCGCACTTGCACCCCTTTGTCGGCCAGGGCCATCCAAGGATAAACGTTGGACGGGTAGTCATCGTGGTAAACGAGAATGTTGTCGTGCCGGCGGCACCGCATCCCGCCGGCGACCAGACTCAACGCCAGCGAGGTGGGGCCCACAAAGGAGACCTCGTCTGGTTGCGCCCCGAGCAGCCGCGCGCCGAGTTCCCGGCCCTCCGCCAGCACCCGGGGGAGCACGCTCCGCTCCTGGTCGCCCGTGGCCGCGACCCGGGCGTAGCCGGCTACCGCCTCCGCCACGCGCCGCGGGAGCGGGCACACCGCCGCGTGGGCGAGAAAGATCTTTTCCCGCACCACGGGAAACTCATGGGCGCGCAATTCTTCGTTGGCCAGGATTTCAGCAACTGTCATGGGCTTACTCTCGCAATTCGGGGCGGTCAAGGGAAGTCCAACTTCCCGCCGCGCGCCTTCAAGGCAGTTCGTAAAACGCGTGGCAGCGGTGGTGGGCGGTCCCGGCGCCCCCCGTCGGCACGGCGCATCGGCCGCCCACACAGTGGCGGTGCCGGGCGACCCAGGCGTACCCTCCCCGCAGCAGGCGCCGGCCCCAGTCGGCGCGGCCCAACCATGCCAGCGGCCGGAGCCACCCGATGGCGTCCGCCAGCGCCAGCAACGCGTCCGCCCCGCCCGCCACCCGCCCGGCGGCGGTCACCAGCCGCATTTCGGTATAGGGCGGGCGGGCGGCCGCGCCGAGGCGTTCCCGCGCCCAGGCCGTCTGGAAGCCGGCGAGGTGGCAGCCCCGCCGCTGGAGGACGCGGTAGCTCCGTGCCGCCCACCACCGGCAGAACGCGCATTCGCCGTCATACAACAACCAGCCGCCGTTTATTTCCGTAATTTCCGTATTCACAGAAGTGCAGGGTTAAAAAAATTTAAGTTTTCGGCCCCATCACAAAGCGCAACGCCTTGTCGCCCAGTTTCGCAAATTTCACCAGCGCGCCCGCCGGCCAAAGCCGGACCTGGTCGTACCAACTCGTCGTGACCTCGAACAAATCGCGCAACTCTCCGAGCCGCGCCTTCACGTAGGGATCTTCGCCCACTTCCTTGTCGGCCAGGCATTCGCGGAGCATGGCCAGCGTGGGATCCACCTCGCGGCGTTTGCGCTCATCGAGCACATGCCGGAACAGTTCCCACACATCCTTGAGGGATTCAAAATGGTCCCGCTTGTCCCCCATCACATGCACCAGCTTGATGATGCCCCAGCCCTGCAGTTCCTTGAGACTGGTGCTCACGTTCGAGCGGGCCACCGCGAGGGCGGCGGCGATGTCCTCGGCGGGCAGGGGTTTGGGCGAAATGAAGAGCAGGGCGTGGATTTGCGCCACCGTGCGGTTGATGCCCCAGCGCGTGCCCATCTCCCCCCAGTGGAGGATGAACTTTTCCTGGATTGGCGTCAGTGGCTTCATGACTTCTTGCATTTCTATCTATTCAGAAATTAACATAACCAACCTGTCGGTGCAACCGCTTTTTTCACTTTTCGCCGGGCGGGCGGGCGGCGGACTGGACCAGACGGGCGAATTCCGGCTTGGTGTCGCGCAGGATTTCCCCCACAGCCTGGCGCTCCGCCGGGGTCAGAATGGCGAACCCCGCCCCCGGGTCGCGCCCGGCGAGAATCTCCGCGAGCCGCCGCCACAGGTAAGACCGGAGCTCCTCCGGCAGGGCGTCGAAGGCCGGGGAATAAATCAAGTAACTGCACGGGTAACGGAAGAGCCGGGTGCGCAGGTCGAATTGCCGGAGCGATCGGCCGTGTCGATCCACCGGCCCGTGGCCGACGAATCCGGCCGCGAAGGCGGGGTCGCCGGTCACCGGTCCGTGGAGGGTCGCCTCGTTGCGAAAGAGCAGGTATTCGAGCAGCATTTCCGCCGCGTCCCGCCACCTCGGATTCCCGTCGCCGGGCGTGTTGGCGGCGGCCGCCCGGGCGAGCCGCGCTTCGTACCCCGCGTGGATCAACAGGTTCAACATTTTGGTCTGGTGCTCCAGCACCAGCAGCGCCACCACGTCACTGCCCGGCGCCAGGTAAGCCGGCCCGGCGCCGCCGACCCCGGGTAGGGCCGGGGCGTCCGCCCCGCCGGCCGGGACGGGGATTGGCATTTGGCCGGGCGGCCCGTCCTGGAAAAAGCGGTTGCCCAAATGCTCGTCGCCCGCGGCCGTGCCGCCCGTCACAAACCAACCGCCCCACCGCTCCGTGAGGGGGGAATTATGCCCGTTCACAAATCCGGGCACTTTGCCGAGTGCCGTGCCGTCCGGCGCGGTGTACATGGAGCGCACCAACCAACCCGGTACCCCCACGGTGCGCCGGTCCAAATGACATTGGCGGCAATCCGTTCCGCGACGGAAACGGGGTGGTTCCGCCGGAGTTTGCGCGAGGGTGTAAAATAAAAGTCCCCGCTCCGGATCCATCGCGGCCACCTCCAACACCGTCCCGTCCGGCACCCAGCCCACCGCCGCCTCGTCATTGAAATACACGGCCCGCGGCGTTTGCGGTCCCACCCGGTCGCGTTGCGAACTGGTCTTGGAAAAAACCAGGGATTGCGACGCCGGAGAAATGCCCAATTCCCGCAGCACCGCGCCCAGGTAGCCGTGGGGCGGGGCGAACTCCAAATGCGCCGTCCCGGCGGCCAGCCGGGTTTCCAAGGCGGCAACGGCGTCCCGGCGGCCCTCGGCGGCGTCATAGTGAATCACGGCCTCCGCGTCCGGTCCCAGGGTGGTGGCGCCCGGTTCCTGCGCCGTGGACGTGATTGCGACCGCCAGAATACCGAGCGCAGTGAGCCGTCGTGCGGACCTCATGGATTGCGCACGCGATAGAAGCGCGGTCCCGGGTTGGTGGCCGCCGGATCGATGAATTGGAACCAACCCGGGACGCTTTCGTTCGCCGTGCCCAGAACCGACCAGTTGCTGAGCGGCGTGAACAGGTTGGTCGTCCCGAGCACGGTCCAAGAACCGCCGTAGAGGTTGGAAAAGAGCAGTTGCAGGCCGGGTGTCCCGCCGTTCTCCGTGGCTTGGAGCAGCGGGGCCGGCGGTGCCAAGGCCCCCGTGCTGCCTGCAAAAAAGGTGTCGGACTCATAGACCGCTTGGAAGAAATGATCCCCACCCGCGGGCAACGCGTTCGTAATTTGGACGGTGAGCAGTTGGTTCACGGACAGGGGGCGCTGGTCCAGATACTGCCCCCCATCCCAGAACGAGACCATGCCGGTGGGTTTCGCGCCGGTCGGCGCCGGCGCGGGCACGCTCACGACGGCGGTTAAAACCATGCCGGTCGTGCCCCAGGGTTGCCGGGTCAAAGCCGTGGCGGTGGCCCAGGCGTGAACCTTTTGCACCAGCGTGGCGCTCCCGGCGGGGTAATTCGGGTCCCCGCCATACTGGGCGGTGATAAAATGGTTCCCGAGATAGTTGGTCCCGGCCTTGTCCGCGGTGATGCCCGCCACGGCCACGCCGTTGGTGAGCGGCACCGCGGCCGCGAGCGTGCGGGTCTCCTTGCTCAACCCATTGTAGGTCACGTCCACGAAGGTCACGGCACCGCCAGGCGGCGGACCGCCCGCCACCACATTGCTGACGGTGGCCGTGTAGACCACGGTTTGGCCGGCCACGAGATAGCGGTTGTCCGGGGCTGAGGAAGTCAGCGTCACGCTGACATTCGTCAGGCCCCCGACCGCCAGGGCGCGGCCGCTGTTCAGGGCGTGCACCGTGCCGTCCGGCCCGATGGCGTTGGGCACATAGGGATCGCTCGCGGCGGGGCCCAGGGACACCACTTCGGTCAGGGAATTCAGCGCCAGATTCCACCGGTACAAGTTGCCGTCCTCGCTGGCGGCAAACACGCTGCCGCTCGCGGGATTCACCGCCAGGGTGTTCACGCACCATTCCCGCACCGCGGCGGGATAAGTCGTGCCCCAATACT
The DNA here is from genome assembly GCA_903930565.1 of uncultured Pedosphaera sp. Lineage (GTDB taxonomy): Bacteria > Verrucomicrobiota > Verrucomicrobiia > Limisphaerales > Pedosphaeraceae > CAIXFN01. The sequence goes on from CAIYZC010000557.1 coordinate 16,219, forward strand.
CCATGTCCGGCGTGCAACCAATCATGCTCCGCACGATGCGCATGTCCCGCAACCCCGCCTCCAAGGGGTGGGGATCGGATTGCGCGGCATTGGGATCCAGCAAGGCCAGCCGGTTCACCCCATCCCCGTCCCCGAAGCCCGCATAGTAATTATATTTGCTGACCAACAAGTAAGCCGACGGGCCCGTGTACCAAGGCACCAGGTTGGTGGGCACAATCGAGGGGGTGATGTCCCAGCCGAATCCGGAGGGGATTTTCACCGTCTTCAGGTCCGCGCTGAAATGCAGTAAAAACCCGCGCGAATTTCCGTCCCACACGCCGAAGAAAACATCGCCGTCCGGTCCCACCAACGGCGAGGCGGTGGAATCGCTATTGATCACCAACGGTTGCCCGGTCTGGGGCGACCGCAAGGGGGCCTGGTACCGGGTGGCCAGGGTGGTGCTGTCGAGGCCGACGAGATAGTTGGTCGTGTTGGGCACCAATGACTTCACGGCCACGTAGACGACCGCGCCGTCGGGGCTCAAGGCCGGGGCGGCGTTTTGGGGCGGCAGGGCCGTGGTCGAACCCGCGGCCGGCCCCAGTACCGCCGTGGCCGCCACGGCCACCGCCCGGCCTTGCCAATCCAACCGGGCAAAGCCGCCTTGCTGTTGGGCCGAGGCGGAGTTGGGGCCGTTCGTGAGGGCGCGATAACCAAAAAACACCGTCCCGTTCGTGTCCGCCGTCAAGCCGCCGCAAACATACACGTTTTGCTGCAACCCCGTGGCGTTGCTCTGGTAGGCCGCCAGGGAGGTGTAAAAGCACTCCCGCACCGGCGGCCCGGCCGGGGCCGCGTCGGGGTTCTCCACATAAAGCACCGTGCCGCCCGCCCCGGGATAATACAGCCGGGTCACGGCGCCCTGGGCGGCCAGCACCGGCTGGAGCAC
>CAIYZC010000558.1 GCA_903930565.1 uncultured Pedosphaera sp.
AACGTCACGCTGGTAAACGTGACCTTCGCCGGTGGTGGGGCGTTCGGCGGCGCGGGCGGTCCGGGGGGCGCGCCCGGGGCCAACGGGTTCGGCACTTACGGTCCGGGGACGAACGGCACCGGGACGGGGGGCAACCTGGGATTGGGGAGCGGACAATTGCGCTTGGTGAACACGTTGGTGGCCAATCCGGCGCAAGGGGGAAACCATACGGGCAGCGCCATTCTGGACGGGGGAAACAATCTCAGTTCGGACGCGACGCTGCCGCTGGGCGCCGCCGGCAGTTTGACGAATACAAATCCCAATCTGGGACCCATGACCAACAACGGCGGGCCCACCCCCGGTCTGGCATTGTTGTCCGGGAGTCCGGCGATCGACCGGGGGCAAACCATTCCCGGGCTGTTCACCGATCAACGCGGACAATTCCGACCTTCCGGGAAAGCGTTTGACATCGGGGCTTACGAATTCCAGGTGGTGGGGGTGGACGCGGGGCTCCGCGCGTACGACGGAAGCGCCATCATCAAGCTCGCGTGTGAAGGGCCGGGGTCCACGAATTCACCGGTCCGCTTCAACAAGAACGGCACAAATTACGGCCTGCTGCTCACGCTGACCAACGCGCCGAACGCCTCCAAGTTCCGGATCAATACGCCGACGGGAATCCGGGCATGGATGAAGCTGCCCTGAGCGGGCCAAGTGGTTCCGGTGGTTGGCTGGCTCGAACTGGTGAAAATCTGCCGGCACATGCCCGCGCGCGCGCGGGCGGTAAAATGGCGGGCATGAGGAGCTCTCCGACGGGGAAAAGGTCGAGATGCGGCAGTGTATCACCCGCGGTTACGGGTCGCTCACGACGTTCAACCTCCTGTTCCAGGACAAGGAAAGCCAGTTTTGAACGAAAGGCATCCCGGAAGGAATTGGGCACCGTTTGGGTGGTCGATTGACGGGGTGGTTGACCTCCGGGAGCGCCCGGTTTAGGCCGCCTTTGCCGGGCTTTCGGAAAGCGGACCGCGGGGCGGACGGCGCAGGCCACCACCGCCCCACGGCGGCACCTCAATCCCAACGCTGCCCGCGCCACCTCCGGGTGAGCCGGGATGGTTTTTGCATCGTCAGGGCGGGGTGGGGCGGGCTAGGGTGGGGGGGTGTTGTCGGAAAAACCTTGGAACGCGGGGCGGACGCTGCGGTGGTTGTTCACCGCTTTGGCGGGGGGCGCGAGCATACTGCTGGTCCTGGCCCTGGTGGGGCGGTTGACCGGGGATCCCAAACTGGAGAAATCGCCGGAATTGCAAACCCTGATGGGGATTTTGGGGTTGCACGGCGCGATCCTGCTGGCCACCGGTTATGTGCTGGGCTCGGAGCGGATTCCCTGGTCCGAGGCGTTTGGCTGGCGGCGCGGGGACGCGGGCCGGGCTCTGCGCTGGGGGGCGGGGATGGGGTTGGCGCTGCTGCCGCTCTCGGCCTTGCTGCAAGGGCTGTCCACGGTGCTGCTCAAATGGCTGCACGTGACCCTGACCGAGGAGCAGGCGGTGCAAAACCTCAAGGACGCCCATTCGGTCGCCGGGCAACTGCTGATGGTGGCCTTCGCGGTGGTCATCGCCCCGGTGGCGGAGGAGATCCTCTTCCGCGGCGTGCTCTACCCCACGGTGCGGCAGGCGGGCTACCCGCGGCTGGCCTGGTGGGGCACCGCGGTGTTGTTTGGCGCGATCCACGGGAATGCGGGGGTGTTTCTGCCCCTGACGGCCCTGGCCTGGGTCCTGACTTGGTTGTACAACCGGACGGACAATCTGTTGGCGCCCATCACCGCCCACGCCGTGTTCAACAGCTGCAATGTCGTCCTGCTGCTGCTGAACGAGCGCTACCATTTCGCCGATCCATGAACGTGAACGAATTTGATTTGATCGAACGCCTGACCGCCGGTCTGCCCACCAATCCCTCTTTGGTGACCGGGCCGGGCGACGACTGCGCCGTGCTGGACCTCGGGGTGCCGGACCGGCTCGTGCTGTTCAAAACGGACGCGGTGGTCGAGGGGGTGCATTTCACCGCGGAAACGCCGCCGGAGAAAATCGGGCACAAGGCGCTGGCCCGCTGCCTGAGCGACATCGCGGCCATGGCCGGCAGCCCGAACTCCGTGCTGGTCACCTTGGGTTTGCCGGCGGATTTTTCCGCCGAACGGGTGGAACGGATTTACGCGGGGCTGAATGCCCTGGCGCGCCGCTATGGCGTGGCGGTCGCGGGCGGGGAGACGACGCGAAACCCGGGAGGGTTCCTCATCGCCATCGCCGCGCTTGGCACCGTTCCGCGCCCAGGCTGCGTTCGTCGGTCGGGCGCGCGGCCGGGGGACGCGATCTTTGTGACCGGGGAATTGGGCGGTTCCCTGGCGGGGCATCATTTGGATTTTGAACCCCGCCTGGCCGAAGCGACCTGGCTGCGCGAAAACTTCCCGCCCCACGCGATGATTGATTTAAGCGACGGGCTGGCGGGCGATCTCCGGCACCTGCTGAAAGCGAGCGGGGTGGGCGCGGAGTTGCATTCCCGGAGCCTGCCGATCCGCCGCGCCGCCCGGGTGGCCGCCCGCGAAACCCCGGGGGCGAAGCCCGCGCTGCTGGCCGCGCTCACGGACGGGGAGGATTTCGAACTGCTCTTCACGGTGGCCGCCCCCGCCGCGGTGCCGTTGCTGGACGGCTGGAAGGCGGCGTTTCCCGACGTGCGCTTGAGCTGCATCGGCAAAGTGACGGCGGGGGACAAGATTCAACTGCGCGGACCCCACGGCCCCCAACCGTTTCCCAAACATGGCTACGTTCATTTCGCATAGTCCGGAGGAAACCCGGGCCCTGGGGGAAGCGTGGGGGCGGGCGGCGGCGCCGGGATTGGTGATCGCCTTGTCCGGGGATTTGGGCGCGGGCAAAACCCAACTGGCGCGCGGGCTCGCGGCCGGCCTGGGCATCACCGCGCGCGTGCATTCGCCGACCTTCACCCTGGTGAACGAGTACCCCGGCGGGCGGCTGCCGTTATGCCATCTCGACCTGTACCGCCTGGACTCCGTGGAGCAAATCCTGGGGGCGGGGTTGGAGGAGTATTTTCATCCCGCCGGCGTGGCGGTGATCGAGTGGGCGGAACGTTGGTTTGACCAGCCCGGAGCGCCCCGGAGTCCGCACCGGCGGGTGTGGTTGACCACGTTGACGGAGGACGGCCGGCGGATTGATTATGAAGATCTTGGCGCTTGAATTTGCCACCGATCAACGGAGTGTGGCCGTGCTGGACGGGACGACCGTCCGCGGCACCGCGTTGACGGCCGCCACCCGGCACACGCCCGCGGTGGGGTTGATCACCCAGGCGCTGGCGGCGGCGGGTTGGGAGCGGGAGGCCATCGAATTGGTGGCGGTCGGCCTGGGTCCCGGTTCCTACACGGGCCTGCGCACGGCCATTGCCCTGGCCCAAGGCTGGCAATTGGCGGGGGGCGACCACGGGGTGCGGTTGTGGGGCGGGAGCAGTGTGGAAACCCTCGCCCGCGAAGCGTGGTTGCAGGGCGTGCGCGGTCCGCTCAGCGTGGTGGTGGACGCCCAACGGCAGGAGTTTTACCTCGCCGGGTATGTTTTGGATTCGGCCGGTCCGCAGGCGGTCGCCCCGCTGCGGGTGGCGACCCTCGCGGAGACCCAGGCGCGCGCGGCCGCGGGGGATCTTTTGGCGGGACCGGACATCACGCGGTGGTTCCCCGCCGGTCTGCCGCTTTATCCCGCGGCGGCCACCCTGGGGCTGATCGCCGCCGGGCGGGAGGATTTTGTGGCGGGGGAACAGCTCGAACCCATTTATCTGCGGGCGACGACGTTCGTCAAAGCCCCGCCGCCGCGGTTGCTGCCGCCCGAGTTGCGGGCGCCGGCGGCCGCGGCCCCCGGGGAAGGAGTCCATTTATGAAATTACGGTGGGGTGATTTGCGTTCGGCCACGAGTTCCGTGGCGGGTGGGGGCCGGATGGCTTTGGTTGGGGCCGGCGCGGTTTTGGTCAACGCCATCTCGGTGGCGGGGGCGGCGACCAACCCGGCGCCCAATGTCGCGGCACCGGACGAAAGCGGTTTTCCCACCGCGGCGGCGCAAGTGCACCAACGATGGTTGCTGACGGGCCTCATCGTGCTGCTGTTGGTGGCCGCGGCGGTTTATCGGCGCCGCGGGCGTGGCCAACGGGCCGGTTGATCAGGACTCATGCGGGAAGCAGATTTTACGGACGCGGCATTGGTGTTGCTGGGGCACGGTTCGACCGTGAGCGCGGCGGCGGCGGCCCCGGTTTACCAACACGCCGACGAATTGCGCCGCCGGGGTGGCTTTGCCCAGGTGCTGACGGGGTTTTGGAAGTTGGAGCCCGGTTTGGCGGGCGTTTTGCGGGGGGCCTTTGCGCGGCGGGTGTTCATCGTTCCGCTCTTCATCAGCGAGGGTTATTTCACCCGGGAAGTGCTGCCGCGCGAGTTGGGGCTGCGCGCGCCCGGGGCGGCGGACTTTTCCCCGGTGCAAAGTCGGGGGGAACAAACGCTGCACTATTGCGCACCGGTCGGCACCCATGCGCGGATGACCGAGGTGATCCGCGCCCGCGCCCGGGCGGTGGTGGAACAATTCCCCTTCCCTTTTTGCCCCCGGCCGGGGGACACCGCCCTGATCGTGGCCGGGCATGGCACCAGCCTGAACGAGGATTCCCGGGCCGCCATCGAGGCGCACGCGGCCGCGCTGCGTTGGGATGGGGGGTATGGCGAAGTCCACGCCGCTTTTTTGGAGGAGGCCCCCCGGATTGCCGACTTCGCGGGATTGACCACCCGGCGGAATGTCGTGGTCGTGCCCTTTTTTATCAGTGAAGGACCGCATTCCCAAGTGGATATCCCGGTGGCCTTGGGGGAGCCGGAGACCTTGGTGCGGGAACGGTTGGATCAGGGCCGGGCGGGTTGGCGGAACCCCACCGAGCGGCAGGGCAAACGGATTTGGTATGCCGGGCCGGTGGGGACCGATCCGGTGGTGGCGGAGGTGATTCTCGAACGGGTGCGGGAGAGCGCGGCGTCAGGCGGGTGACGGCCCGGCGCCCAGCGCGATCTCCCGGACGACGTGGCCGGCGCCCACCAACCCAAAAACACCCGTGAGGAAGGCGGCGGTGCCGTAACCGCTATTGCAATCCATGGCCGGATCGGAACCCGGCTCCGGCCGCGCGCACACCGAGCCATCCCCGGCCGGATAGACGGGGGGTTCGGTGGAGTAGACGCAGGCGACGCCGAGCTTTTTGTCCGCGGGGGGGAAACCATGGAACCGGCGGAGTTTGGCGCGTGTTTCCCGGAGCAAATGATCGTGGGTGCCGGCCGCCAAATCCGCGATGCGGACGGCCGTGGGGTCGCGGCGTCCGCCGGCGGCGCCGCAAGCCAGCACGGGCAAGCCCGCGGCCCGGGCCCGGGCGATCAGGAGGCTCTTGTTGGTCGAGCCATCGATGGCGTCCACGACATAGTCGTAGCGGGGGGCGAGGATTTCCGCGGCGGTTTTTTCCGTGAAGAAAAGGGGCAGGCAATGGACCCGGCATTCGGGGTTGATGGCGGTCACCCGACGGGCCATGACGGCCACCTTGGACTGTCCAATCGCGCCGTCCAAGGCATGCAATTGGCGGTTGATGTTGGTGACGCAGAGGTCGTCGAGGTCCACGAGGGTTAGTTCGCCCACGCCGGAGCGGGCCAGGGCTTCCACCACCCAGGAGCCCACGCCGCCGATGCCCACGACCGCGATGTGGGCGCGCTGCAGCCGGGTCAGACCGGCCTGGCCGAAAAGGCGGGCGACGCCGCCGAAGCGTTGCTCAAAGTCCGACATGGAAGGGGGTATGGTTTGAGAAGGATGCGCCGGACCGACCAAGGCCGGGAGGGAGGTTGCGGGAACCCGCGATGGGATCGGCGGGGTTAGCGGGAGGGCGGGGCCATGCCCGGCAAACCACCGGTCTGAAATCCTTCGGCATTGCCCCAAGGCACGGGCCGGTCATTGGTTGGATCGGTGCCCGCGCAACCGGTAAATCTCAAAGCCAGAACGAGGGTGAGGCAGCCGAGCAGCCTGCCGGCGGGAGCGGTGGGCGATTTCACGATGCCTGAGGGAAGCCGAACCCACACCGTGGGGGAGGAAGAATTTTGACCTGCCTTGGGAGGGGTCGAAACATTCGCCAAGGAAAGCCGCCGCCGCCTCAGCGGGGCTGGGTCAACATGCCGGGCAGCCCGCCGCCTTGGAAACCTTCCGGGGAATTCCAAGGTTTGGACGAGGCGTTTTCCGGCTCGGTCGAGGAGCATCCGACCACACCGAGGCACAGGGAAACAGCCACCAACCCCAAGAAACCCGCGCGCAGCGAAACGAATGCTTTCATAAACTCAACTTAGTAAACGACTTGGTCGCCTTCCATGATGTCTTCTTGCTTCCAGCCGGGGAGGACATTGGCGATGCAACGGTCGGATTGGACGCTCTTGACGCGGACCTTGGCGATGAGCTTGCCGCGGCGGTTGACGAGCAACTTGCCGTCTTCGAGCACGCCCTGCTTTTCGCCGATGTCGAGCACCACAAATTCATACTTGGGATCGGCCACCAAAACGTTGCCCTTGAGACCGGCGGGGAGCTTGACTTCGTAATCCTCGGTGGTGAGGGCTTTCAATTTTTCGTCCAACTTGTGGTTGGTGGCGAGCAGCACCTTGTTCTCGGCGTTGATCGCGTCGCGTTCCTGCGTGACGGACTTGAGGCTGGCGAGGGTGGAGCGAATGCTTTCGAGGGGGATGCCCAAGCCGTTCCAAGCCGCAAGATCGTTGCGGGCGGCGTCTCGTTCCAACGTGGTCTTCTTGAGCGTTTCGGTGGCGGTAGTGGCCCGCTTCTCCATGTCCCCGGCTTTGGCGACGGCGTCATCGCGCTCGGACTTGGTCTCCGTGAGCTCCTTGGTGGTGGAGTTCAGTTTGGTTTCGGTCTCCTTGAACTGCTTCTCAAATTTCTTGTGGGCCGCGGTTTCGGTATCCGCCGTCTTGTGGAAGGCATCGCGCTCTTCCAAGGTGGTGGTGATCTTCTCCTTGACGACAAAGAAATTGACGGCCCCGGCCCCGAGGCCGGCGAGGATGACAATAATTAGGCAAATTCTCAACATGCGAGTCTCAGTTCAGTTGAATAACTAGCGAAACTTAACTCTCCCCGCGGGGACTGTCAACGGGGGATTGGAAATTCTTGGCCATATATTTTTGAACGGCGGAGCCCCATTGGGTTGGCAAGCGGGGCGGCGGCGCGGGGCGGGCGGGCCACGCCGTCCGGCTTGGGAATTGTCGTTTTGGAAAAAAGGTTAATTTTCGAGCTGGGACAGCCTTTGTCCGACCGGGGGCGCCAGAGTGGTCGCGCAAGATCGAACGAAAGTTTGCTTATGACGCACCCTACACAACTGGAATTGGAATTGGCGGCGGCGGCGGCGGGAAACCCCGGGCGCGCCGGCACGGAAGCGCCGGAATGGCGGGCCGAGCGGGCGCGCTGGTGGTTCGCCCAGATGCGGCTCGTGGTCGAACGGGCCATGGACTGGGAAACCGACGCGCACCGGCCGCTGGAACGCGGGCTGTTTCCGACCGCGGGCCGGACCCCGGCCCGGTGGTAAGGCCCGCCGGCGGTTGAGCATTCGGCGCAATGAAAAAGTGCGCCGGGACGAATTTTGTGCAATCATGGTGGGGCGGTGCCGTAGTGGCCACGGGACTGTCGCCATTTCTATGCCCGAATTTGATTCCGCCGGGTCGGTTTTCCACAGCCGCCCGCAGCACCTCGCGGCGTTGCTCGCCGAGCGGGCGGAACCGGCGCGCCTGTGGCGGGTCGAGGAGCTGGGCGCCATTTTCCGGCATCAGTTGTCCGCCCCGGTGATGGTGGATCTCGGCGGGTTTGACCCCGCGACCGCCCTGCGGCTGCGGCATTTGAGCGAGGCGCAGGGGTTGGTGCTGAAGAGCTTCGGCGAACTTTTCCGCCATCCGGCCCCGCCCTTGGAATTGCTCCAATTGACCAAGGATTTCGCCAAGCTGAACCGCGATCATCCGGAAAGTTGCCTGCCGCCGGAAATCGCCCTGGCCCTGTATTATTTGGCGATCGCCGCGGCCTGGGTCCGCTTGGGCAAACGGATCACCCAGCTGCCGGACGCCGAGTTGCGGCGGGGGTTGGCCTGGACGCGGGGGCAAAGCTGGGTGGAAGGCGAAACGCGGGAGTTGTTGGACGCGGCGCTGGCCGGGTTGCCGGCCGCCGGCGGAGGAACGGAGGCCAAGGCATGAATCCCCCGGGATCCGATCCCCAGCCCACGGCGCCGGTGTCCGGAAATTTCCCGCCGCCGGTCTCGACCTTCAACGGCCCGATTGCGGAGCTGGTGGGCCATGGTTTGCTGGCGCCGCCGAACCGGCCGGGATTGCTGGCCTCGCTGGACCGCTTTGAAGTTTTGAAGGTCCTCGGCGGCGGGGGCATGGGGGTGGTGTTGTTGGCCCGCGACACGGTGTCCAACGAGGAAGTCGCGGTCAAGATGGTGCGGCCGGAGTTGGCGGGCGATGCCCAAATCACGCGGCGGTTTGTGCGGGAAGCGGGGCATTTGCAGAAGCTGCGGCATCCCAACATCGTCCCGGTGCGGGAGATTTCGGACCGGGCGGCCGGGCCTTATTTCGTGATGCCTTATTTCGCCGCGGGCAGTTTGGCGCGGCGGATCGAGCCCGGGAAGCCATTGCCCGCGGAGGCGATTTTGGAGTTGGCCTCGCGGTTGTGCGCGGGGCTGCAATTCGCCCACCAGCGGGGGATCATTCATCGCGACTTAAAGCCGGCGAATGTGCTGTGCACGGCGGACGGGCAGGTGTGCCTGGCGGATTTCGGGCTGGCCCGGACGTTGTTTAATGATTCCATCCTGACCGTGGACGCCGCGCAGTGCGAAGGGACCGCGCCCTACATGTCCCCCGGCGTGGCGGCGGGGAACGCGGAGGACACGCGCTGCGATATTTACGCTTTCGGGGCGTTGCTCTACGAGTTGCTCACCCTGGAACCGCCCTACCATGGCCGGACCACGAAGGAGATCCGCGATTTGATTCTGGCGGGGCCGCCCCCGCCCATTCTGACGCGCAACCCGGCCGCGGATCCGCGCCTGGCCCGCATTGCGGCGGGGGCGATGGGGCGGGAGTTGCGGGAGCGTTACGCCGATATGGCGGACATCCAGGCCGACCTGCAGCGGGTGCGTGCGGGCCGGGATCCGCTCGGCCCGCACGGCACGGCGCAGGGCACCGCGCCGGCCGCGCCGGGGGGCGAAAAGGCCGGTGCCAATTGGGGCTACCTGGCGGTGACCGGGTTCTGCTTGGTTGCCGCCGCGGTGGCGGCCGCGCGGTGGCCGCGGAATCCCGCCGCGGAGGGGCAGCGCGACGCCAAACCGGGTTCGGTGCTGGTCAAGGCGCCGCCGGCAACCCATCCACCGGCCCCGGCGGTGGTGCCGGTGCCAGTACCGACGCCAACTCCGACCAACCCGGCCGCCGCCACGGGGGCCCCCTCGGCGGCCGTCGTGCCGCCCGGGCCGCGGGGCGATGGCGGCCCGGTTGCGAGCCGCCCAGCGCCGCCCGTCGGGGGCTCGAATGCCGCCCCCCCGGCGGTGGTGGTGGCGGCGGCGACCAATCCGCCCCCGGTGGCGCCCGCCCTCACCCCGCCCCCGGCCGTGAACTGGGCCACCACGGGGGAGCCGCGCGGGTTTCCGCTGCCGTGGGCGGTGGCGGTGGATCCGGCGGGCGCCGTTTACGTGACGGACAAGGAGGACGGCACGCTGACCCGCCTGCTCCCGGGCGGGGGCGCGCAATTGCTGGCCGGCACCGCCGGTTTGCGGGGGGCGACGAATGGTTTGGTTGGGAATCCGCGGCTGGCCCTTCCCCGGGGGATCGCCGTGGACACGAACGGGACCATTTACGTGGCCGAGGCATTCCATTTGAGCCGCCTGACACCCAACGGCGGGTTGACCACCCTGGCGGGTTTGGACGGTTATCCCGGGGGCACGGATGGCACCGGGGCGGCGGCGCGGTTCAGCCTCCCCTCGGGGGTGGCGGTGGATCGCCAGGGAAATATCTACGTGGCCGACCGCTACACCATCCGCAAAGTCTCCCGCAGCGGCGTCGTCACCACGTTGGCGGGCGACACGAATCGTTCGGGCCGGGTGGACAGCACGGGAACCGAAGCACGCTTTAGCGATAAAGAGAAGTGGATGGCCGTCGATGCCGCGGAAAACGTCTATGTTGCGGACACCTTCAACAACGTGATTCGCAAGCTTTCGCCATTCGGCGTGGTGACCACGCTGGCGGGAAAGTTGGACGCCGGGGCGGCCGATGGGACGGGCGAAGCGGCGCAATTCAATCATCCGGGCGGGTTGGCGGTGGATCGGGCGGGCAACGTGTTCGTGGCGGACACGCTGAACCATACGATTCGGCGGATTACGGCCGGGGGGCGGGTAGCAACCTACGCGGGCGTGGCGGGGGCGTCCGGGGCGGCGGATGGACCGGCCGGGGAGGCGCGGTTCAACCAGCCGCAAGGGGTGGCGGTGGATGCCGCGGGGAGGGTCTGGGTGGCGGATGCGGGCAACCAGCGCATCCGGTGGATTAGTCCGGAACGGGAGGTGTTTACCTTACGTCGGCCCGGGGTGGGGCATTGAAGCCTCCGCGGGCCAGGGCCGTCCAATCTCGTGCAAGATTTCGCCCTCCGGCCCGTATAGGTGGCAGAGAGCAACAACCGAAAGCTGAATTTATGAAAAGCAACCAACTGCAACAAGTCAAAGCCTGGCTCGGCGCGGGCCTGGCTTGTGCGACCCTAGTGGCCGGGCCGGTGGGCGCCCAAACGGCGCCGAACCTGCCGCCCGGTGTCCAAGACGTCGTCAAACTCGCCCGCGCGGGCATCAACGAGGACATCATCCTCACCCAGGTCAAGACTGCGGGGGCGAGCTATCAACTCAGCGCGGACCAGATCATTTATTTGAGCAGCCAAGGGGTCTCCCAGAATGTGCTGCGCGCCCTGATGGCGAGCGGCCCGGTCCCGGACGGAGCCCCCGTGCCGGTGCCGGTGACTCCTCCGCCGCCCGTGGCGCCGGTGCCCGTCGCTCCGACCCCGGTGGCGCCCGCCCCGGTCGCTCCGTTCAGTCCGGTGGCGCCGGCGGCGCCGTTGGCCCCGGGGGCCGGGGTGCCGGTGAGTTATGAGTATTTCCATGACCAACTGGCGCCCTACGGCACTTGGTTCCAAGATCCGGCGTACGGCATGGTTTGGCGACCCGCACCGGCGGGTGCGGACGCTTACTGGCGCCCGTACCTGGACCAGGGGCATTGGGCGTACACGGAAGCCGGTTGGTGCTGGCAGTCGGATTATCCGTGGGGGGAAATCGCCTTCCATTACGGCCGTTGGCACCGGGGCTATTCGGGCTGGGTCTGGGTGCCGGGTTTTGACTGGGCGCCCGCGTGGGTGAGCTGGCGCCATTCGGAAGGCTACATCGGCTGGGCGCCGCTGCCGCCCGGGGCGGTTTTCCGGCCGGGCATCGGGTTTGAATTCGGTGGCCGCGTGGGCTTGGAATTTGATTTCGGCCTGGGCCATGAAGCCTTCCATTTTGTGGCCTACGACCGTTTCTGGGAGCGCAACCTGCACGCCTTTATCCTGCCGCGGGACCGGGCGGAGTTCATCTTCCGCCGGAGCATCGTGTCCAACGGCTACCGCTTCGACCGCGGCCACTTCTTTGTGGAAGGGATCGGGCGGGAACGGATCGCGGGTTATACTCATCGGGAAATTCGGGTGGAAACCCCGGTCTTCCGCGATGTGCGCATCCAGCAGCACTATGAGCACCGCGGTCACGAATTTCGCCGCTGAGCGTCCCCGCGCCCTCCGCGGCGCGGTTTGATCGCCACCCCGCCGGAACCTTCCGGCGGGGTTTTTGCTGGCCCCGCAGACGGGCGCGCCGGCTCAGAACCAACCGGGTTCCCGGGCCAGGAAACGGCCGCGGCCCGGGGTGCCAACAAAGCGGCCGGCCGCCACGGCCAGTTCGCCGCGGACGGCGACCCAGCGGGAAAGCCCGGTGACGGGCCAGCCCTCGAACGCGCTGTAGTCCACGTTCATCGCGTGGGTGGCGGCGGAAATCACGCCCTTGGCGCGCGGGTCGAAGACGACCAAGTCGGCGTCGGCGCCGGGTTGGATCGTCCCCTTCCGGGGGAACAGACCGAAGGTGCGGGCGGCCTGGGTGCCGGCCACCTTCACAAAGGTGTGCAAATCCAGCCGGCCCGTCGCCACGCCATGGGTGTACAGCAAGTGGACGCGCTCTTGGAGGGAGGGGATGCCATTGGGGATCCGGGTGAAGTTGTCCCGCCCCATGGTTTTCTGCGTTTGAAAATCGAAGGGCGCGTGATCGGTGGCCACGGTGTGGATCAATCCGGAAGCCAGGCCCTGCCAGAGCGCGGCCTGGTGGGACGCGTCGCGGAGGGGCGGGGACATGACGTATTTGGCCCCTTCGAAGTCCGGCCGCTCGGCGTAAGTTTGGTCGAGGAGCAGGTGTTGGATGAGGGTTTCCACGCCGACGCGCACGCCGCGCAGGCGGGCCGCGACCGCCTCCGCCAGCGCCTCCCGGCAACTCAAGTGCACGATGTAAGCGGCCGCGCCGGTCAGTTCGGCGAAGGTCATGAGGTGGTGGACGCCGGCGGCCTCCACCAGGGGCGGACGGCTCTCGTGGTGTGCCCCCGGCCCGGTGCGTCCGGCGGCCAGCAGTTCCGCCTGCCGCTCGGCCACAAGGGTCGCGTTCTCGCAGTGGGCGGTGACGATGACGCCCAATTCCCGCGCCAATTTGAGGGTGTGGTAGAGTTCGGGGTCGTTGATCCCGAAGGCGCCCTGGTAGGCGAGGAAGATTTTGAACGACGCCACCCCGCGGCCCACGATTTCGCGCAACTGCGCGGGCGTGCCGGCGTCAAAGCGCGTCACCCCCATGTGGAAAGTGTAATCGCAGGCGGACCGGCCCGCGGCCTGGTCGGCCCAGAGTTCATAAGCCGCCAAGGCGTCATCCCCGCAGGCGGGGCAGATCATTTCAATCAAGGTGGTAGTGCCCCCCAAAAGCGCGGCCCGGCTCCCGGTGGTGTAGTTGTCTTTCGCCAGCGTGCCCATGAAGGGCAAGTGCAAATGGACATGCGGGTCGATGAAACCCGGGAAAACATAGTGGCCGGTGGCGTCCACCACGGTGGCGCCGGGCGGCAGCGGGAGGTCGCGGCCGATTTGGGTGATGGTTTCGCCCGCGCACCAAATGTCCGCGACATACCGTTCGGACGCCGTGACGATTTCGCCGTTTTTGATCAGGAGGGGCATGCAGCGGCAGGGATAGGATTCAGTTTCAGGAATGCGGCGGAAGAGGCTCGATCCGGCCCGCGGCGAGGTCCGCCTGGTAACCCGCCCAGGTCAGGGGCGGACCGTCCGCGGGGCGGGTGGTCATGGTGATGCAGTCCGCCACGGGGCACACCAGGGAGCAGAGGTTGCAACCCACGCAGTCGGCTTCCCGCACTTGGGGAATGGGCTTGCCCGGCGGGCGGCCCGGGCCGGGGCCGCGGTCGCCGGGGGGCACGAGGTCGATGGACTGGTGCGCCCCGTCCTCGCAGGCGATATGGCAGAGGTTGCAGCCGATGCAGCGAGCGTAGTCGATCCGGGCCACGCGCCGTTCGCGAAGGTCGAGGTGCTCCCATTTGCGCACGGCGGGCAGGGCGCGGCCGGTCAGTTCGCCAACCGACGCCAGTCCGTGGGCGTCCAGGTAATCATTCAGGCCCTCCAGCAGGTCCGTGATGATGCGGAAGCCGTGGTGCATGATGGCGGTGCAGACCTGCACGGAGGTGGCGCCCAAGGCCAGGAACTCCGCGGCGTCCCGCCACTGCGCGACCCCGCCCATGCCGGAGATCGGCAGTCCCACGGCCGGGTCCGCGGCGCAGCTTTGGACCATTTTCAACGCCACCGGGCGGACGGCCGGGCCGCTGTAGCCGCCGGGCGTGCCCGCGCCGGCGACGGCGGGCAGCGGCCCGAGGGCGTCGAGATCCACGTGGACGATGCTGCTGATCGTGTTGATCAGGGAGATGGCGTCCGCCCCGCCCGCCCGGGCGGCCCGGGCGGCGACGGTGATGTCCGTGATGTTGGGCGTGAGCTTGACGATGACGGGGATCGTCGCAGCCTCCATCACCCAGCCGACGATGCGTTCCGCGACCGCCGGTTCCTGGCCCACGGCCGAGCCCATGCCGCGTTCGCACATGCCGTGGGGGCAGCCGAAGTTGAGTTCGATGCCGTCGGCCCCGGCGTCCGCCGCGCGGCGCACGAATTCATGCCACCGCGCGCGCGTGTCCACCATGAGCGAGGCGATCACCGCGCGGTCCGGCCAGCGGCGCTTCACTTCGGTCAATTCGCGGAAATTGGTGTCCACCGCGCGGTCGCTGATGAGTTCGATGTTGGTGAACCCCTGCAGGCGCGCGCCGCCGGCGTGCCAGGCACCGTAGCGGGAGGACACGTTGACGATGGGATCGCCGATGGTTTTCCAAACCAGGCCGCCCCAGCCCGCCTCGAAAGCGCGGTGCGCCTGGTAGGCGGTGTTCGACGGCGGGCCGGACGCCACCCAGAAGGGATTCGGCGAGCGGATGCCCGCCAGATTGATTGCCAAATCAGCCATGGTGACCTCCGGTGAGGGGAGCGTGGGGCGGGGTTTTGCTGGCGGGCCCGTCGGCGGAAAGCGTGCCGCGGCCGGACGCCTGGATCAGTTCGGGGGGGATTTCGCCCGTGAGCCGGGTATGGATTGCGCGCGCGGCGCGGCGGCCCTCGGCGACGGCATGGACGACTTCGCGCCCCCCGTTGGCGCAATCGCCGCCGGCAAAAACCCCGGGACGATTCGTCGCGCCGGTGAGCGGATCGCGCGCGATGTCCCCACGGGGAGTGAACTCCAGCCCGGGCAACCACTGATTCCCGGCCAGACCGGCGGGGGGCTGGCCGATTGCGCGGATGACCATGTCCACTTCCAGAACATACCCCTCGTCGTTGACGGCGGCGGGCGGAGCGTGCGGGTCCAGCCGGAGTGCGGCGACGTGCCCGGACGCATCCGGTTCGCAAGCCGCCGGGCGGGCGTGAAAAACAAATTCGACGCCCTCCGCCCGGGCATGGGCGACTTCGTCGGGGTAGGCGGCGAGTTCCCGCGGACCGCGGCGGCAGACGCAGATGACCCGCCGGGCCCCGAGGCGGTGGGCATGGCGCGCGGCGTCGATGGCGGTGTTGCCGCCGCCGATGACCGCCACCACGTGGCCCACCGGGACTTCGGCGGGCGGGCGGAGGCGGATTTGCTCCAGGAATTCCAAGGCGTCCACCACCCCCGGCAGGTTTTCCCCCGGGATGCCCAGCCGCCGTCCGCCACTCAGGCCCAAGCCGAGAAAAACCGCGGCGTATTCCAGCTCCAAATGCGGGAGGGTGATCGTGCGGCCAAGTTCCTCCCCGTAGCGGAATTGAACGCCCAGACTCGCGACCAGCGCGACTTCCGCGAGACTGACTTCCGGGCGCATTTTGTAATAGGCGACTCCGTGCGTGTTCAGTCCACCGGCGCGGGGGCGTTTTTCGTACACCACGACCGAATGCCCCAACCGGGCGAGTTCGGCGGCGCAACCGAGGCCGGCGGGGCCGCCTCCGACCACGGCGACGCGGCGGCCGGTGGGCGGCGCGGAGGGGGGGAGCAGGGCCCGCGGGGACGCGGCCGCCACGGCGTCGGTGGCGAAGCGTTGGAGCCGGCCGATGGGCACCGGACCGGCGGGTTCGCCGCGCACCACGCAGGCCCCCTCGCAGAGTTCGGCGGTGGGACAAACCCGGGCGCAACTGGCGCCCAAAATGTTGGCCGAGAGAATCGTGCGGGCGGCGCCGGTGGGGTTGTCGTCGGCGATTTTGCGGATGAAAGCGGGAATGTCGATCGCGGTGGGACAGGCCCGGATGCAGGGCGCGTCGAAGCAATAAAGGCAGCGTTCCGCCTCCCGTCGGGCGGCTTGGGGGCCGAGCGGCGGGCAGGTTTCGGCCAGATTGGCCGCCAGCGTGGCGGCGTCGAGTTTCGGGCTAGTGGGCATCTCGGGAGCGCGGCCCGGGGGCCGGCGCCGGCAAAACGTTACGCCAAAATCGGAGGGGAGGCAAACGCGGAACCCGCCCGGCGCGCGGCGCGGGCCTTGCCGGCGGGGCAAGCTCGCCGCTAAGGTGGGGCATGTTGTTGGCTGTGCAAAGCAGAATTCCCGACGCGGCCGCCCTCCGGAGGGCGGCGGGGGGAGCCGTCGCGTCCCGCCCCGGCTTATGATCAGCCTGCTCGAAGCCCAGCCCGCCGGCGGCGAAGCCGGCCTCGTGGAACAGGTCCGGGAGATCTTTTCCGCCCAGGGGGTCTTTTCCCACGCCGCCAATTTTGAATTCCGCCCGCAGCAGCAGCAAATGGCCGGCGCGGTCGCGCAGGCGCTGGCGGAGGGTGGGCACCTGATCGTCGAGGCGGGCACCGGCGTGGGCAAGAGCCTGGCCTACCTCGTCCCGGCGATCCTCTTCGCGGTGGCGAACAAAAAGAAGGCCATCATTTCCACCCACACCATCAATCTGCAGGAGCAGTTGACGCAAAAGGACTTGCCGTTGCTGGTGCAGGCGCTGCCGGTGAAGTTCAATTTCACCATGCTCAAGGGCCGGGGCAACTACCTCTGCACCCGGCGGCTCGCCAAGGCCCGGCAGCAGGCGGCCAGCCTGTTCACCTCGCCGGAGGAAGGCGAGCTGGAGCGGATCTACGAATGGTCGCAAACCACCGAGGACGGGAGCCTCTCGGATTTCGACGTGGAGCCCGACGCCAAAGTGTGGTCGCACGTTTGCTCCGAGCGCGGGTTGTGCTCCCCGAAAATGTGCGGGCACCTTTCGGACTGGGCGAAGGAGAATCCCCTCTGCTTTTTCCAGCGCGCGCGCAAGCGCATCCTCTCGGCCGACGTGCTGGTGGTGAACCACACCCTCTTTTTCACGCTGTTGGGCGGGCTGGAGGAGGAAGTGGAGGGCGGCATCCTGTTCAAGAACGACTTCGTGATTTTTGACGAGGCGCACCTGGTCGAAAGCGTCGCCTCGCGGCACATCGGGTTGAGCGTCTCCAGCGGCCAAATGCGCTACGCCCTGCAACGCCTGTGGAATCCCCGCACGCAGAAGGGCCTGCTGGCGACGCTGCGGGAGGGGCCGGGCGTGCAGTTGGTGGCCGAACTGCTCCAGGAAGCGGACAAATTTTTCGATGCCGTGGAAGTGGCCTGCGAGGAATTGCGCCAGGCCGCCGCGGCCGCCGCGCCCGCCCGCACAGGGGGCGGCGAAGGCGGCGGCTCCGGCCGGCGGGCCTGGACCGAACTGCGCATCCGGCGGCCGGAATTGGTGGCGGACAATGTGACCCTGCCAATCCAGCGCCTGCGCGAGGCGGTGAGCGAATTGATCAAGCGGACCAACGACCAGGAAATCGGCCAGGAATTGCTCGAATGCGGGCGCCGGCTCGGGGAGTTGCGCGACGAAGTGATCCTGTTCCTCACCCAGGCGGCGGAGGATCATGTGTACTGGGTCGAACGCGCGGGCAAACAACAGCAAAACCTGGCCTTGAACGCGGCGCCGGTGGATGTGGCGGAGTATCTGCGCCGCCGCCTGTTTGAGAGCGACACCTCGGTGATCATGACCAGCGCCACGCTGTCCATTTCCGGGCGCGAACCCGTCGCCGCGCCGCCCGCCGGCCCGGCCACCCGGAGCGAGGCGCGCGCCGCCGCCGGTCCCGCACGGTCCCCGGGCCTGGCCTACTTCGTGGGCCGCGTCGGCGCCGGGAACGCCCGGCAGTTGCAGGTGGGCACACCGTTCGACTACGAGCGGCAGATGAAACTGTACGTGGTCGGAAAAATGCCCGATCCCCGCGACCCCGGGTTCCGCGAGGCCCTGGTCCGCTGGATCCGGCACTTCATCCAATTGACCCACGGCAAGGCGTTTGTGCTGTTCACCAATTACCGGTTGATGCAGGAGGTGGCGGACGATTTGGCGCCGTTTTTCACCGAGCTCGGCTTGGAATGCTACGTGCAGGGCACGGGGATTCCGCGGTCCGTCATGCTCGAGAAGTTCAAGGAGAACGTGGATTCGGTGCTGTTCGGCACGGACAGCTTCTGGCAGGGCGTGGACGTGCCCGGCGAGGCGTTGTCGAACGTCATCATCACCCGCCTGCCTTTCGCCGTGCCGGATCACCCGCTGATCGAGGCGCGGATCGAGAACATCGAGGCGCGCGGCGGGAATTCCTTCGGCGATTTCTCGCTGCCCGAGGCGATCCTGAAGTTCCGGCAAGGCGTGGGCCGGTTGATCCGCACCAAGGCGGACACGGGTATCGTCGTGGTGCTCGACAACCGCATCCTGACCAAGCGCTACGGCCAGGCGTTTCTGGACGCCCTGCCGAAGTGCCCGGTGCAGGTGGTTTAAGCCGTCGCCCGGGCGGGTAAAAATATTCGAACCGCCACGGCGTTGTGCTACGGTGGCCGCATGAATGGGATTTACGGGCGGCATTGGGTTTGGCTTTCCACCCTGCTGGCGGCTGTATGGGTCGGCGCCGCGCCGACGGTCCGCGGGCATGATTTGAGCGATGGCGCGGCCCATCCGCACTACCGCGTGGGCGCGAAGCCGCCCCTCGTCGTGGCTCCCGGCGGGGAGCTCGCCCAAGCCGGCACCGCCCCCACCACCCCGGCCCCCGCCCAAGCGCGACCCTTCGCGGCGTTCGCGCCCAAAGTGCGGACGCACTGGGATGCCGACTACCTCTATGTGGAGCACGACGGACTGCCCGCGCATGCGATGATGGTGGGGATCACGGCGTGGCAGCAACAGGTGCCGCTGCCGCAACCGTACCGGGGCGCGAACGCGTGGCGGATTCCCCTGGTGCCGCAACCCGCGGAGCAGCCCCGCACCATCCGGAACCAGTTTCTCCGGGGCGCCATCGCCATTGCGGCCAACGGCATTCCCATTTTCAATCCGCAGAACAATCGCGGCGAAATCTCGCAGGAAATCGGGGAACTCGACGAGTTTGGGGGGCACTGCGGCCGGGCGGACGATTACCATTACCACGCCGCCCCGTTGCACTTGCAAACCCTGGTGGGGGCGTCGCTGCCGATCGCGTTCGCCTTGGATGGCTACGCCATTTACGGCCTCACCGAACCGGACGGCGTCGTGCCCGCCGATTTGGACGTCTGCCACGGCCATGCGACCCCGGCACTGGGTTATCATTACCACGCCTCGAAGCAGTACCCGTATGTGAACGGTGGCTTCCATGGGCGGGTGGTGGAACGTGACGGCCAGGTGGATCCCCAACCGCGGGCGCGCGGAGTTCGGCCGGCGCAGGCGCCCTTGCGCGGAGCCCGGATCACCGGTTTTACCATGGCGGCGGACCAAACCACGTTTAGCTTGGGGTACACCGTCAACGGGCGTCCGGGGAAGGTGGGTTACGCCACCAACGCCGCCGGGGGGTGGACTTTTGATTTGGTGGATCCGCAGGGCGTGGCGCGGCGCGAGAACTATGGCGCGGGCGAACTGCGCGGCGGGGGTGGCGGGGGCGGCGGCCGGCGGGAGGGCCCGCCGCCGCCCCGGGTCGACCGTGCGCCCGGCCCCGTCGCCGCCGCGCAAACCCCGCTCCCGCGCACCCGCCGCCTGCGCCTGACCAGCCCGGCGGTTGCGGCGGATGGCCGGTTGCCGGTGGAGTTCACCGGCGACGGGGCGGGCATCAGCCCGCCCTTGGAGTGGAGTGGGGCGCCGCCGGACACGCAGGCGTACGCGGTCATCATGCACCACATTGATCCCGAGGGGGTGGTGAAGTGGTACTGGACGCTTTACAACCTTCCCGCCGAAGTTCACGCCTTGCCCAAAAACGCCCAAGGCGTGGGCACCTTGGGCAACAACAGCGTCACCCGGCGTCCCGGGTACGCCCCGCCCCACTCCAAAGGCCCGGGACCGAAGACCTATGTCCTGACCCTGTATGCCTTGTCCGCTTTCCTCACCCCATCCGTCCCGCCCGCTCAGGTAAACCGTGAGGTGTTGCTCGCTGCGATGCAGGGCCGGATTCTGGAAAGCACGGAAATGAAAGTGGTTTGTAATCGCACGGCGGCGTTGGGCGGAAGCGGCCAGCCGGGACCCACGCCGTAAGGAAAATTCGTTGAAGCCGACCCACGTCCGAGTTATGAAATGATATTGTGATACAACGATTCCACGTCAATAATTATCGGTGTTTGCTGAATTTTAATTTGCCTATAGCCGGACTTTCGTCCGTTCTGTTGATCGGCAAAAACGGTGCGGGGAAGACCACCGTTAGGCATGCGCTGGAAATTCTCCAGAAAATTGGTCGTGGAACCAACCGTGTCCGCCATCTCGTCACGCCGCAAGACTTCTGCCTTTTCGGCAAGGAGGGTCCGATGCGTTTGGAAATTGAAGTGAAAATTTCCGCCCGCGTTTTCGCTTATGAAATCGCCTTCGATTTTCCACCTCTATTCAAAGAAATGAGGATTGTCGAAGAAAAGCTCCAAGTTGATTCGACGCCGGTTTACACCCGAGAGTTGGCCCAAGTGGAGGTCCACAAGGACGCGCGTAATGACGCAGCCAGTTTTCGGCTTGATTGGCATTTGGCGGCATTGCCTATTATTCAGGACCGGGGAAAAGAGGATCCTTTGAATATATTCAAGCTATGGTTGTCCCGGCTCCTGATTCTGAATCCCATTCCGCAGCTGATCACAGGTGAGTCGGAGGAAAGCACCTTGTTGCCGCAACCTGACCTAAGTGATTTTGGCGCTTGGTTCACGGGTTTGCTGAAGCTCACGCCAGCGGCTTACACCACGGTTGACGGCTATCTTAAAGACGTGATGCCGGACTTTGAAGATGTTCAGAATCAGGCCATTGGTTCGGAAAACCACCAGTTACTTGTCCAATTCGCGAGTCAAACGGGAAAGATGCAAATTCCCTTGGAAGCTTTGTCAGATGGTGAGAAAGGCATGTTGACTTGCGCCTTGGTGCTCGGAGCAAACCGCCACGCCGGACCGGTCGTCTGCTTTTGGGATGAGCCGGACGGCCATCTGGCCCTCGACGAAGTCGCCGCCTTCATCATGGGTTTGCGAAAAGCATATCAAGGCCAAGGCCAATTCATTGCAACTTCGCATAATCCTCGGGCCATCGATACATTTTCGGATGAAAACACGCTGCTACTATACCGCAAGAGTCATCTGGAACCCACCAATGTTCGCTCCATTGCGGATTTGCGCGCAGGGGGCCAAATTATTGGGAATTTGGCGGATGCGATGATCCGAGGCGACCTAATCGCGCATGAGCAGAAATAAATATCGGCCGCACCTGCAGGTTCTGCCGGAAGACGATGCGAACCGGCAAAGGGTCAATGGCTTCAAGCTGCATCACAAGGTCAGGGATTGCATTGATTCGTTGCCTCCAGCCAGGGGGTGGCGGAGGGTTCTCGAATCATTTGAGGAGATTCATATTCCGGTGTTGCGAAGAACCCCCCAACGCTTACTGGTTTTGTTGATTGACTCAGATGACCAGGAGGATCGTTGCCAGAGCATTAGGAACCGTATTCCAGCCGATTTAATGGATCGAGTTTTTGTATTGGGAACCAGAGGGGAACCCGAGAATTTGAAAATCGATTTGGGTCCAAGTTTCGAGAGCATTGGGGC
>CAIYZC010000559.1 GCA_903930565.1 uncultured Pedosphaera sp.
CTACAACACCAACAACGTGCTATTGGATGAATTTGAGCTGACCAAGGATGCGGCGGGACGGCAACCGGCGGCCTATCTCGCCCAGGCGTATCCGGAGGAACCGCTCAAGTTCTTCTGGCAAGCGGCCACCAACTTGACGGCAGCGGTCGCGGGAATCCCCGGAACAGCTACCGGCACCCCCGCCCGGTTCACCCTGCGGTCCGTGCCGCCGTTGGCCGCGGCGAGGCCGTGGGAGATCAGTCTTGCGCCCGAATCCCTGCCCTATTACGAGTTCGTGGGCGACCCGGTGCAAGTCACCGTGCCCGGGCCTGGGCAGGCGGAGAAGGTCGTGTGGGCCCAAGTGCGTTCCCGTGGCGTGAAGCCGATCACCATTGATCCGCGGAATGCGGACCTCCTGACGCCCGCGTTGGTTTTCCAGGCGCGCACGCATTACGGCCCGGTGGAAGCTTTGAGCTACGGTCATGGAGCCCGGGTTTCGAAAACCGCCGCGGAGGCCGCCGCCAAGCTCGAAGGGAAGTAGTACGAGGGATTTGCCGGGGCTTACGGAACCGGGCTTACGGATCGTTGACCGGGAGCGGCACGAAGGAAATGCGCTGGTAATTGTCGCGTTCGAACAAACAGCCCACGGTGGCGGGGTCGAGGGAGACCAACCCGCTGTAGGCAAAGCTGCCGGCATAAATGAGTTTGCCGGCGGACCAAGTGCGGCCACGGTCACGGCTTACGCGCAGGCGGCCGTTTTCGCGCTTGGTTGGGGAGGCGGGATTGGAGAACAGAAGCACGTCTTCGGCGGCATTCGTTGACACCGGATGGCGCAGGAAGGCGGCCTGGCAACGGGGTTCCACCAAGGCGGGATCATCCACGAGCGGGGACCAGGTCTCGCCGCCGTCGTCACTGGCGGCGACGCGGCGTTGGTGGGAGCCGGCTTGGTTGCGGGCGTTGAGGAGCAGCCGGCCGCCGGGGAGTTCCAGCATTTGCACCTCGTTGGCGCCGGTGTAGGCGGTCTCAGGCGCGGCGGCGCCACGGTGCCAGGTGGCGCCTTGGTCATCGCTGTAGGCGGCATACACATGCCAGTGACCGGGCGGGCCTTCGTTAAAGGGGATGATCACGCGGCCGGGGTGCGGCCCCCCGGCCATTTCGACGCCGATGCCGGGTCCGGCGGCGGAGCTGGTGGCCTCGGTGGGGCGCTTGACGCCGCGGGTGATTTCGCGCGGTGACGACCAAGTGCGCCCTTGATCATCGCTGTAAATGATCCACGTGCGGCAAACCGCTTCGCCTTCATATCCCGGCACGACCGAGAATTCCGCGAAACGCCCGCGATAGCATTGGTAAACGAGCAGGACCCGCCCGGTGCCCCGGAGCACCACTGCGGTGGGGTTGTTGAGCGAATTGGTGCCGTCGGCGGCAATGATGGCGAGGGAACCCCAGCTCCGCCCGCCGTCCCGGCTGATCTTGAGCACGAGTTGGTTGTGCGCTTGGTCGCGCTTGCTGGCGCGTCCCTCGGCGAACGCCAACAAGGTTCCATCCAAAGCGCGGACGATGGCGGGAATGCGGTAGGTCGGAAAACCTTCCTGACCACCCACAAATACATCCACCATTCCCGCGGGCGGATTTTCCGCCCCGACTGCAAATGCCGTGAACGCGATCGTGGCGACCAAGGACCAGAACATCTTCATGCGGTAGTTTAGCTGGTCAGGGCCGGGGAGGCCAACTCGGGAATGGGGGCGGTTGCGAGTGGTGCAAGTTAGGCAAACTATATCGCCATCTGGCAAAACTATGGTTTGACCCCCTAAGGGGGTCAAACCATAGTTTGTCCACTGTTTCGATAAAGCCACCCCATGTCCGGCGCTCGGTTCCGCTCACGGCGTCGGCACGGGTGGTGCGGGGAGGTCTTCCTCAATGCGCCGAATGGCGAGTTCGGCGGTGGCGCGGGATTGATCAATACTGTCGCCCGCTCCGCGATTTTCACTGTCGTACAGCAAGAGCGTGTCGTCGGAAAGTATCAGTGGCGGGTAACGGTTGGTGGGGGAGGTGTCCCGCAAATGCCGCAAGGCGGGGAGAACTTGCCGCCCGACATCGCCACGAAAACCGCCCAAGCACGCGGCTGCGGCCGCGCGGATCACATAGTGTTGGTTTTGGAGGGCCGCGATCAGTTCCGGCGCTGCCGGAGCGGCGTTGGTGCCCATGCGGGACAGGGCCAGGATGGCCAGCACCCGGCCTTCCGAGTTGGTTTTGGCGGCCACAGCGGAGGCCAGGACAGGCACCGCAGCGACGGCCTGCGGACCCAGTTCCGCCAGCGCGGCCAACACGTTTTCACGGGCCGGCGATCCCGGCGCGGAGCGGGCGTACAGGTTGACCAGGCCGGGAACAGCGTAACGGCCATCCGGCCCCAGGATTCCGAAATACCGCACGGCCAAGGAGTTCTTTTCCACGGCCAGCCGCGAATAAAAACGCCCCGGGAGACGGTACTGCAATTCCCGGTACAACTTGGCTCTCCACGGCGCGTCCTGCGCGGCCAGCATGGATAACAGTACGCGCAGGGCATTGGTGCCCACGGCGTGAGCCGCGGCATCCGCCTGTTGCAGCTCCAACTGCGCCCGCAACTGGTCCGGACCACTGGAGCCAGGCGTGAGGGGAAAAGCCAGCAGCCACTGGCTCAGCGGCCGTCCTTGGTATAGCGGGTCGGTCGGATCGGGGCCGAACACCCAAATCCCGCCGAGGATGAGCCCCCCGAGCAGCACGGCGAATAGGACAATACGGTGTCGTGGTTTCATCGGGACGGGAGGGGAAAGGTATCGGGAGTGACCCATTGGCGGAGCGGGGTGTCGAGCTCCGGTTCCGTCGGATCGCCGGCGGGGTGGCCGGAAATTTGCCGAATCGCCTCGTTGGCGGCGCGGCGGGAACTCACCGGCCCGACGGGCCATATTTTGGCCGAAGCGTCGGACAGGGGCAGGTAATAATGCAACGAATAGGGCGGCCACATGCCCACCCGTTCGGTATCGCGCAATTGGTGGAGCGCGGGCAACGCAGCGTTGGCGGAGGGGCCAATTTCCCCCAACGCACCCGCGGCGGCGATGCGCACTTCCGGATCGGGATCGGCCAATGCGAGGGTCAGGTTGGCCACGGTCAAATCCAGGGAGGCGCGAATTTTGGCGAGGGCAAAGATGGCGTTGAGTTTGCCCACGGCGGTGGGTGCATTGGTAACGGCGCGCGCCAAGGCGGGTGCGGCCGCGGCCGCCGCGGGTCCGATTTGCCCGAACGCGGCGGGCAAGGTTTGGCGGAGGATGCTTCGGGCCGGGGCCTGTTCGTAACGTTCCAACATGGCGGGCACCGCAGTGCGGGCTGCCGAGCCCAAGACGAGAAAACCGTCCAGCGCGCCGGCGTTTCGCTGAAAATCCTCCACCGGATGGATCCGCCAGCGGGGATGGCGAATCAGCCAATGGTGCAAACGCCTTTGCGCCGGGGAATCGTGGGCCGCCAACATCGACAAGAGCAATGGGATGGAATTGGTTCCCACGGTGTGTACCGCCTGTTTCATTCGCTCCTGTTGCTGGATCAACCGCTGGATCTCCGCGAGGGAAATAAAACTGTTCATGTTGACCGGCAGCAGCCACTGGCTCAGCGGCCGCCCCTCATACACCGGATCGGGGACACGGGAGGCCCAAACCCAAATGCCCGTTAGAAGCAAGGCGCCGAAGAGCAGGACGGCCAGGAAAAAGTGACCAGGACGCTTCATGGCGGAGATGTCGGGGCCGGCACCCGGGGAGTCCAACCCGCTTCACCCGTGAGCTTGCGGATTGCTTCGGCGGCTTGGACTTGGCACCGGTCGCCCCGGGCGGAGCCAAAGTAAATTGTGCGGGCGGGGGAGGAGCTCCAATCCAGGTAGTAACTTTGCCGAATGGGCCCGTGCGTACTGGGCGGAGAGCTGTCGCGCAGGTGACAAAGGGCTGGCAAGGTAGGGGAGGCCAGGGAGCCCATTTGGCCCAGCGCACTGGCGGCGACGGCCCGCACTTCGGGGTCGGGGTCCGCGAGCGCGACCGTCAAGTTGGTCAACGCCAAGTCCGTGGCCACGCCGATTTGGCCGAGGGCGATCACGGCATTCAGCTTGGCCGCCGCGCTGGGTTCATTCGTAACGGCGTGGGCCAGGAGCGGCACCCCCGCCACCGCGGCCGGGCCGATCGCCGCCAGCACGGCGGGGATGGTTTGATGCAAATTTCGATGGGGCGGGGCTTGGGCATAGAGCGCCAGCAGTGCCGGCACCGCCGACCTGGCCTCCGGTCCCAAAATGCACATTCCCTCCAGACCGCGCTGGTTCTGATCCAGGACGCTGGGAGGAAGCCAATGCGCGAAGGGCAACCGGCTTAATTGAGCCCGAAGTTTCCCCTGCCACGGCGGTTCGTGGGCGGCCAGCATCACGAGCAAGCGGGGGAGGGCATTGGTGCCGGTGTAGAGCACCGCTTTCCGGGCATGTTCGTGCGCGTCGTTCCAAGCGCCGAGTCGCCCGGGAGTGGTCACGGGCACGACGGAGATCGCCCCCAACCATTGGCTTAAGGGGCGGTCCTGGTAGAGCGGATCCGGCGTCTGGCCACGGAAAGCCCCAAGCCAAAACACCCCCAGAGCCAAAAGCAGGAGGGCGCCGGCGATGATCCAAGGGCGGCGTTTCACGGAACCAGTTTTCCACCAACGCCGCCGAACGCAAGCGGTTAACGCCGCGGGAGGACGCAGCCTTAAAAAACGCGTGGTTCAGCGTTGGGCGGCGGCGAACGGTTCGGTGGCAGGCACGATTAATTCCAGCGCCCGAATCGCGGTGGCGCGGCAGGGATCGGGTGGCCGGGTGGGCCCCCGGCTCCAGGCGAGGAATTCGTTGATCGTGCTGGGGGTCAAATAAAGCGGCACCCGAATGTTAACCGGCGAAGTGTCGCGCAAATGGCACAGGGCGGGAATCGCCGGGGCGGCGTGACTTCCAAGGCCGCCCAAACAGGCCGCCGCGCCCGCCCGGACGAGGGGGTGGGGATCCGCCAAGGCGGCGGTGAGTTGGGGCAAGGCTCCCGCCGCGTTGGTGCCCAAGCGGGAAAGGGCAAACAGGGCATTCATTTGGCCGGTGGGGTTGGAGGGTCGGACCACCATGGCGGCCAAGGCGGGCACCGCCGCCACCGCCGGCGGTCCAAGTGCGGCCAGCCCCGCCAGAGCGCGCTCGTTCTTCTGCCGCGCGGGATACGGTGGCCGGTGCCACGTCGGATGGCGCTGCAACCAGGCGTAATAGCGGGTTTGCAAGGGATTGTCCCGCGCCGCCAACAGCGCCAAAAGCACCGGGAGCGAGTTGGTGCCGAGGGCGCGGACCGCGTCGTCGCCTTTTTCATTGGTGGTCGTCCAGAGCCTGGAAGGACCGGAGGAGGATGGGGTGTAAAAATAACCCGGACTGAGCCATTGGCTCAGCGGCCGGCCTTCATAGACCGGGTCCAGGGTGCGGGGGCCGCCCACGCCGATCCACAGCACCCCAAGCGTCAGCAGCATCAGGGCGCCCACGATGATCCATGCGCGGCGTGGCATGAGCTGAGTTTTCCACTCCTTGGCCGAAAGGCAAGCGGGTTTGCCGGAGATCTGCCTGCTCGGGCTGCTCAGGCAGATCGGTCCGGAGTCGAGCCCCCCGCGCCCGCCAGACCAAAGATGCGTTGGTAATCATCGACCATGCGGTCGAGGGTGAAATGCTCGCGGGTATGGGCGCGACCGGCGCGGGCGAGCCGGGCACGCAGCGCGGAGTCGCCGGCCAGGCGGAGGCAGGCGTCAGCGAGGGCGGGGGTGTCGCGGGCGGGCACGAGGAGACCGGTTTCGTCGGGGCGAACTTGTTCCGCCGCGCCGCCGCAATCGGTGGCGATGACGGGCAGGCCCGCGGCGAGCGCCTCCAGGCTCGCATTGGGACAACCGGCGGGTTCGGAGATCATCACGAAGATGTCCAAGCGGGCGTGGTAGGCCGCCAAGTCCGTAGTCTCGCCCAACCACTCGACCGGCAGGTCGGCGCCGCGGGCGCGCAGTTCGGCGGCGTAGTTTTCGCTGCCGGTTTCGACGCCGCCGGCGACCAGAAGTCGGGCGGTGGGAATTTGCGCCCGGACCAAACGAAAGGCGTCGAGCAAGTCTTCCAAGCGTTTGCGCGGGCTGATCCGCGCGGCGGTGCCGAAGACTACTGTGCCATCGGGAATCTCCGCGCGCACCGCCACCGGGTCAGCGGGCAGAGGGACGCCGTTGGGCACCACCGTGACCGGCGCGCCGAGCAGGCGGGCGGCGGGTTCGGTTTCGGCGGCGTACTTGACCAATACCCCGGCGAGGCGCGCGCCATAGTCCGCGGCCTGACGGTAGGGTAATCCCACCGGCGGACGGGTGAAATAGCGCTCCAAGGATTCAAAGAACATTGCCCCGGGACTCACATCGAAGACCGGCACTTGGAGCAAGGCGTCCGCCAGGAGCACCTTGAACGCGGGCCGGAGGTTCCAGAATACCACCGCGGCGGGCGGGTCGGCATCGATTTCCGCGAGGAGGTCCAAGCAGCGGACGGACGCGGGAGCGGCGGCGTCCGCCGGCCAGGGCACGGCGAAGACGGGGATGCCCTGCGCAATCAGAGACTGCCGGCCGGGGGTGGGGTTGGCGGGATGCTCCTCGACCACGGCGGCGCGGACGGGGACGGCCCGGGCGGCGAGGCCCGCGAGCAGGCGCCGGGCGCTGGTTTGGGCGCCGCCGGTGGAGAAGTTGTTTGTGATCAACCACAGGCCACGTCCGGGCGTGGACCGGTGCGCGGCGGCGCGCGCGCGGTGGTACAACCACTGGTAGCGTTCAGCCATGGCGGGGCGAGTCCAAGCGGCGGCGCGCGGACCCGGGGCGGGAAGGGGGCGCGGACCTTGGACCACGGCGGCGATGGTTTGGGCGAACTCCGCATCCGAAGCCCCCGGCGGGACGAGATGCAGGGCGGGGAAATCGGCGGCCACCTCGGGCGTGCCGCCGACGGCGGTGGCGACGACCGGGAGGCCGGCGGCAAGGGCTTCGAGTTGCGCGAGGCTCAGGCCCTCGTGCGCGCTCGGCGAGACGAAGACATCCGCGGCCGCCAGCAGGTCGGCGATGGGCGCGATCGAGCCGGCGAAATGGATGTGGGGGGCGAGTTGCAG
>CAIYZC010000560.1 GCA_903930565.1 uncultured Pedosphaera sp.
CGCCGTCGCGCTCCACCAGGGTGAGTTGCTTGCGCTCGGCGTCGAGGAGAAAGAGCGAGTTGACGGAGTTCGTGCCGTTGGGCAGCGCGGCGGCGGCGACCAGGCGGGAGTTGTTGCCGGCGCCGTTGATTTGTTCTTTCACGCTGAAAACCCAGCCGGCGTGGTTGGTCGAGTTCTTGGCGGCGGCCTCCTGCTTGAGCACCACGGCACGGAGGAAGTTCTTCTGCGCCAGCAGCAGCTCGGGCTTGCCGTCGCCGTCCACATCGGCGGAACTGAGCCAGGGGTCCTCGACACTGCCGCCGGGCGGCGCGATGTCCTGCTCGTCGAAATCATGATCGGGGACTTGCAGCAGCACCTTGATTTTCTCGTAGGGGATCAGGAGGACGAGATCGGCGAAGCCGTCCTGGTTGACATCCAACATGGCCAGGGAAGTGGGGTTGGATTTGAAGCTCTCGGCGAGCTTTTGCGTGCGGCCCTGGCCGTCGGCGGTCCGCGTCACCAGCGAGCGCCGGCCTTCCTGGTCCACGATCACGGCAAGCGTGGGCGGGGCGCCGGCCTTGAGGGGGCCGACGGCGAGGGCCAGGGGTTTGCCTTCCAGGGGCACCAGCGTGGGGAACGCGACCCGGCCCTGCTCATCCATGCGGGTGATGCCCACCTGGCGCTCGTCGCTGCTGAGGAGGAAGATGCTGGGTTTGCCGTCGCCCTGCCAGTCGGCGACCGCGAGCTGGCTCACGCCGGTGAGGGTGGAGAACTTGCGCGGCGCTTCGAGGGAACCGTCGGCTTTTTGCAGATGGATCGACAACTGCCCGCTCTCCGGCTCCGCGACGAGCAAGTCGGGCCGTCCGTCGCCGTTGACATCCGCCCACAACTGACCCCGCCGGGCCTTGTCGGTTTTGTTCAGTGGCATGACCTGGAACTGGCCTTTCTTGAAGGCGCCGGAAAGGTCCTCCGCGGATTGGCTGACGAATTCGGAAACCGCGGCGCGCCCGGAATTCTGGGCAATGGTCACAAACTGGGTGTGGGCGTCGCCCTCCAGGTTGTCCGCCGTGAACGACCGCAAGGGCGGCAGGGTGAAATACATCTCCGGCCCGAGTTGGCCGCCCGGGGTTTGCAGCCGAAAGCGGAACGGCGTGGGGCTTTCCCAGTTCACCAGCAGCAGGTCGGTGCGACCATCGCCGTCGATGTCCATCAGGTGCAGGGCTTTCACGCTCCCCGAGAAGGGGATTTTCTCCGGCTCGCCAAAGGTGTGGTCGGGTTTCTGGGGCAGGAAATAAATCTGCGTGTCACCCAGCAGCACCAAGTCGGTCAAATGGTCGCCGTTGAGATCACCGGCCGCGAGGACGTTGGGGCTGAACTGGCCGTCCTCCAAGGGCCACCGCTTCGGCGCGCTCCAACCATTGGTGCCTTGGTTGTATTGGACGATGAGTTCCTTGGGGTCGCCGCCGAAATACGCCAGGTCCGGCTTGCCGTCGCCGTTCAAGTCCGTCACCACCAAGGCGGCGATGTGCTTCTCGGACGCGATGGACTCGATACGGAACCGGGCGTCGGCCGGCAGTTCGTTCAGCTCCTTCTTGCCGACCGTGCGGGCGGCGGGCGGCAGGTTGGTCCGGCCGGTTTGGTTGTAGAGCAAATTGATCTTGGAGCGGGCGTTGTTGACCACCACCAAGTCGGTCAGGCCGTCCCCATCCAAATCGGCCGCCCGAAGCAGCGTGATCTGGCTGTCCATCGGGAAAATCTCCGGGCCCGTGAAGCCGAAGCGATTGGTCTGGGCCGCCTCGGCCGCTTCCGCGGCTGGCGCGGGCGGGGCGAGCAGCGTCACCGCCGCCGTGGCCGCGAGCAAGGGTAGGGAAAGCCGATGAACCGCCCGCCGAATCAAGATTGGTGTTTGCATGGTTGCAATTTGTTGCCCGGCAACCTGCCACGCCCGCCGTGATTTGGCCAGTTTTTTCCCCCCGCGGCGACCAACCGGCCCGGTCGCCCGACCTTTCGCGGCGCGCCACCGGAACGTCGCTGGCGAAATCGCCATTCGGAGGTAAGATGGGTTCCCTTGGCGGCGTCCAACTTGCAAGCCGCAGTGGCGGCGCCAACTGAAAACCAAATCATTACGAATCCGACATCATGAAACTTCAGAATAAAATCGCGGTCGTCACGGGTGGCAACAGCGGCATCGGCCTGGCCGCGGCCCACGAATTCAAAGCGCAGGGCGCGCGCGTCGTTATTATCGGGCGCAACGCCGAGGCGGTGGCCCGGGCCGCCGGGGAAATCGGCGGCGACACAGTGGGGATCACCGCCGACGTGTCCCGCGTCGCCGACTTGGACCGGGCCTTTGGCCAGATTCGGGAGCAACTGGGGCGGGTGGACGTGCTGTTTGCCAATGCGGGCATCGCCAAGTTTCTGCCCTTCGGGGAGGTGACGGAGGAGTTCTTCCTGGAACAGACGGCCATCAATGTGAAAGGGGCGTACTTCGCCGCGCAAAAAGCGCTGCCACTGCTGCCCGACGGCGCGGCCATCATCTTCACCTCGTCCACCGTGGCGCACTTCGGGATGCCGGGCTCCAGCGTCTATTCCATGACCAAGGCCGCGCTCATCAACCTGGCCAAAACCCTCGCCGTGGAGCTGGCGGGTCGGAAGATCCGGGTGAATGTGGTCAGCCCCGGTCCGATCACCACGCCGATTTTCTCCAAAATGGGCTTGTCGGCCGCCGCGGCGGGCGAATTGGGCGGGGCAATCCTCGCCCAAGTGCCGCTCGGGCGCTTCGGGGAGGCCGGGGAAATCGCCAAGGCGGTGGCTTATCTGGCGTCCTCGGACGCCGCGTTTGTGACCGGCACGGAATTGCTGGTGGATGGCGGCATGGCGCAGGCCTGAAGTCCACCCGGCCGGTCGGCGAACCGGTTCCGGAGATTCGCTCCGGAACCGGTACCGCGCGGTTAGATCCGGCCCAGCAGGACCAGGATCACGACGACCACCAGCACCATGCCGAGGCCGCCGCTGGGGTAGTAGCCCCAACTCCGGCTGTGCGGCCAGGTGGGCAGGGCGCCCAGGAGCATGAGAATCAACAAGATCAACAAGACAGTTCCTAACATAATTTCAACCAGGATGAGCGAAGACCTTTCGCGGGGTTAATAAGGGACCGGCCAAGTGTTTCCTTCCGAGCCGGGGCCGGCGGCCGGCGCGAAGCCATCAGGGCGCCCGGCCGGCGGATTCGGAGCCGGCCGGTTCACGCGCGGACCGGCCAAAGGCGGTCCACAAGGTGGCCAATAGCCCCACGCCTTTGAGGAGGCGTTGGAACCAGGTGGCTTTTCCGGTCGCCCCGGCCGGCGGCGACCTCCGGCGGGCCACCCAGCCCGCCACGAGCAAGGCGCCGGAGCCCAGCATGGCCCCCAGCGACCGGGCCCGGTCCGAGGCGCGGCGGAAATCCGTCCGGAGCAGCCGGGCTTCGGCCACCATGTGCACCCGGTTGAGCTCGCTTTCGGCCAGCAACAGTTTTTTGCGGGATTGGAGGGTCGTCATCCGAGGATTTCCTCCACGCACTTGCGATCCTTGCGGAGTTGATCCATGGACGCGGGGAAGGTCTGCCAGTCGGCGAGCAAGACCTTGAGTTGCCGCCCAAACCAAGCCGCGGCGGCGGCGTATAAAAGGGTCAAAATCAACAGGACGGCCGATGGGGACCAAGTCCAGAGCAAGACCGCGACCAAAGCGGTCACCGCACCCCCGGCCAGCAGCCCGAAGGCCGCCAGACCGAGGGCCAGCAAGATGGCGCGCAGCAGGTGCTCACGCTCCTCCTGCACTTCCACCGCGAAAATCTCAAGCCGGTTTTCCCCGATGGTCAGGAGTCGCCGCGCCAGTCGTTTGGACGACGCGGCGAGCGGCTTGAAAGTTTCAGATCCGGTTTCCATGCTGCCTCACTTGCCACTACGGGCGCACCGGCTGGAGATCAGATAGCCGAGGAGCGCACCCATGCCGACCCCGATGGCGATCGCTTGGTAGGGGTGTTCATGCACGGCCTTGTCGGCCACTTGCGCCCCGGCCACGGCCCGGGCCCGCACCTGACCGGCGAATTCCCGGGCGCTTTCCAAAGCCGCGGCCAGCCGTTTGCGGGCTT
Source organism: uncultured Pedosphaera sp. (assembly GCA_903930565.1). Classification (GTDB taxonomy): domain Bacteria; phylum Verrucomicrobiota; class Verrucomicrobiia; order Limisphaerales; family Pedosphaeraceae; genus CAIXFN01. Next base: position 4,103 of record CAIYZC010000560.1, read on the forward strand.
CGCCCACCTTGTCCCCCGCCACATCGGCGGTGGCGGCCATTAACGCGCGGGCGTCTTCGGCCAGTTGATTGATTTCGTTTTCGACCGTCTTAATTTGATTGCTCATAATTGGGTTGCTTGTTGAATGGATTGATTGTTCAAGGGAGAAGTCACTTGTTCGGCGAGGTGCGCCGGGCTGAGGGCCCCGGCCACGTGCAGCACCGAGTTGCGGCCCCCGAAGGGGTTGGGCACGGATTCCTTGGCCAGGGGATCGGGATAGTACATGCCGTCCACGACCAGGCAGTACTCGTAAGTACCCGGCGCGAGTTCCGTTTCCTTCACCCAGCGGCCGTGGCCCAGAAAATGCATGGGCTTCGCCTCCGGATGCCAGTCGTTGAAGGTGCCCGCGATGCCGACTTGGTGCGCCGTCGGGTGCGTGAATTCGAAATGGACGGGCATTGGCGTCGTGTCCGGCGCCGAATGGGACTTCGAATGGTGATGGTGGTTGTTCATGGGTTTTCCTTGGGGGGCGGAGTTCAGGCCGATAACGAACCGCGACGATTGCCTTTCAACGGCAACATTCCGTCGCGCTTGGCGGCGCGGGTGGGATGCCCATCCCCGGCGCCGTCATGATGGTGATTCCCCTCCTCCATGGCCTCCAGGTTGCAACGGGAGCACGCCAGTTCAACCAGCTCGTCGTTCGCGTCCTTCGCTTCTTCCAAGAGGCGGCCCAGGATTTCGGCCGCCTTCTTGTTGCCCAGCACGGTGGCCCATTCATGGAGGCAACCATAAGAGGCGATTTCGTGGTGCTCCACCTTCTGGGCGAGCCCGATGAGGGCGGCATTGATGGCCGGGGAACCGGCGAGTTCTAGGATGATTTCCTCACCCTCTTTGATCAAGCCGATCGTGGCCTCGCATTTCTTCAGGGTCACTTTCGCGTCGAAGGCTTTGAAGACCTTCTCCAGCTTCTTCACGTGCTTTTCGGTTTCCTTGAGGTGGGCCTTGAGCAGCTTCGGCAGGCCTTTGCCCGTCGCCGCCTGGAGCATGTCGGACATCACCGGCGGCAAGCGCTTCGCCGCGTCCAAGTGGTCCGCCAATTCCGACAAAAATAATTGTTTGAGTGGGTTCATAAAATTCCTGGTTCGCTGGGTTCCGCTCCGCCGCCCAAGCCAACGGGCGGCGGGAGGGAGAATCGGGTTGGCTCCGAGAATTAGGCTCCGACCAAGGCGGGCTTGGGGGTCGGTTTGGCCGCCGGCTTGGCGGCGGGAGGGGCGGCCGACTTCTCGGTCGGCCGGTCCTTGGCGCCGGATTCACCCGTGACACAAATGCCTTGGGCGCCCTTTTCCTTGAAAATGCTGTTCGCCAGCGTGAACTGGGCGGGGTCCGTGGTGTGCACCGAGACGAGGATGTTGCCGGCTTTGATCCCGGTCGCGAACTGGTTGGCTTGGAGTTCGGTAATGCCCAGCCCGATCAGGCCACCGGCGATGCCGCCCTTGGGGCTGGCGCCCGTGGCGTCGGTCAGCGCGGCCTTGACGGGCCCGGAAGCCACCAACGGACCGGCCCCGGGAAGAGTGAGGGCGCCGATACCCGTGAGCGCGCCCAAAGTGCCACCGCCCGCGCAGCAAGTGCCCTCGGCCTTCGCCGCGCCGGCGACCGAAGCCGGGTGGGTCGTGGCGCTCTTTTCCGCCGTCGCGCAGCAGTGACCCTCAGGGGCGGCCGTTCCGGTCACCGCACCCGCTTGAGCTTTGGCGTGTTGGTCCGCCGGGGCTTGATGGCTTTTCCCACCGGCCGCGACATGGGCGGGGGCGTGGTCGGCAAAGAGCACCGAAATGGCGCTGTTGGCGAAATGCCCCGCCTTCAGGCGGTCCACGATTTGCTCGGCTTGCGGGCGGGAGGTGGTGAGGCAGAATACGGATTTATTAAACATAATTGCGTTGATTGCTTGGCGATTGATTGGAATACAAAATGTTCCGAACCGGGGGCGGATCCGCCGGGTCTGACCGGGCGCCGCGCACCAAATAAGCCGTCCCGATCCCGCGGATGGCCCATTGCAAAATCAGCTTAAGCTCCGGCCGGGGATGCGCCAACTAGGGGTTGACCCCGGGGGGCCTCCCCCATCGGCACCGGACCCGGCGGACCCGGGGCGAAGTCCGGCGCAACCACCTTGCCGCCATGCGTCATCTATTCTCATTCAGCGCAACCCTTCCAAGGCGCCCAGAATGGACTTTTGCACCGCCGGATTCCCCAGGTTGCCCAGGTGCCCGCCTTCGGGAAACACCGTCAACTGCCGGGCCGCGAACGTGGTGTGCAACCAGCTCAAATCGGACTCGGCGAGGAGGAAGTCGTTCTGGTTGACGATGATGCGCACGCGGGGATTGGCACCCAGCCCGGCGGTGTAGCTGCGCAGATCCCCGGCGCTTTCCATCCCCTCCGCGGTGGCCGCGGGCAAGCCGCGCGCCTCATAGGCGGGGACGACAAATTTCTCCAGGTAGTCCCGGTAGGAGGATTGCAGGATTTCCTGGTAAACCGGCCCCCGCCGGAAGTGCCAAAGTTCGTGGCGGAGCACGCCCTGGTTGTGCCGCCGCTGGCTGCTGTAGATGATATCCCGCAGGGTGAAGCGGAAGGACAGGCCGATGAGAAACTTGGATTCAATTGCGTTGAACGGCAGCGAGGCCTGCGGGGCGATGGTGGTTTTGCTCAGCACGGCGACCTTGAGCAGGGTGTTCTCCAAATTGGCCTGGCGTTCCGCCACCGGCCATTCCAAGGGCGCCCGGTAATACTCGTCCAATTTCTCCACGCCGTGGAGAAAGCGGACCGGGGTGTTCACGGCCAGGTAGCGGTCGAACCGCATGACCCCGGCCGTCGGCTCGGGTTCATTGGCGGCGAGATACAAGGCGTCCATCGCGCCCATGGAGTAACCCAGCAGGGCCTTCTCCCCCAGCCGCCCGGGATGCAGGGCCCGGAGGCGTTGATCCACTTGGGTGAGCGCCACCCCCAGGTCCTGGGCGTCCGCCGGCAGGTAGGCCGGCAGCGGCGCGGTGGACGCGTGCTCCATGAATTCGGGATGGAAGGTGCTGCTGACACAGACGGCGGAGAAGCCGTGCTTGAAGGCCAGCTCGGCCAGGGCGAGGCACGGCTTCGCTAGGCGGTGCGAGCCCATTCCCGGCACGATGTAAACCACCGGCGCTTCGCGGGGCTGCAGCCAGTAGGTGAAATCCAAGCGCCGGCCCGTCGCCGGAATCAAAACCGACCGGGTGCGGCCATGGCCCGGGAAATCGGGATTCTCGAAGGTGAAGAAGACCGATTCGATGGTTTCGAGGGAGGCTTGGTCCTGCTCCCCCGTCACCTGGAAATCCGCCACCCGGTTCTTGCGGGCGAAGGTCCAGGCATATTGCAACTGGGCGTAGGGGTCGGCTTCGGCCCGACTGAAGCGCACATACTCCCGGACCGTGTCCGAAAGGTCATTGTACATGACGGCGTAGGTGAAATAGGTGTAGGGCCCCAGATACGTCAACGGGTTGTCGGCGACGAGGGCGTAGGGGGAGATGTAAAGGAGCGGATTCGCGGCGCTATCCGCGGCCAGGCCGACCGTGTCGCGCTCATTGCTCGGCCCAAAGATGGGGAGCATCAGATAGCACACCGGTTCCCAGCCCCATTGGCCGAAGGTCTGGCCGAAATCGGCTTCCGACTTGGGGAGCTTCCAGCGGTCCGCCACGGCGAACAGGCCGCCCACGCCCACTGTCGTGTTGCAGACGAAGCGGTAGGACTCGTCCCGCGCGCCGCGCCACTTGCCCTGCAGGAGGTTGTTGATCAAGCGGCCCGGGTAGGTGAGATTCTTGCCGAAGTTGCCGACCCCCCGGCGGACCCCCGCCGGGACCACCCACCGATACACGCTGCTGGTCGGCTTAATGACGCCGGTCATCACGCCGCGGTTGACGGACCACACGACCCGGTTCAACGGCTCCAACGGATCGGGCACGGACTGAGGGATCACCACGGTCTCCGCCCGTGTTGGCGACGGGACGGCGACGATGGCCTCCGCCTCCCCCGCATTGGCGCGCAGGCAAACCGCCAGCGCCCCCAGCGTCAGCCAGCGGACCGTCCGGCCGGGTTGGGTTTTCAGAGCGACCGCCTTGTCCGCCGGCGGGCCGGCAGGGCGAGGGTTTGCAACTCCATAATGCCATGTTTGGCGGACCACGGCGCCAATAGTCGCCGCGCCGGGCGCGCGCGGCGCCCGGGCGGACGCGACCCCACGCCATCAGGGACCGC
>CAIYZC010000561.1 GCA_903930565.1 uncultured Pedosphaera sp.
ATCCAGGACGGCATTCCCCGCCGCCTCCGCGCCGGTTTGACAAGCGCGGGCGGGCGGGCATATTGGGGGCCATGAAATTACTGCTCTTATTAATGGCGCTTACGGTGGCGAATGTGGTCTCGGCCCAGACCAAATCGTTGTACGACATTCCCCTCAAGGACATCGACGGGAAAGACACCTCCCTGAAAGCCTACCAAGGCAAGGTGCTGCTTGTGGTCAATGTGGCTTCCAAATGCGGCTACACTTACCAATATGAAGGCCTGCAGGCGGTCTACAAGAAATACGCCGACAAGGGCCTCGTCGTGCTGGGCTTCCCCTGCAACGACTTCCTCAGCCAGGAGCCCGGCACGGCGGAGGAAATCAAGACCTTCTGCTCCAGCAAGTACAATGTCACCTTCCCGCTCTTCGCCAAGCTGCATGTCAAAGGCGCCGAGCAACATCCCCTGTACGCCGCGTTGACCAGCAAGGAAGCGGGCCATCCGGGCGCGATCAGCTGGAACTTCAACAAGTTCCTGCTCGGCCGGGACGGCAAAATCATCAAGCGCTTCGGCTCGGGCGACAAACCGGAATCGGAATCCGTCACCCAGGCGATTGAAGCGGCGCTCGCGGCCAAATAATCAGTTGGCCGGCAGCGGGGCGGCGCGGGGCCACCACGCCGCCGCTTTCAAAGATGATGTTTGCCATGAACCGGGCGCGCCCGGAGTGCGTCTGGACGCTGGGCGTGGCGGTCGGCCTCTGGTCGGCCGCCGCGCCCTTGGCAGCTTCCGCGCGGGACACCAACGATGCCCGGCCAAACATCGTCTTAATCCTGGCGGATGACCTGGGGTACTCCGACCTCGGTTGCTACGGGTCGGAAATCCCCACGCCGCACTTGGACGGCTTGGCGGCGGAGGGTTTGCGATTCACTCAGTTCTACACTACGCCGCGCTGCTGCCCGACGCGCGCGTCACTCCTCACCGGCCTGTATCCCCATCAAGCGGGGGTCGGAAACATGATGGAGGACCGCGGAGTGCCGGGTTACCGGGGGGAGTTGAACCGCGAGTGTGTGACGATTCCCGAGGTGCTGCGGGGCGCGGGCTACGGCACGGCCATGGCGGGCAAGTGGCACCTAAGCCACATCCACTTCGCGGGGCGGGAGCAGTTGAACCATGCTTCCGCGGTGCCGTTTTGGGAGGGAAAAGAGAGTTGGCCCTTGCAACGCGGCTTTGACACCTTTTACGGCACCATTCACGGTGTCAATAGCTACTTCGACCCCTTCTCCTTGGTGCGCGGGAACACCCCAATCCCGACGGTGGCAACGAATTTCTATTACACCGACGCCATCACCGACGAGGCGGTGGCGGCGATCGACCGGCAAACCGCGGCGCGCCGGCCCTTTTTCCTGTATGTCGCCTATACCGCGCCCCATTGGCCGCTGCACGCGCCGGAGGCGGACATCGCCAAGCACCGCGAACGGTACCGGGCGGGGTGGGACGCCATCCGCGCCCGGCGGTACGAGCGGCAAAAGGAGCTGGGAATCATCGATCCGCGGTGGCCGCTTTCGCCGCGCGATCCGCGGGTCCCGCCGTGGGCAGACGTGCGCGACCGGGAATGGGAGGCAAACCGAATGGCGACCTACGCCGCCATGGTCGAACATCTGGACGAGGGCGTCGGCCGGATTCTGGCGCAGTTGAAGACCCGCGGCGCGGACCAAAACACGCTCGTCATGTTTCTCTCCGACAACGGCGCCTGCGCGGAGGTCATCGAACCGGCGTGGTATGATATTCCCACGCGGACCCGCGCCGGCGCGCCCATCCGCACCGGCAACCGCGACCACACTGTGTTCGCCGGACCGGAAAACGTTTGGCAAAGCTACGGAGTGCCGTGGGCCAATGTGAGCCAGACGCCGTTTTATTTGTACAAGCACTTCACCCATGAGGGCGGCATCGCCACGCCGTTCATCGTCCGCTGGCCGGCGCGGATGCCGAAGGGCGGGGCGGTCACGCGACAGGTGGGGCACATCACCGACATTTCGGCGACGTGCGAGGAGGTGGCGGGCGCGGATCATCCCACGCAGTTCGGGGGCCGCGCGGTGTTGCCGGGCGAGGGCGCAAGTCTGCTGCCGGTGTTCGAGGGCGGGGCACGGACGGAAACCAAGCCGATTTTTTGGGAGCACGAAGGCAACCGGGCGGTGCGCGCGGGGGCATGGAAGCTGGTGGCGTTGGCGGGGAAGGATTGGGAACTCTATGATTTGGAGGCGGATCGGACCGAGCAACAAAACCTCGCCGCGCGGCAACCCGAACGGGTGAAATCCATGAGCCGACGGTACGACGACTGGGCGCGGCGTTGTCAGGTGCTCCCGCCGAACCAACTGCCGCCCGCGCGGCCGATCATTCCCGCCGGCCAGGGCCAAGCGACCCCCGATTAAAGGCGGGTGAGCCGGGGCCAAAGGTGGTTTCGGTCCGGCCCTGGCGCCAACCGCCCACGACGGGCAAAAAGCCGCAGCGGTGTGCCTTGGAAAACGGCAACCCATGCGCTCAAAGCGGCCCATTGGTGTCGAACCCGTGACAAATCAGCTTTGGAGTGGGTCGAAGTTGACCATCTGGCAGGGAATTTGCTCTTCTCCATCCTGTATTTGCGCTCGTAGCGCCGGAGATTACCCCACCCTCAAAAGCCGCCCACCACGCGACTTGCGACAACCTCAGCCGGGGTGAACTGCGGCGTCCTCCCGTTGCCGGGGCGAACGCTGATTCATGACGACGCCCCATTCCCGGACGTTCCACCCTGGAGTCCACCACCATGAATGACTTCCATATTGAGGGATATCGTGAGCCGGTCCGTTCCCCCGGGG
>CAIYZC010000562.1 GCA_903930565.1 uncultured Pedosphaera sp.
CGCCGTTCCCCGTCCGCGACATCATCCATCACGCCCGATTGCGCGGACACCACCACGTGGTTGCCCACCCGCAAATGCCCGGCGATGCCCACCTGGCCGCCGAGGGTCACGTAATTCCCCAACTTCGTGCTGCCCGCGATCCCCACCTGCGAAACCAACAGGCTGTGCTCGCCGATCACCACGTTGTGGCCCACTTGGACCAAATTATCGATCTTCGTGCCTCGGCCAATCACGGTGGCCCCCAGCGCGCCGCGGTCCACCGTCACGTTGGCGCCGATTTCCACATCATCGCCAATGATCACATTGCCAATTTGCGGCACTTTGCGGTGCACGCCCTGGTCGAGCACATAGCCGAACCCGTCCGCCCCGATCACCGTGCCCGCATGAATCCGCACCCGCTCGCCCAGCACCGTCCGCGAGTACAAGGTCACGTTGGGGAACAAATGCGACCCGGCCCCCACCACCGCGTCCGGCCCCACGAAATTGTTGCTCTCCAGCACCACCCCGGGACCCAACCGTGCCCGGTCCGCGACCGTGCAATGCGGCCCCACATGCGCCGTGGGATCCACGATCGCGCTCGGCGCCACGGACGCCTGGGGATGAATCCCCGGGGCGAATGTCGGCTCCGGGAAAAAGAGCGGCAATACTTGGGCGAATGCCACGCGGGCGTTCGCCACGTGGATCAACACCTTGGCGGCCTTCGCCGGACGGCTGCTGACCAGGATCGCGGCGGCGGCGCTGGCCTCCGCCCGGGCGAAGTAAACTTCGTTCTCCGCAAAGGTCAGGTCTCCGGGGCGCGCCCCGTCCGCCGGGGCAAACCCGGTCAGGATGGTGGCGGGATCGCCCTCGACCTCCCCATTCAGGTGGAAAGCGATGGCGGCGGCGGTATAATTCATAGGCATTGACTGCAATCGACCGCCAGTATATGAATGCGGAAACAATTGATTCAACACCTAGTTTGGTGGGTTCTCGATTGCCTGATTTATAAACATTATGGCCAAGACACTTCGCGTCGGCATGATCGGTTACCGGTTCATGGGCAAGGCCCATTCGAACGCCTGGCGCCAGGCGCCGCATTTCTTCCCGTTGCCGGCCGGGATCCAACTCCACACCATTTGCGGCCGCGACCCCGCGGGCGTGGAAGCCGCCCGCGTCCAACTCGGTTGGGACCACACCTCCACCGACTGGCGCGCCGTCATCAACTCGCCGGACATTGACATCGTCGACATCAACACCCCGAACGATTCCCACGCGGAAATCGCGATCGCCGCCGCCCAGGCTGGCAAGGCGGTGTTGTGCGAGAAGCCCCTCGGCCTCACCGTCGCCCAGTGTGAAGAAATGGTCGCCGCCGTCAAAAAGGCCAAGGTGGTGAACATGGTGTGCCACAATTACCGGCGCATCCCCGCCATCGCCCAGGCCAAGAAGATGATCGAAGAGGGCGCCATCGGCCAGATTTACCACTACCGCGCCCGTTACGCCCAGGACTGGATCGTGGATCCCAAGTTCCCTCTCGTTTGGCGACTCCAAAAAGGCGTCAGCGGCAGCGGCACCCATGGCGACATCAACGCCCACATCATCGACCTCGCCCGCTATTTGGTCGGCGAGTTCCAGGAGGTCTCCGGGCTCATGCACACCTTCATCAAAGAGCGCCCCCTCATGGACGCCGGCGGCAAAGGCCAGGGCTTGGCCGCCAAATCCGGCCAAAAGATGGGCAAAGTAACCGTGGATGACACGGCGATGTTCCTGGGCCGCTTCAAAAACGGCGCCCTCGCCAACCTCGAAGCCACCCGCTTCGCCCTCGGCCGTAAAAACCACATCACCATCGAAATCAACGGCTCCCTCGGCTCCCTCGCCTTCGACTTCGAGGACATGAACCGCCTCAAATATTTCGACAACACCAACCCCGGCGACCGCCAGGGCTTCCGCGACATCCTGATCACCCAAGGCGGCGGAGTGCACCCCTACGTCGGCAATTGGTGGCCCCCCGGCCACATCATCGGCTACGAACACACCTTCGTGCACACCATCGCCGACTTCGTCCAAGCCGTCGTGGCGGGCAAATCCGTCCAGCCCACCTTCGAGGACGGTCTGAAAAACCAACGCGTCCTGGAAGCCGTCGAAGAATCCGCCGCCAGCCGCGCCTGGGTCAAAATCTAAGCCGCTCCAACCGCGCTCCCCGCGATCCGCTCCGGGGCACCGCATATATATATGGACGAGGCGGGAGCCCCCAAGCTCCCGCCTTTTGCCTTTCTCAGGCCAAGGTCACGGGAGCACAGCCATTCACTTAAGTTTTTGAAAGCGCCCGCTTCGCCCATCCGTGCATCCCGGAGGGATGATAGCAAGTAGCCGGTGGTCGAGGAGCAACGCGACGATACCACCGGAATTCCGCAACGATTTCCACGACGCCTGCGGGGTCGCAGCGGCTCCTGTTTTCCGGCCAATCCCGCCCCCTCCCCACGCCGCTGACGGGTCAAAGTTCCGTCAGTCAATGGCAGTGGGTCACGGGCAGGGGAGGAAAAGGGAGGCAACCGCCGGGCAAAATGGTGGGCCCACTCGGATTTGAACCGAGGACCAAGCGATTATGAGTCGCCTGCTCTAACCGCTGAGCTATGGGCCCAACCCGCTATCCCCCTCAATTTGCCCGCCTTTTCCATTCCCGCAAGCCATTTCGCCCGCCTTCCGCTCAATTTCCGCCAACGCAGGCCGCCCCCACCATAGCTGGGCTGGCCGTTTCCCGCTGAATGCCGTTTCGGCGAACTGGCCCGTGATCGATCCGCCCGCCCGCCAATCGCGAACCGCGCCATTTTTGCGCCCAATGTATCGCGGCAACCCGGAGGGTTGTGGGAAATTAGCGCGGCGCACCACGCCGGGTACTTCGCCATTTATCCACACCGCCCCGGATGGGGCGGGGGGAGGGCGAATGCACGTCCGTTAAGTGACGGTAACCTGTTCGTGCCTCGGGAGCGCTGCGGCGGTTCCCCCGCCCCTGCCGGGGCAATCGGACCCAAGATCCAGGAAACCGGTGATGATTCCACCGGCTTATTTCCATAAAACCTCCGGGTCAAACGCTTGGCCGTTGAGCCTTGATCGGCATGAACTCCAACTTGCTTCACCCAGCCGGGCAGGCTCGTCCTAACGGCTGCGGAGTTCAACGTTTCCCCCACAAACCTTTGCCCAAAAGATACTTGCAGCATTGTTGAAACGTTGGTTTGTGGTGCTGCTCCAGATTGAATTGCCGTTTATTGCTCAAAACCTGCACCTTAGCC
>CAIYZC010000563.1 GCA_903930565.1 uncultured Pedosphaera sp.
CCAACTCATGGCGGGTGGCTTGGAACATCGGCGCGGCGCGCACCTGCAGCGGGCGCGCGGGGGGCAGGGCATAGAGCTTGCCGGTGGGGCATTGGGGACAGGCCTGCCCGGCCCCCAACGTGGGATGAGCGGTGGTTTGGCATTGGGCGCCGGGATACTCATCGACGCCGTGGCGACCGTGGCCCGGGCGCTTGGTTTTGGGTTTGGGTTCCCCTCCGGGGCGGCCGCCGGGGGCGGCCGGGGGCGGGGCCACCTTCAGAATGAGCGAAAACCAGCGCAGCGGCAGGACGGTTTATTGGCGTCGTGGTGGGACCGGGATCGGCGGTGGCACGTTTGGTTTGAAGCGTCCCTCCGGGACTTGGACGGGTTGGGGCAGCTCCAGGGACAGTGTCCCTGGCTAGATTGTTTCGCCCCTCCGGGGCTTCTGGGATAGGTGACGATTGGGGGGTAGTGGCCGCGAAAAGGCGCAAAGTCTGACGGGCGCGGAGAGGACAGGATGGGAGGAGCAGAAGGCCATTTTTTGGACAGGATTGACAGGATTAACAGGATTTCGGAGGGGCGTGGAATGGGGAGGTTTTCACGCGGAGCGGGGCCAGAGCGGGACAGGAGGGGAAAGCGGAGCGAGTGGGGCACAAGGCGGCGCGGGTTGGATCGTGGACGGCGATTCCGCGTTTGGTGTGGGGCGTCCCTCCGGGACTTGGACGGGTTGGGGATGGTTCCCGGGCCGGTGGTCCTGGCTACACTTTTTCGCCCCTCCGGGGCTTTGGGAATCGGGAGGGGGCTTCTTTGCGCTGACCGGGGCTGGGGGCGACTAGGTGGATGTTGGAGGGCAACTACGAGGCAATGCGTGGGCTGGATTCTCCGATTGATGTTGGTGATCGGTGGGGGGCGCGTAGGTTGCCGCCAGGGAGAACACCCCCATCTCGTTGCGCGGTCATTAACAACTTGAAATCATTCGCCATATACGTCCTGCTGCCCGTCTCGGTCCTCGCCGCCGCCCCCCGTCTGCCCGCCCGGAACCTCCCGGTGGAAGGCTTCCGTTCGGCAGATTATGGCTCGAATTCGGTTTGTTCCGCCGGCCAATCGTTCGGCCTAAACAACGGCTGGACGGTGACCCGCGGCACGGTGGTCCAAATCCATGGCAACGCGTATTGGCAGCCCCGCCGGATGGGAACGATTCGGTGGATCGGCATGGCAACGGCCCGGTGCCGCCATACCAGCGCTCGTGCGGGAGCCGCGCGCTGTCCGCAAGGCGAAAAATCCCGCCCCCGCCAGGGGCGGCGCACGGGGCGCCCAGCGGCTGGACTGGGCAGCCACCTTGGCCGCGCGATTCCACTGAGCACCAACCGGAACCGTCGCGGACATCCTGGAAACCCTCCGCACCATGAGCAATGCCCACCGGGGCAAGCAGAAGGGGACGTTTTGGCTATAAGCAGAGCCGCGAACTATGACGGACACAAATAATTACACCGTAGAGGTGGAAGCCGGCAACGACTTGGCCAGCCCCGCTTGGACGGCTCTCCAGACCATCACGTTCATGAACGGAGCGTTCTATTTCAGCGATCCTTGCCTGGGCAGCACGCCCAGCCGCTTCGACCGGCTCGGTTTGCCTTGAATTAAAAACTGCTCCACACCAGGACAAAGAAGGCTTCCCGCGTGGAGTTCAGCCCAGGGGTCGTGGAACCGTGTAAGCTGTTAGCCGTTGCGTTGGTGGGGCGATTCCCCGCGAGGGCCGCAGGCGCCATGGTAGCAAGCCGGGCGGATGGGGCGGCCAGGCAGATTGGCGGCATGAGAGGCGGACTCCTGGCTTTTCCTAGATGGAGCAAAGGTGACACCAAGCCAGCGGCCATGCCGTTTAAGAATTCCCGTTCAAATCGCAGTATGCCAATCAGCTCCGCCAAACTGGCGTGCCCCGGGGACAGTGTAAACAGCCAACCGGGGTCGAATCAAAACCGACCACTTTGCGGCGGCCAAAAAAACGCAGGAAACGTGACAGAGCCAAAACCTCTTTAAATTGGTGAAAAGGCTGTTGGAATTTGTGATTTGACGCTGCTGACGGCTTTCTTGGATAAATGGCCCCATGCTTTGGTTCCATTATTGCAGGCGAGCGGAATTATCGGTATGAGAGTGAAACGATGGGCCACGATGTGAATAAACTTCGACGAAAGTTATTCGTCGTCACGAAGTTTTTGGGCTTAACCAGAATCCTCCGGTTGGCGCTTTTGTTCGCGCATACCGCAAGCGGACAGTTGGGGACCCAATCCGTGACCTTGACCGTCGCCCGCGATCCCGCGCAAACGCTGGAAGGATTTGGCTGCAGCCTGGTTGATCCGAACAAAACTCGGATACCGATCCGAGCCCGGGCGGAATTGATCAATCGAGTTTTTGGCGACCTGCATATGAACGTGCTTCGGCTCTGGGTTCAGTCCGGTCCCGCTTGGTCTTGCGCTCAAATGAAGGCTGAGTTTTACCAGGCCTATGTGGACAGCGGAATTGTTGCGGCGGTGCAAAAGCAAGGGGTGGTCCGCTTGTTGCTGGCCCCGGCTCGCGGCGAGAATCCACCGACTGAATCCATGTCCGAATACGCGAGCAAGCTGGCGGAGTTCATCCAAGGCGTGCAGGCCGAACGTGGGATCAAGATTGACGTCACCGGAATCGCCAATGAACCTGCCGGTTTCAAGCCCGGTGAAATGGCGGAGGCGGTGCGCCGGCTGCGCCAGCAACTGGACGCACGCGATCTTAAGGAAGTGGCGATCATTGCCCCGGAGGCGGCCAGTGCGGACGGCCCGGCTCTGCAATGCATCGCCGGCATCCAGGCCGACCCGAGGGCCTGGGCAGCGCTCCGGGGAATTGCCACCCACAGTTACAACATGGCGGCGACTCCTGAATTCGCGAAAGCCATCGCCGAAACTGACAAACAGTATTGGATGACCGAAGCCGGCGACAATGGCAATGAACGCGAGCTGGATGCAAACCTGGCGGCTTCAACGACAGCCCGCTTCCTCAATGACCTGAATTGCGGGGTAACACATTGGATTTATTTCCTTGGTTTTCATGATAGTCCCGACGTGACCAGGGACGATGACAACGCCACCAAGCTGATGGTTTATGATCACAAGCAAAAACGAATTTGGCGCTCATTGAAGTATGATTGGTTGCGGCAAGTACGGGCGGGGCTGCCAAACGGCTCGCGGATGTACCCGGTCAAAGCACAACCGGGCGGCGATCTGGTGTTTAGCTATGGACAGAAACCCTTCTTGAATGTCGTAGCGGCGAAGCGCCCCAATGGAGGTTGGTCCCTGGCGATGGTTAACCTCACAGGGGTCAGGCCGGACACCCCGATCAGCACATGGCATCCGGCGACCCTTTTGAAAGTGAGGTGGGAAGTGCCGACTTTGGCGGGTAAAGCAGCGGTAACGCTGAACAGCTACCGCTCCGATGCCGTACGCTGCTTTGCTCCGGCGGGGCATGCGGTCATGACCAAGGGCACGCTGACTCTGGATTTGCGGCCACGCGAATTGGTCACCCTGATCGAGGAATGATCTGGCATAAACGAGGGAGCGCTTACTGTTTGCATGGAAATCCGGAAAGGGGCCATTTCTTCGTATTGGGTATCAAGGTCGGGCACAGGGTCCGGGAGTTTCGGCAGCCTGAGCGCAAGGGCGTCGGTTTCTGGGGATTTCGCGGGAAGCGGTGGAACACCATCGGCGGGAATTGGTCTTGGTGGCTGGCGGAGCGGGGCAGCGCCCCGGCAAGGAGCGAAAGCCAGCGAAGCGGCGGAGAGGACAGGAGGGGAGGGGTGGAAGGCGTTTTTTTGGACAGGATTGACAGAATTAACTGGATTTCGGAGGGGAGTGGAATGGGGAGGTTCTCACGCGGAGCGGGGCCAGAGCGGGACAGGAGGGGAAAGCAGGGCGAGTGGAGCAGGAGGCGGCGCGGGTTGGATCGTGGACGTTGATTCCGCGTTTGGTTTGGGGCGTCCCTCCGGGACTGGGATCGTCCGGTGCGGGAACCATGGACTTTGTCCCAAGCTATCTTGTTTCGCCCCTCCGGGGCGGATGGGAACGGGGAGGGGGAAGACGCGGGCGCTGCGGCGTTAAAACCGCCCCCCAAGGTGTGGCGAGCCATGCTTGGCCGTGGTAACGGGTGGGCGTAAATGGCAGATTTTTTGCGGGGCTTTGCCCCGTGCCCCACGGGGCAAAGCCCAACTTTCCCGGCGGCGCCCGCCGCTCCCCGCAGCGACCGGGGCGGTTCCCGCAGTGACGGCGAGCGGAGCGAGCCGG
>CAIYZC010000564.1 GCA_903930565.1 uncultured Pedosphaera sp.
ATCCAGCGGGGGGAGTTTGACGTGGTGCATCGCGTGGTGCCCAACTCGCCCATCACGCCCAGCCTCCTGGCCAAGCGTTGCGCCCGGGCCGGCGTGCCGTTTGTGCTCGGGCCGATCAACGGCGGCGTGCCCTGGCCCAAGGAGTTCGCCCACCTGCGGGGCGCGGAGCGGGAGTGGCTGAGCCATTTTCGGAACGCGGCCAATTTGCTGCCGGGATTTCACAGCACGCGCCGCGCAGCCACGGCGCTGTTGGTGGGGGCACGGTTCGCTTGGCGGGAAATGCCGGCGCAGTATCATCCCAAGTGTGTGTTTTTGCCGGAGAACGCGATCGATGAGGCGAGTTTTCCCCGCCTGCCCCGCCCGCCGTTCAGCGCGCCGCTGCGGGTGGCCTTTGTCGGTCGCTTGGTGCCGCTCAAGGGAGTGGACATGCTGGTGGAAGCCGCCGCGCCGCTCGCGCGGGCGGGTCGGCTGCGCTTGGATATCATCGGAGACGGACCGGAGAAGCCCCGGTTGGAGCGGCTGGTGGCGGAATTGGGTATCGCCGACCAAGTGGAATTTCCCGGCTGGGTGGCCCATGGCCAGCTCGCGCCACGGTTGCGCCGGGCGCAGATCTTTGGCTTTCCGAGCGTCCGGGAGTTTGGCGGAGGGGTAGTGCTGGAAGCGATGGCCTTGGGCTTGGTGCCCGTGGTCCTTGATTACGCCGGCCCGGCGGAATTGGTGCCGCCCGGCGCGGGGGTGGTGCTGCCCATGGGGCCGCGCGCGGACATTATCGCGGGTCTGGGACGGACCTTGGCGCGCTTCGACGCCGCGCCCGGGTTGCTCACCGAAATGGCCCAACGCGCCGAGGAGCATGTGTTCACGCATTTCACTTGGGCGGCGAAAGCCCGCCAAACTTTGGAAGTTTATGACTGGGTGACGGGCGGGCGGGCGGAGAAACCCGGCTGGGGCGTTCCACTGGGTTTTCCGTCCACCAGCGCGGCAGTGGAACCACCGGCCGACGCCGGCCGGATTTAATGGAAGGTACGAAATCAATATGGATGGCATGAGACAAGACGGGCGGAAGGTGGGCTCGGAGCACCCTGTTGTTCCCGGGGGACAGGCTTCCCGGTCCAAGTCATGAGCCCCGTGGAAGCGCCCTTGGCAAAAGGAGTGGGTCTCCCGCCGGCGGAATTCGCGGCGGCATTCCCCTTCCACTTGGCGGTTGACCGGGATCTGCGGGTGGTCCAAGCGGGCAAAACGCTGCTCCGTCTCTGCCCCGATGTGCGTCCGGGCGCCGCTTTGGCGGAGCTGTTCCGGCCCATCCGGCCGGAGGGGGAGATCACCCGGAGTTGGTTGCTCGATAATCGCACCCGCTTTTTCCTGCTGGAGCACCACACCACCCAGTTGCAACTGCGGGGCGAATTCATTTCCTTGGAGGGAGGGGAGAGCTTGGTGTTCCTGGGTTCCCCGTGGTTTACCGACGCAACCGAGATCGCCGCCCGCGGACTCGGGTTTGAAGAATTCGCAATCCACGACCCGGTGGTGGACCTGCTGCAGGTCCACCAAGCCAGCAAACTCGGGCTGGCCGACGCCAAAAAGCTGGCGACCAAACTGACGGCGCAACGGGCGGAGCTGCGCTTGGCGAACGAGCGGCTGCGGCAACAGGAGGCGGAGACCCGCAAATTGGCGCTCATTGCCGCGCGGACCGACAACGCCGTGGTGTTGACCGACACCCGGGGCCGCATTGAATGGGTGAACGAGGGCTTCGTCCGGTTGACGGGGCATCCGGCGGAAGCCGCCATCGGGCAGAAGCCGGGCGCCCTGTTGCAAGGCCCCGGGACGGACCCCGACACGATCCGGCGCATTCGGGAGCGGCTGGAGCGGGGCGAAGGGTTTTGCGAGGAAATGCTAAACTATCGCCGGGATGGGAGCTCCTACTGGGTCGCGGTGGAAGTGCAGCCGATCCGGGACGAGCGCGGCGAACTGACCAATTTCATGGGGATCGAACGGGACGTGACCGCCAGCAAGGAGGCGGAGCGCGCCCTGCGGGAAAGCCGGCAGCGTCTGGCCATCCAATTTGCGGTATCCCGCGTCCTGACCGAGGTGAATAACCTGACGGTGGCGGCCCCGCGCGTCTTGGAGGCAGTGTGCCGCCATTTGGGCTGGCAGGCCGGGCAACTTTGGCGGGTGGCGGGGGATCACCTGCGATTTTCCGAGGTTTGGAACCAGCCCACCATGCCGCACGCGGAACTCGCCGATGCCAGTCGGGACACGAAATTCGCCCGCGGCGAAGGCTTGCCGGGCCGGGTATGGGCCGCGGCCGAACCCATGTGGCTCCCGGATGTGACCCAGGCGGTGGAGGATTTTCCCCGCCGGCCCGCGGCGGCGCGGGACGGTCTGCGGGGGGCGCTGGCTTTTCCCATCCCCGTGCGCGGAGGCGTGTGGGGGGTGGCGGAGTTTTTCAGCAAAAACGTGGAGCACCCAGACGCCGCGCTCCTGCAAACTTTTGCGGCCGTGGGGGAACAAATCGGGTTGTTTATCGTGCGCCGGGAGGCCGAGGAGGCCTTGCTGAAATCCAACGCCCTGCAGCGGGCCATTTTGGAGGGGGCCAACTATTCGATCATTTCCGCCGCTCCCGACGGCGTCATCCAAACCTTCAACTCCGCCGCGGAACGGATGCTCGGCTATGCCAGCTCCGAAATGGTGGGGCACGCGCACCTGCTGGTGATCCACGAAGTGGCGGAAATTGCCGCCCGGGCGGCGGAATTGACACGGGAACTGGGCCGGGAAGTCCGGTTCGGATTTGAGGTGTTCGCCGCCAAGGCGGCCCGGGGCCAACCTGACGAACATGAGTGGACCTATGTGCGCAAAGACGGCACGCGATTCCCGGTTCTGCTGTCTTTTTCGGCGTTGTTTGACGAGCGGGGAAAGGTGACGGGTTTCCTCGGGATCGCCTCCGACATCACGGAGCGCAAACGGGCGGCCGTGGAGCTCCTGCAAGCCAAGGAGGCGGCCGAGGCCGCCAACCGGGCCAAGAGCGACTTTCTGGCGGTCATGAGTCATGAAATCCGCACCCCCATGAACGCCGTGCTGGGGATGACCCAGCTGTTGTTGCAAACCGGGCTGGACGAACGCCAGTCGGAATACGCCCGAACGGTGGCCACGAGCGGGGAAGCCCTGATCGAAATCATCAACGAGATTCTCGATTTCTCGAAAATCGAGTCCGGGGGCCATTTCCAGCTGGAAGCAGAAGATTTCAGCCTCGCGGAACTGGTGCGCCGGGTGGTGCAACTCCTCCGCCCCCGGGCTGAGGCGAAGGGCTTGGCGCTGGTGGTCGAACTCGCCCCGGGATTGCCCCTCGCCTGTCGTGGCGACGATGGGCGGCTGCGCCAAGTTTTGCTGAATTTGCTGGGCAACAGCCTCAAGTTCACCGATCGCGGCGAAGTGCGTGTCGCCGTCCGCGCCGTCACGACCACCGCCCGCCAGATCCGCCTTCGTTGCGAGATCAGCGACACGGGGATCGGGATCACCGACCACGATATGCAGCGCTTGTTCCGCCCCTTCACCCAGGCGGACAGCAGCGCCTCCCGCGGCCGCGGCGGCACGGGATTGGGGCTGGCCATTTGCAAGCGGATCGTCGAGCTGATGGGGGGCGAAATCGGGGTGGAAAGCGTGTTGGGCAAAGGCTCCAAATTTTGGTTTGAGCTCCCGTTGGCCGTCGCCGATGTCCCCACCGCCCAAGCGGGCGCCCCACCGGAAGCCGGGGCGAGCGCATCGGCACCCGCCCCCGCGTCCCCGCCCAAGACCGTGCGCCCCCTCCAAATATTGGTGGCGGAGGACAATGAAACCAACCGTCGCCTGGCTATGTTCATGCTGGAACACCTCGGCTACCGCGCCGATTTTGCGGTCAACGGCCGCCTGGCCGTGGAAGCTTGGTCGCGCGGAAACTATGATGTCATTTTCATGGATTGCCAGATGCCCGAGATGGACGGGTTTGAGGCGACCCGGGAGATTCGTAAACGGGAAGCGGACCAGGCGGCCGACCTCCTGAAACGCGTCCACATCGTCGCGCTGACCGCGAATGCGCTCAAAGGTGACCCGGAGCGCTGTCTCAAAGCGGGCATGGACGCGTACATGAGCAAGCCCTTCACGTCCCAACAGTTACGCGAGGCCTTGGAGCAACGAGGGAACAAACCCACCCCACCGGTGTCCCGCCCCGCACCGCCCAGAAGCCCGGCGGCCACCGGCGGTTTTGACCCCGAGCGACCGGCCCAGCTTTGCGATGATTTGGGCACCGAGGCGGTGCAGGCCATCATCGAAGAATTCCTCAAAGACTTGCCGGCACGCTGCGCCGAAGCGGAAGCACTGAACACGGCGGGGGATTTGGCCCAGTTGGGCCGCCTGGCCCATTCCCTCCAAGGCATTGGCTTTTCGCTCGGATTGATCGAATTTGGCAACCTCCTGCGACGCTTGGAGCAGGCGACGGGCACTGGCGAGGCGGCCGAAGCGGCCCGGCTGGCCAAATCCCTAACCGGCGTTGTCGAGCAAGGGGTTGCGGCGCTGAAGATCTGGCTGGCATCCCGCCCATGTTGTTGACGTGCCCCGGTCCGCCGGGCCGCGCCCTTCGGACCCGCCCACGACGACCCTTATTTGACACGTCCCCCCTGCGGCCGCTTACCGCCGTCAGTCCGTGATTTGGCGCGAGAGGGAACGCAGTCGATAGAACTCTCGTGCCCGGGAACTGCGCCGTGAATCAGCGGAGCTGGCGCCGTTGAAGTGACCAGCCCCACCCTTCGGAGATATCTCGATTGCATTGCTATTGCCATGCAATTGCAAATTGGAGAACTTGTAGAAAGGATAGTTGGATACCCACTGGTGAAGCCAGGGCCTTTCTGGCCGCTTCCATCGTCCGCAAGCACCCAAGGGCTCAATAGGCTTAATTTTTAGAAAAATCCAAATGCGAGCGCCGAAATTATGTAAGTGGCACAGTAGCTGCATTGGGCGGAGTCGTTCATCATCTATCGATGAAAAGACATCAACTTAGCGCCGGCACCGGGCGGCGGGAACAACTGTGAATCAGATTTTAACGATGACTAACTCCGACCGCTGTAGCGCGATCGCCAGTCCTCAGGGGGACGCTTCCTTCCGCGGCGGCTTCCAGCACCCGGCCGGGGCTTGCACCACCGACGGGCGCGTAGCTTAAGTTAGGCCTCCGTCATTTGATCAGAAACCACCCGTGCCCACCAACCAACAACGCGAATCCACGCCGCCCGCCACCGGACACCGCGGGCTGGACGACCGGCGCTTCGTGGAAGCGCCGACCGAAGCGGAGCAGCGGATGCGCCGCCGCGTCGATTTGCTCTGGGAAGTGGTCTGGGAGACGGATTCGGCCGGCCGATTGGTGTATTTGAACCGGGCTTGGGACAAGGTGCTGGGCCACCCGGTGGACCAGTCCTTGGGGCGGCGGCTGGAAGAATTCGTTGAGACCGAGGATCAAGGCGTTTTGGAAATCGCCCTTGGCCGCTTGCTGGCTGCGGAGGCGGGGGAGAAACCTTGGATGCGGTTTCGGCGCGCGGACGGGGGGGTGGTTTGGATGGAAATCTCCGTGTCCCAACTGCCGGAAGGAGGCTTGGTCGGCGTCCTGCGGGATGTGCGAACCGAGAAACAAGCCCGGGACGAACTGGCCAAATTGTCACTACTGGCCAGTTTCACGGAGAACTTTGTGATTATCACCAATCGGGAGGGGCGGGTCGAATGGGTCAACCCAGCCTTCACCAAGCGGACCGGTTACACCTTGGCCGACATGGTGGGGAAGAAGCCGGGAAGTATCTTGCAAGGGACGGGCACGGATGCACGCACCATCGAGGAATTGCGCGCCCGGCTGCGGGAGGGGCGTTCGTTCCACGCGGATCTTCTCAATTACACCCGGGCCGGTGAACCGTATTGGGTTTCCTTTTACATCTCCCCGATCCGGGACGAGGCCGGCCGGGTGGAGCGGTTTGTCTCCGTCCAGACGGAGGTGACGGAACTGCACCGCACGCAACAGGAATTGGAGGCCGCCCGGACGCGGGCCGAAACCATGGCCATGGAAGCCCAAGCCGCGAACCAGGCCAAGAGCGAGTTCCTCGCGAATATGAGCCACGAGATTCGCACGCCGATGAACGGAATCCTGGGCATGGCCGAATTGCTGCAAAAAACCGCCCTCGACAACCGCCAAAGGGAACTGGCGGACAGTATCGGTCGGAGCGGCACGGCACTGCTGGGCATCATCAACAACATTTTCGACCTGTCCCAAATCGAAGCGGGAAGGGTGGTGTTGGAGCAGGTGGAATTCGCGCCCGCCCAATTGATCAACAGCGTGGTGGGCGGCCTGGCCGGCTCGGGTCATGGCAAGCCCGTGGTGGTCCGTGCCGAGTGCGATCCCGCCGTGCCGGAGCGGGTGCTCGGGGATGTGGTCCGACTGCGGCAAGTACTCCAGCATCTGGCGGGTAATGGTTTGAAATTCACCAGCGCCGGACGTGTGGTGGTCCGCTTGGGCATGGCGGAACAGACCGGCAACCAAGTCCGGCTGCGGTTCGAGGTCGTCGACACGGGGGTGGGCATCCCGCAAGCCAAGAACGCGTTGTTGTTCAAACCTTTCCAACCCTTGGATTCCTCCACGGTCCGCCGGCACGGCGGCATGGGTTTGGGGCTGGCTATTGCACGGCGGCTGGTGGAATTGATGGGTGGGAACATCGGACTGGAGAGCGAGGAAGGAAAAGGGGCGAATTTCTGGTTTGAACTCCCCTTCACCTTCACCCCGCCGACGACCGCCCCGGCCCCCGCCGCCAGCGCTCCGTTGACCGGTTGGCGGGTTTTGGTGGCGCAAGAGAGTCATTTGAGCCGGCGCTTGCTGCTGCTTTCCCTCGCGCGATTGGGTTGTGAGACGGAAACCGCGGTCACCGGACCGCAAGTATTCGAACGTTTGGAGGGGACGCAGTACGATGCCGTGGTGTTTGATCCACTGCTGCCGGAGGTGGCGGGCGGCGGGCTCCCGGCCGCCATCCGGGAGTGGGAAGGAAGCGGCGGCCAACCGCCGCGGCCCCCCCTCCGGCTGATCGCACTGCAGGCCCGGGTGAGCCCGTCCCGTCCGGCGGAAGCCGCCCAGCCGGGCGGCGACACCACCCTGACCGGCTTGCCCTCGCTCCAGGATCTCAAGCAAGCCTTGCTGGGGACGGCGGAAAAAAAGTAATCGCCCGAGTCGCGTCCCCGACGACCGGACTACCTCAAAAACCTTTGAAAGCGCTGGCGGGAAGCCGGGCTTTCAGGCATGATTTATGCTCCATACGATAATCTTTTTGGATAAACGGTTGGATCATGAAAATCTTATATGTCCACGAGCGCTTCGGCGCCTTGGCGGGGGCCGAAGCCAACGCCCATATCACTGCGACCGAGCTTGGGTCGCGGGGTCATGCGGTGGGCATTTTGCACGGTCCGGCGACCGGCAAGGGTGAGGCGGCTTGGAAAGCCACTTTTCCCGCCCAATTTCCCCTGCCCGCAGACCATCCCGCCGCGGCCGTCCGCGCGGCGTTGCAGCAGTTCCGGCCGGATGTCTGTTACGTGCACAAGATGCCGGATTTGGAGGTCATCGCCACCTTGCTCGCAAGCGGGGTGCCCTTGGTCCGCATGGTGCATGACCATGACATCTACTGCATGCGGAGCTATAAATACGACTACTTCTCCCGTAAAATATGCACCCGCGCCGTGGGGCCGCATTGCGTGTTCCCGTGTCTGGCGAGCGTCGCGCGGAACCGGGACGGCGGCCTGCCGCTGAAGTGGATCAGTTACGCCGCCAAACGGCGGGAAGTGGCCCTGAACCAACGGTTCAACCGCATGGTGGTGGTCACCACCTACATGCGCGACGAGTTGTTGAACAATGGCTTTGATCCGGCGCGGATTGAAATCCATGCCCCGGTGCCCCGCATGGGCGACCCCAATTTGCGCAGCAGTTTCAGCGACCGCAACCTGATCATGTACGCCGGCCAAATCATCCGCGGCAAGGGGGTGGATGTGTTACTGGAGGCGCTGGCGCTGCTCGACGTCAAATTCGAATGCGTCATTTTGGGGGATGGCAACCACCGGGCTTATTGTGAAAAGCTGAGCCGGAAGCTGGGCTTGACCGACCGGGTGACCTTCAAGGGGTTCGTGCCGCAGGAGGAGCTGAAAACGTATTACCGCGAGTGCAGCGTCGTGGCGCTCAGCTCGCTCTGGCCGGAACCCATTGCCACGATTGGTTTGGAAGTCATGCGGTACGCCCTGCCGGTGGTGGCGTTCGACGCCGGCGGCATCAAAGACTGGCTCTTGGACGGGCACAACGGTTACTTGGTGCCGTGGATGGACCGGCCCGCCTATGCCGCCCGGCTGCGGGAACTGCTCCTGGACAAACCGCTCGCCCGAAAGTTGGGACAAAACGGCCTCCAACTGGTCAGCGAGCGTTACGATTTCGAGGGTTATATTCGCGACTTGGAAAACATGTTCGGCCGGGTTATCTTGGAAGGAGCGGTGGCAGGCAGCTGATATGGCCATTCACTTGATCGCGATTGCGGGAGGCAGCGGCTCGGGCAAGAGCTGGCTGGCCCGGCATTTGCTGGCCGGGTTGGGCGAAACCGCGGGCGGCCTGGCCTTGGATGACTTTTACCGGGATTTGTCCCCCCTGCCGCAGGCGGAGCGCGACGCGGTCAATTTTGACCACCCCGAAGCCATTGACTGGCCGCTGTTCCACCAGGTGCTCGACCGCATCCGCGCGAACGAACCCACCGAGGTGCCCGCCTACGATTTCGCCACCCACTGCCGCCGGCCCGTGCCCAAGCACTGGGAACCGCGCCCGATCGTGGTGCTGGACGGGCTGTGGTTGCTGCACCGCCCCGAGTTGCGCCCCCTGTACAGTCTCAGCGTCTATTTGGATTGCCCGGCGGAAATGCGGCTGGCCCGCCGCGTCGCCCGGGATGAGACGGAGCGCAACCGCACCGCCGCCTCCGTGGAGTCGCAATTTGCGCAAGTGGTCGACCCCATGCACCGGCGCTTCGTGGCGCCGCAGGCCGCCCACGCGGATTGGGTGGTGGAATCGCCGTTGCCGGCCGCGCACCTGGCCGGACTGGAGGCCCGGTGCCGCCAATTCACGCTGTCACCCACCCGGATATGAAACCGAAAAGTCGCGATGACCTGGCCGTGGAGCGGCTGGTGGCCGCCCAAACCCCCTGGGGTCGGGCCCGCATGAACCTGCGCTCCGCTTGGAAGCGGGGCAGTTGGCAGGTGGTGACGGGTGCCGCCTATTTCCTCAAACGCACCTTGGATGTGGTGGGCAGCGTGCTGGCGCTGGTGGTGTTTTCGCCCCTTTTTCTACTGCTCGCCCTGCTGGTGAAGCTGGACGGCGGGCCGGTCTTTTTCCGCCAGGTGCGCGTGGGTCTGAATGGGCGGGAATTCCGGATGCTGAAGTACCGCTCCATGTGCGTGGACGCCGAAGCCAAGCTGCAAGCGTTGCTGGCCCAGAATGAAAAAGCTTCGGGGGTGACTTTCAAGATGAAAAACGACCCGCGCATCACACGCGTGGGCCGGTTTATTCGCAAGTCGTCGCTGGACGAGCTGCCGCAGTTTTGGAATGTGTTGCGCGGGGACATGTCGCTGGTCGGCCCCCGCCCGCCGGTGCCCCGCGAAGTGGCGCTCTATACCTTGGCGGACCGGCGCCGGCTGCAAGTCAAGCCGGGTATCACCTGCCTCTGGCAGGTGGGTGAGCGCCAGGGCGGAACCTTTGAAATTGGCGACCGGAATGCCATCGATTTCCCCGAACAGGTGAGCTTGGACTTGCGGTATATCGAGAGCCAAAGCCTGCGGCGGGATCTCTGGCTGCTGGCCAAAACCGTGCCCGCGATTTTGTTCGGGAAAGGAGTATGAATTGACTTTCACGATCCGCCCACCCCACCCCGGGTCGCCATTCACAAGGGTAAAATCAGCTTGTGACGCAATTCCCGTTGGGTTAACGTTTTGGCGTGACCGCTTCCAAGAAATATGAAAATACAACAACAAGCCAATACCTTGGTCTTGAGTGACATCACCGAGTTGAATGCGGCGAACAGTTCGGCCTTTCGCGATCAGGCGCGGACGGCGCTGGGCGAGCAGTGTGCGAACGTGGACATTGACCTGTCCCAAACCCGCCGGGTGGACAGCAGCGGCCTGGGCGCGCTGATCTCCTTGCAAAAGACCGTTTGCGCGCGGGGGGGCAGCATCCGCATTCTGCGTCCCACTCCCATTGTCTCCCAGATTCTTGAACTCACCCGCCTGCACCGGGTCTTTGAGATTGTCGGGAACTGAGCGTTGTGGCCCAAGCCCGCCCCATTCCGCTTGCCACATGCTGTCTGGAGGTGGACTGCGTGCTTACGGCCAGTCCGGAGGTGTGCGGGCGGGCGCGCGAATTTTTGGCGGGGCTCGGCTTGCCGGAAACGGAGTTGGACGCTTGGGAAATTGTGCTGGCGGAAGCGGTGAACAATGGGATCAATTATTGTCGCAGCGAAGCCCGGTTCCTGCCCTTGCGGGTGGAACTGCTGGGTTCGCCCGCGTGGGTGGAGGTCCGCGTCACCGACCACACCCCGGGGTTTGACCTGTCGCCGAACGCCGAGCTTCCGGAGGCGGACAGCGAGTCGGGCCGGGGGCTCTTCCTGATCCAGCAACTGACCGACGAAGCCACCTACCTGCGCGGCAGCGGGAGTAACTGCCTGGTATTGCGCCGCGGCCACGGTGGAACTCCACCACCCATCCAACCGCCGGTCGCCGCGTCCGAGTCGGACCGCACTTTGGATTTGATGACGGAGGAACTGGCGTCGTGCTACGAAAGTCTGGCCGCGATTTTTCAATTCAGCGCCGGCTTGCAGTCGGGCGACATTTCGGGTGAATTCCTCCAACGGTGGACCGATCAACTCATCACCAGCACCGAGTCGGACTGGTGTGTGCTGCGGGTCGCGGAGGCCGGCGGCAAGGAGTTGCGCTTGGCGGCGGCGTCGCTGCCCGCGGCCGGGGCCAATCAAACCACGCGCCTGGCCACGGGTTCCTTGGTGGCCGGTTCGGTGGAGGAGCGGGCGGTCCAATTGCGGGCGGATGTTTGGTTCGATCCGGTGGCGCCGTTGCGGGCCGACGATCCATTGGCGGCCCTCGCGGGTGCGGGCTGCGGTTTCGCCCATCCCCTGTTCGCCAAGGAAGCCTTGGTGGGGGTGCTGACCATTGGCCGGCTGGGGGGCGCACTGTATCGCGCCGGCGAGGCCAGCGTCATTCAAACTTTCGGCGACTTTCTCGGGATCCAATTGCGCAGCGCGCAAATGCTCAAAGAGCAGATGTTGGCGCGTCTGAACCTGCGCGAGCTGGAAATCACCGCCGACATCCAACGCGCCCTCCTGCCGCAGAAACTCCCGGTGATGCCCGGGGCGATGCTGGCGGGATTTTACCGCAGCGCCCGCATGCTCGGAGGCGATTATTATGACGCGTGGCTCACCCCGGAAGGCAATCTCGTCATGGTGGTGGCCGATGTCATGGGCAAAGGGTTGCCCGCCGCCCTGTTTGCCTTCATGTTTCGCAGCCTGTGGCGGGCGCGGGGCGATCTCGCCCGGCGGCCGGGGGAACTGCTGGCTTGGCTGAACCAGAATCTTTACCAGGAACTGGAACAGGCGGGCATGTTTATCACCTGCCAGACGGCGTTCCTGGATTGCAGCAGTGGAATCCTGCAAGTTTCCAGCGCCGGCCACCCGCCCATGCTGCTCGTGCAGTCCGCGGGAGGCTTGCGGGAGATCACCGCCGGTGGGCCGCCGTTGGGCGTGATCGAGGACGCGTTGTATCCTGAAGAATCCGCCTCCTGCCTCGGGTCCCGGGCTTTGATGTTCACGGATGGCTTGTTTGAAGCCTGCAATCCCGACGGGGACCAATTGGGGTTCGAAGCCTTGGAAACAGCTTTTGCCGCCGCCGCGCGGCAGGGAAGCACCGGGGAGGAAATTCGCGACACCCTGGCCGGGGTGCTGGAGCGTTTTGAGCACGGCGCAGCCCCGGCCGATGACACCGCCTTCCTGGTCTTGTGCGGAGCAGCCGAACCAGCCAGATGAACCCGACTATCCTCATTGTGGATGACGAGCCGCACATGCTGCGGATCACCGAGTTGAGCCTGCGGAAGACGGGTTGCCAAATCTTTGTGGCGCACGATGGCCGCGAGGCGGTCGAGCTGGCTGCGATCCACTTGCCGGCCCTGATCGTCATGGACCTGATGATGCCCGGCATGGACGGACTGATGGCCTTGAAGGAACTCCGCGCCCGGCCCGCAACGCGGGCGATCCCGATTATCATGCTGACGAGCCGCGGCCAAAATATCACCCGCACGGAGGCCGAGCAGGCGGGGGCGGATTTGTATTTGACGAAGCCCTTCAGCCCCAGCCACTTGGCGGCCGAAGCCAAGAGGATCGTGGGCGTGGCTTAGGTGGTCGGTGCGGGATTACCCGCCGTCCGAATCCAATTTGCATATGGATGTGTTGCTGAATTGTGCGGTGAACACCGCGGCCGTGCCGGTGCTGGACCGGCGGCGGCCGGCGGTCTTGGCTCCGTTCCTTGGGGAATCGGTGCTGGTCCACGCCTTGGCGGGGCTGGCGGCGGCGGGGACGCGCCGGGTTTGCCTGCTGCCCGCGGACCGGGCGGAGGAGTTCCGGCCCTTTGTCGGCCGGGGCAACCCCTGGGGTCTGGAGATTCAGTTGGCCCCGGCCGGCGGCCCACCCCCGCCGGAATTCGCGACGGCGCGGGCCGTGTTGCTGGACCGGCTGCCGCAATTGCCCGACCAACCGCTGTGGGAGAGCTACCCCGGCTGGTTCGCGGCGCAACAGGCCCTCCTGCCGACCGTGGCCCGGCAGCGGGTCGGTATGCGGGAAGTATCCCCGGGAGTTTTCGTTGGTTTGCGTTCACAGGTCGCTGCCGACGCGCAATTGCTGGCCCCCTGCTGGATCGGCGCGAATGTATTTGTCGGCCCCAGCGCCATCATCGGCCCGGCGGCGATCGTGGAGGATGGCAGTTACGTGGACGCGGGGGCCGAAATCAGCGGAAGTTTGCTCGGCCCCGGGACGTATGCCGGTTCCTTTACCGAGATCCGCGGGTCGTTCGCCGCGGGGAGTGAACTGTTGAACCTGGCCAGCGGCTCGGTCACGGAAGTGACCGACCGCTTCCTGCTGGGCACGGTGCAACCACCGGCCGGGGGCGGGGGCGGCTGGCGCCGACTTTTCCAGTTGGGGCGCCCCTCCCGGGCCCGCCCGGTCGCCGCGGACCGCACGGCCCTGACCGGGGGCTGGGGTACGACCGGGGAGCGGCTGGAAGGCAACCCGGGCGGTTCCGAGCCCGGCCGAATGCCACCAGCGGGACTTTGAGTCGAGCTGGCGGCACGCCATTTGCTAGGCAAAGTCAATTGGTTCGAAGACGGAAAAAACTGCAACCTAATCGTGAAAACAATCTCATCAGCCAACAGTGGCCCGCCTTCCGCCACCCCCGCGCCCGGCGGACCCGCCGGCGGGGCAGACTCCCGGTCCGGCAAAAAGCCCTTGCTGGGGTTGTTTGTGATGATCGACGCGATGGGCTGGGAGATTTTGCGCCCGGATCCGTTTGGCAAGAGTTTCGCCCCCAACCGCAAGCGGTTGGACAGTGTCTTTGGCTACAGTTCGGCCTGTGTTCCGTCCATCTTGTCCGGCCGCTGGCCGGTGGAGCACCGGAATTGGTGCTACTTCGTCCATGACCCCGCGCATTCGCCCTTCCGGTGGTTGCGCTGGTTGCGCTGGTTGCCCAAGGCGGCCACCAGCCGGCGCATTTTTCGGCGCTGGCTGACCAAACTGGTCAAGGCGCGGCTCAAGTTCCGGGGTTATTTCGACCTGTACAACATCCCTTTCCATCACATCCACCGCTACGATTTCACGGAGAAAAAGAGCCCGTTGCAACCCGGCGGGATGAACCGCGGCGACAACATCTTCGATTTCCTCACCGCCCGGGGGATTCCGTATTTCGTGAGCGATCCCGCCCGGACCGAGGAGCAAAACCGGGACGCCTTGGTGGGCGAACTGGAGGCGGGGCGCGTGGAATTCGCGTTCATGTATTGGGCCGGTTTGGATGGTTTGCTACACCAAGTGGGCAACGACTCGCCCCGCATTCCCGAGAAGCTGCGGGTTTACGAAACGTGGATGGAACAAGTGCTCGCCGCCGCGCGCCGGCAATACTCCGAGGTGCAACTTTACGTTTTCAGTGATCACGGAATGGCCAATTGCGACGAGCATATCGACTTGATGTCGCGCATCGAAGCCCTGCCCCTCAAGCAGGAGGAAGATTACGCCGTGGTGTATGACTCCACCATGGCCCGGTTTTGGTTTTTCAACGACCTGGCCAAGGAACTCATCACCGCCGCCTTGCGGGCGGTGCCCCAGGGTCGAATCCTGCCGGACGACGAGTTGGAGCGCTGCCGGACGCTGTTCACCGACCGTTATTTCGGCGAAGTGATCTTCCTGATGCGCGAAGGCGTGTTGATTGTGCCCAGCCACATGGGGGAGCGCCCCATCCGCGCCATGCACGGCTATCATCCCACCGACCCCCAGAGTTACGCGGTGCTCCTGACCAACCAGACCGAAATCCCCGAGGAAATCACCGCGATTCCGCATATTTGCAACTTGATGAAGAGTTGCGCCACCCGCGCCCACGAACTCGCCCAAACCACCCGTCCATGAGCCTCCCCACCACGCCCGCCCGCCCCTCCCTCTGGGAACGAACCCTGCTGCACTCCTTGTGGGAGGATTTCCGCACCCGTTGGCGGTTCAAATTCACCCTCCCGGGCGTCCGGGAAATCACCTTGGAAGGAGTGCGGCTGGATGTGACAACGCTTTCGCCGGTGATGAAAAACAACCTGCTGCTGGGTCGCTATGAAGTGCAGGAGCGCGTCCTGGCGCAGGAGTTCCTGACCCGCGACGACGCGGTGCTGGAAGTGGGGGGCGCCATCGGCTTCATCGGTTTGTTCTGCCAGAGCCGCTTGGGCATCACCCGCTACACCACCGTGGAGGCCAATCCGGACACGGTCAAATTGCTGGAGCGCAACTACGCGCTCAACGACCGGGTGCCGGTCGTCTGGAACCTCGCGCTCGCCGCGACGGACGGCGAAGTGACGCTGAACATCGGGGGCGATTTTTGGGCCAATTCCTTGGTGGCGGGCGCCACCGGCGGCCGCTCGGTGCGCGTGCCTTCGGCCAGTTTGTCCACGTTGGCCGGGCGCTTGGGTTATGCGCCGACGGCGCTGATCATCGACATCGAAGGCGCCGAGCAATACGTGGATTTCCGCCAGGTGCCCGCCAGCGTCAAAAAGATTTGCATGGAGCTGCACCCGGACGTCATCGGGGCCGCCCGAACCTACCAGATCATCGCGGAGCTCGTGAACCTGGGCTTCCGGGTCGAGCGCGAAAACGCCGGCACCTTCTTCTTCCTGCGCGCATGAACCAGGGCGCCCGCCATGGCATCATTCACGTTCCCCGGCGCTTCGTGGCGGGGGAATGGGGGGGCACGGAAACGGTCATCTTGGAAATCGCGCGACAACAGCAGCGCGCGGGTTTCCAACCGCGGATCCTGACTTCCCTGGCCTTGGCAACGACCCGGTCGGAGTCCATTGGCGGAGTTCCAGTGCAACGTTACCCCTATTGCTATCCATTTCTCGGCCTGGATACCGCCGACCGAGCGGCGATGGACAAAAAGGGGGGCAACCTCCTGTCCTTTTCCCTGTTCCGGGCGCTGCTCACCGAACCGGATGTCCGCCTGTTCCACGCGCACGCGCTCAAGCGCCTGGGCGGCGAGGTGCGCACCGCGGCGCGCTGGCGGCGCAAGCCGTTCGTGGTCACCTTGCACGGCGGGGTCTTCGACGTGCCCGCGGCGGAGCGCGAGCAAATGCTCGCCCCGATCGCCGGCAAGCCCGAATGGGGCAAACCCTTCGGGGCGCTGTTCGGTTCGCGGCGCATCCTGGCGGACGCCGACCAGGTGATTTGCGTCGGCCGGAGTGAGATGGAGAAGGCGCGCCCGGCGCTGGGTCACGACCGCGTGGCCTACCTGCCCAACGGGGTGGACACGGCAAAATTCGCGACGGGGGACGGCGCCGCCTTCCGGCGGCGGCACGCCATCCCCGACTCCGCTTTTGTCGTCCTCAACCTGGGTCGCATTGACCCGCAAAAGAACCAATTACGATTACTGGAGGCGTTCGCACTGTGGCGCGCCACGGAACCCAGGGCCTTCCTGGTTTTGATCGGTCCGGAGACCCAGCCGGAATACGCCGCCCGGCTGCGGACCTTTATCGCCGACCACCAACTCGGCGGCTGCGTGCGCCTGCTGCCGGGGCTGCGGAATGACGATCCCGAACTGGTCAACGCGTACCACGCGTGCGATCTCTTTGTCCTCCCCTCCCGCCACGAACCGTTCGGCATTGTGGTGCTGGAGGCGTGGAGCGCCGGCCGCCCGGTGTTGGTGAACCGGGTCGGCGGGTTGCAGGCCCTCGTCCGGCAGGGCGAAACCGGCTGTTTCATCCCTCCCGATGCGGAAGCGACGGCGGCCGATTTGGCCGCGGAACTCGCCCGGCTGGCGGCGGCGCCGGCCTTGCGGCAGGCGCTGGGCGCCGCGGGACGCGCGGAAGCGCGCGCCCACTACGATTGGAGCCGGGTCGCAGGCCGGCTTGAGGAGCTCTACCAGGCCGCGGAGGCGCACGCGGCGCGGCGCCAGGGAGGGAAACCCGCATGAGTTACGCCGAGGTCAAGCGCAACATGTGGAGCAACTCCGTGTCGAACTACGTCCGCACCGTGGTCGGCATGGTGGTGGGCCTGCTCACCTTCCGGATGTTGTACCAGGCGCTGGGGAAAGAGCAGTTTGGTTTTTGGTCCGTGCTTTGGAGTGTGTTTGGGTACGGCATTTTGCTCGATTTCGGTTTTGGTTTCGCCGCGCAGAAGCGGGTCGCGGAACTTTCGGTGCGGGCGGATTGGGAGTTGTTAAGCCGGGTGCTGAGCACCATCCTGCTGTTTTACTTGGTGGTCGCCGGCCTCATCGCGGCGGTGGTTCTGGCGGGCTCAGGTTTCATCATCGGCTGGTTCGGGGTGTCCCCGGAGAACACGGAGGAATTTCGCCGCATTCTGGTGGTGTTCTTCGTCGGCATCGGGCTGGCGTTCCCCATGGGCATATTTCCGGAGATTCTCCGCGGCCAGCAGCGCATCCGGCTGGCCAACAACTTGATTTCCGCCGCGATGATCCTGCGCCTGGGCTTTATCATCGCGGCGATCCATTACCATTGGAGTTTCATGACCGTCATGGTGATCGCCCTGGTCTTCGCGCTGGCGCCCGACTTTCTCGCCGCCTTCCTGGCGTTGCGGCGGATGCCCGCCGTGCGGTTGCATCCCCGGCTCTTCTCGTTCGCCTTGATCCGCGAGACGATGCACTTCTCCTTGTTCGCCTATTTGGGAACGGCCACCAACATCGTGCTGGGCAAAACGGACCAGTTGGTGCTCGGCACGGCGTTGTCGGTGAGCGCGGTGGCGCTTTACCAGGCGGGGGCGAAGATCGCCGAGGTGTTCAGCCAATTCACCCGGCAGGTGCAGGACACCCTCTCCCCCGCCGCCGCGCACCTGCACGCCACCGGGGATCGCGCCGCGCTCCGGGACCTGCTGGTGAACAGCCTCCGTTGGAGTGTGCTCATCGCCACGCCGCTGTACCTTTTGTGCGCGTTTTATCTGCCGCAACTGCTGCTGCTGCTGACGGGGGACCATGCGATCGCCCAGTCCACCCTGCTGGTCGGGCAGGTGCTGTTGGCCTGGTTTTACACCACCATCATGACCCACAGTGTTTCCAAACGCATTTTCATGATGTGCGGCCACGAACAGCGGTTGATGTGGCTCGGCTTGGGTGAAGCCGGCGCGAACCTCGCCTTGAGCGTGGCGTTGGTCCTGATTTTTCGCAGTGTCATCGCCGTGGCCGTCGGCTCGCTGATCCCCACGCTGTATTTCGGCTGGGTGCATCTCTGGCCCTGGATGGCGAAGGATGTCGGCCTGGGTGGCGGGGAGTTGTTTCGCCGCACCGTGCTCCCCTCGATCCGGGCCTGCGGGCCGATGCTGGTGGTGCTGGTGGTGATCCATTGGACGGGTTTCGTGCGGCTCCCCAGCGCTTTGGGGGCCATGTTCATCGCCGCCACTTTCGCGGGTTTGGTCGGGTTGGCCGGGGCTTGGCGGTGGGCTTTGCTCCCGGAGGAAAGGGGGCAACTGGCGCGGCGGTTTGGCGGTCGGCTGCCCGCGCGGTGGAGACTCCCGGCATGAGCGCCCCGCTGGCCAGTATTATTATGCGCTCCTACAACGAGGCGTGGGCCTTGCGGGACACCCTCGCGGCCCTGCCCGCGCAGGAGTTTCAGGATTGGGAGCTCATTGTGATCGACTCGGGCTCCACCGATGGCTCCCAAGATTTGATCCGCGCCGCCCGGCCGGCGCATTTTGTCCAGCTCACCCCGGCGGAGTACAACCCCAGCCGGGTGATGAACCAAGGGATGCGGTTGGCCCGCGCCGAATTCGGCATCTTTCTGAACGCGGACGCCACCCCGCAAGGCCGGGACTGGCTGGGCCCGCTGGTGGCGGCGCTGCGGGGCAACCCCCGGGCGGCCGCTTGTTTTGGCCGCCAGATTCCCCGCCCCGATTGCCAGGCGGTGTTCGCGAGCGACTACGAACGATGTTTCGGCCCCGCCCGCGAGTCCGCGCGCTGGGGACATTTTTTCAGCATGGTCAGCAGCGGCCTGCGCCGCGCGATGTGGGCGCAACGCGGCTTCCGCGAAGACCTCCAATACGCCGAGGACGACGAGTACACCCGGTGGTGCGTCGCCCAAGGCTGGGAGGTGGTGTATGTGCCGGCCTCGGTAGCCATGCACTCGCACAATTACACCGTTGACCAAGCCCGCCGCCGCAGTTTCGGCGACGCCCGGGCCCTGGGCCGCACCTGGACGGGCGGCGCGGGGGATTTCAATTGGCCCCGGACCGTGGCGCTCGGCTGGCTGAGCGACCTGCGGCATGACGCGGCGTTTTGCCTGCGGACGCGCCGGCTGGGCGAGCTGCCGCACGCGGCGCGCATCCGCTGGGCGCAACGCAACGGGCGGCTCTCCGGCTTCCACCAAGGCTGGCGGGAACGGTCGGAAACAACATGAAGATTCTCGTCATCTCCAACTTGTACCCGCCCCATTACGTCGGCGGCTATGAACTGCGGTGCGCGGTGGTGGTGGATGCGCTCCGCGCCCGGGGGCATGAAGTGCGGGTGCTCACCTCCAACCACACCGTGGCGGGGGTGCCGGCCGGAACTCCCGAAGCCGGTGTGGCCCGGCCCCTGCGCGTCCACGGCTTTTTCGGCCATCCCTGGCTCGGGATCAGTCCCTTGCGCGAACTGGAACTGCACAACAACCGGGAATTGCGCGCGGCGGTGGCCGACTTCCAGCCCGAACTCATCCACGTTTGGAACTTGGGCGGCATCTCAAAATCCCTGGGTTTTACCCTGCAGGATTTGGGGCGGCCCGTGGTCTATGACGTCTCGGACCATTGGATCGCCCGGAGCCTGGCGGCGGATGTCTGGCTGGCCTGGTGGAACCGGCGGGAGATGTCCCCCCCCGCCCGCCTGCTGCGCGCGTTTTGGACCGTGATCGGCGCGCGCGCGCGCTGGAGCCGGATCGCCCCCACCCGCCCGGTCCGGGAGTTGCTTTTTCCGCGGATTTATTTTTGCAGCCGCGCCCTGCGCGAACTCACCGTCGCGGCCGGCTATCCCGTGGGGCATGGGGAATGCATTTATTGCCCGGTGGACACGGCCCGGTT
Organism: uncultured Pedosphaera sp.; assembly: GCA_903930565.1. Lineage (GTDB taxonomy): Bacteria > Verrucomicrobiota > Verrucomicrobiia > Limisphaerales > Pedosphaeraceae > CAIXFN01. The sequence goes on from CAIYZC010000564.1 coordinate 19,863, forward strand.
TTTCGGCGAACCCGCGCCGCCCGCGCGCCCGCTCCGGAAGCTCCTCTACGTCGGCCGCCTCAGCGAGGACAAGGGGGTGATGACCGCCTTGCGTGCCATGGCCGCGGTGCGCGGGGAGTTCGCGGGCGAACTCCGCGTCTATGGCAAGGGGGAGGCGGCCTACACCGCCGGGTTGCACGCCTTCGTGGCCGAGCACCGACTACCGGTCACGTTTCACGCCGCGGGGGCGGCCGAAATGCCCGCGGTCTATCGCGCGCACGACGGCCTGCTGTTCACTTCCGAATGGGAGGAACCCTTCGCCCTCACGCCTTTGGAGGCCATGGCCTCGGGCTTGCCGGTGATCGGCACCCTGCGCGGGGGCAGCAAGGAACTGCTCCGCCACGGCGAGAATGCCCTGACTTACGAGGCCGGCGACGCCGAACAACTCGCGCGCCGCATTCTGGAACTGGACCAGGATCCCGTCCACCGGGCGGCCTTGGCCGCGCGCGGCCGGACCGAGGTACGGGAACGCTTTGCGGAACCGGTTATTATCGATCAAATCGAGCGCTACCTGCGGGAGAGTTTGCCCGCAAAAACCAAGTGATGCCCGCCGCCGGCCGAAATCATGAAGCCTGAACCCTTGGAAATTGGTGCTGTCCCACCTGGATTGCCCCCATGGCGGCCCCCGGCCGGAGCGCCGACCGAGGCCGGGGCCGTCGCCGCCTCGGTTTCCTTCACACCGGGCGCGCCCCAGCGCTTCACTTTGGACGGTGGTCCCGCTTTGGAACAACGCTTGGCCGAAATCTGCGCCGCCGTCGGGCGCGGGGTGCAAGCCGCCATTTCCCCCAACCAATTGGAAGGCCTCCTGCTGGGCGGCGGTTACGGCCGGGGCGAGGGCGGGGTGCTCGCCACCCCGACGGGCGAGGAGCCGTACAATGACCTGGAGTTTTACGTGTTTGTGGCGGGCAACGCCCTGCTGGGGGAACGCCGCTTCGGCCCCGCGCTGCGCGCTTTGGGCCACCGTTTGTCGGCTGAATTCGGGATCGAGATTGAATTCAAACTCCTGAGCCGGGCCAAATTGCGGGCCGCCGCACCCGCGATGTTTTATTATGATTTGGTGGTGGGCCATCGCTGGGTCATCGGCGGGGAGGCGCTGCTGGAGGGGTGCGGGCACCACCAAGCCGGGGAACGAATCCCGTTGAGTGAAGCGACGCGCTTGTTGTTCAACCGCGGTTCGGGACTGCTTTTCAGCCAGGCGCGGCTGGCCGGGGGGGCGTGGACGGACGCCGATGCGGATTTCGTCGGCCGGAACCTGGCGAAAATGCAACTCGCCTTGGGGGATGTCTTCCTGGCGGCGCGGGGGCGTTACCACTGGAGTTGCCGTGAGCGGCACCGGCGGTTGTTGGCGGAACAAGCCGCGCATCCCTGCGGCTGGCTCACGGCCGTCGTCCCGCATCACACCGCGGGCGTGGCCTTCAAGCTGCGTCCCCGGCGGAGCCGCGCCGCGGCCAACGCCGCGGCGCAAAGCCACGCCGAATTAAACGCCTTGGCGCGGGATTTATGGCTGTGGCTCGAAAGCGGCCGACTCGGCGCGGCTTTCCCCACCGCCCGGGACTACGCCCTCAGCCCGGTGGACAAATGCCCCGAAACCACCGGCCTCCGCAACCGGTTGGTACGGCTCAAAGCGTTCGGGCCGCGGGCCCTTTGGGCCCCCAACGCGGCCCGCTACCCACGGCAGGACTTGTTGCAGGCGCTCTGTCTCCTGCTCTGGGAGCCGGCCACCCTGGCGGACCCCACCCTGCTCCGGCGGGTCCAAACCGACCTGGGCACGACGGCGACCACCCTGGCCGGCTTGGTCGCGGCGTACGAACCGCGCTGGCACCGCTTCAACTGACTATGCGCCTCCTGGTGGTTTATCCCTACATCCCCTACCCGCTGGATCGCGGAACGTACCAACGCACCTTCCACCTGCTCCGCGCGCTGGCGCGCGACCATGAGGTGGATTTTCTCGCTTTGAGCGAGCACGGGGAGCGGGTGGAACACCGGGCGGTGTTCACGGATTTCTGCCGGCGGGTTGAGTTCGTCCCGTTCGCGCACCCCCCGTGGCCGCGGCTGTTCCCGGACCGGATGTTCCACCCTTTGCCCACCAGCGTCCGGCATTGGCGGCTCCCCGCCGTCGCCACGGCGATCCGAAATTTCGCGGGCGACCGCCCCTACGATCTCGTGCATGTCTGCGACATCGTCATGGCGCAGTACTTTTTCACGGAACGTCCCGGCCTGCCGCTGGCCATCGACCGGAGCCGCGTGGATTTGCAATACCAGTTGGCCCTCCGGGAGGCCCGGTCGCGGGGCCTGCGCCAGGCGTTGCTGGATGCCGAAAGCCTGGCCAAGTTGGCGTGGTTCGAGCGCCGCATCGCCCGCCGCGCGGCGGTGGAGGTCGTTTGCGGGCCGGACGACGAGACCTTCATCCGGGCGCGCATCAGCCGCCGCGTGCCGGTGCTCGTCATCACCAACGGGGTGGACCTCGACTTTTTCACGCCCGCGGCCGCCCCCGCGCCGCGCGCCGCCGTCCCCACCGTGCTGTTTTGCGGCGCCATGGACTACCTCCCCAACGTGGACGCTTTGCGCTGGTTTTTCGCCGAAATGCACGCGCCCTTGCGCGCCGCCCTGCCCGAACTGCGCGTCCTGCTGGTGGGCACCTCCCCGGGGGCGGAGGTGAAGGCCTACGCCGCGCGCCCGGGGGTGACGGTCACCGGGGGGGTGCCGGATGTGCGCCCCTATTACCGTCAAGCGTGGTTACAAATCGTGCCGCTCCGCATCGGCGGCGGCACCCGGCTGAAGATTCCCGAGAGCATGGCCATGGGCACACCCGTCGTCTCCACGACCATCGGCGCCCAGGGGCTGCAACTCCGGCACGGCGGGGACATCCTGCTCGCCGACACGGCGGACGGGTTCGTCCGCGAAACCGTCCGCGGCCTGACCGACGACGCCTTGCGGACCGACCTGGAGCGCGCGGGCATGCGCACGGTGCACGACCGGCTGGCCTGGCCGCGGCTGGGCCGGCAACTCAGTGAATATTATGGCGCCCGATTCCCCGCGTAGCCTGTGGCGGCGGCGGCGCTTTTGGTGGCCGGTGGCCAGCCTCGCCGCCCTGGCGGCCGCGCTCACCCTGGCCGTGGTCTGGAGCCAGACTTCGCAGGTGGTGGTCTACAACCTGACCGGCGAGGCCGTGCCCAGCCTCACCATCATGGCCTGCGGCCAGCGGCGCACCTTTCATGATGTCGGCGACGGCGAATCGGTCCGGTTCGCCCTCGCCCCGGCGGGGGAACCGAGCGAGATCGTGCTGAGCACTCCGGGCGCCACGCTTTGGCAGGGCGAGTACATGGAACCGCGCGGCGGCTACCACGGGCGCATCCGACTGCTGCCGCACGGGCAGACGGAATGTCTCGTCACCCAGTCCTGGCAGCCCGCGCCCCCGGCAAACCCTTGACCAATCTACTTATGAGCCCGAGCCAACCCCTGAACCCCGCGCCGGGAGCGGGCGCGCCCACCACCCCGCCGGTGCGTGATTTGCCGCCGCCCATCGCCATGTTGGGCGTGCTCTTCGACCAGTTGACCACCGCCGAAACCCTGCGACAGTTCGGGCTCATGATCGAATCCGGCCGGCCCCATTACGCCGCCACCGCCAATGTGGATTTTGTGGTGCAGGCGCTGGCGGACTTGGAATTGCGCCGCATCCTGGCCGACGCTGATTTGGTCCTGTGCGACGGGATGCCCTTGGTCTGGGCTTCCCGGTTCCTGGGCAACCCCCTGCCGGAACGCGTCACCGGCTCCGACATTGTCCCTCAGTTGCTGGCGGAGGCGGAGCGGCGCGGTTGGCGGGTCTTTTTTCTGGGCGGGGCGGC
>CAIYZC010000565.1 GCA_903930565.1 uncultured Pedosphaera sp.
CGTGGGCGGCATCCAGTTCACCAATGCCGGCTTGTACAACGTGGTGGTGGGCAGCCCTTATGGCAGCGTGACGAACGCGGCCTACCAAGTCGTTGTGAACCCCGCCAACACCGCGCTCGGAACCTGCCCGGAGATTTACATCACCGGCACCATCGGCTACACTTACACCATTCAAAGTTCCACCGACCTGGCGAACACAAACGCCTGGGTGACGCTGACGAACCTGACGCTCGGAGCTGCTTCCATCATTTGGGCCGACACCGCGACCGACCTCACGAAATCCGCGAATCCGAAGAAGTTCTATCGCGTGCTCCCAGGAAAGTGAGACCGGTTAATTCAGACCCTGTGGTCTGCTGGGAGCGGGAGGTACACGGGCTTCGTGGGGCCTGGAATCCCTGCAGGGCCGGTGAGGCAAAAGCAACGAAAACCGGTGGTGGCACCACCATTTACGTCCCGTTCGCCCTCCGGGTTGGAAGGCTCTGCCATGGCCCATTCTGCAGTGTAGTGCTGATTTAGGGGTGGAAGGGCTGCCCACAAGCCTGGACCGCAAGCCGCTACCACGGGGGACGGGATTATTTAATCGCAAGGAACGCATAGAACTCAAAAAGAGGGCAAGACGGGTTGTGGACATGATTTACATGCTTTACAGGATGGGGCGAGGGATTTGGACCGCAGGGAACGCAGCGGACTCAAAGACTGACCGGAGAATGGCGGGTTGGGCGACGGGGGCGGAGGGCGGGGGGGGTGGTTATCGGCGGAGGGCGAGGATTTGGAGGAGGGTGGTGGTGAAGGGGGCGGCGGAGGCGGGGCCGGGGAGTGGTTGCGGGGCGGGGAGCGGCAGGCGGGGGTAATCCCAGTCCCAGCCTAGGTAGGCGGAGTCGGGGGCGACGTCGAAGACGGCGTAGATGGCTTCGGGGTCGGGGGTGCCGGGGTAACCGCGGCGAAGCAGTTCGGCGGCGGTGAAAATCCGGGGTCCGGCGGTGGTGATGCGCCACAGTCCGGGCCAGGCAGTGCGGCCCTGGCCGTGCAGGAGCAAATGGCGGGCGGCGGCGATGGCCGGCTCCAAGCGCAAGGAGCCCCGCCGGGAACCGGCGCGGAAGTTGTAGAGTCCGGTGCTTTGAATCCAATTCCAGTGCTCCGGACCGGCACACCAGCCCACCAGGACGAAGTGTTCGTCCGGGGGCGCGGGACGGCCGGCAGAGGAGTCATCCCGCTCGGGAAAGATTCCGTGCGCCGGACCTGCGGCGACGCTCTCATGCAGACCGTACACCCGGAAATGATGATAGCCGGCCCGTTCACGCGCGGTGACACGGTTGCAAATGTGGGCAACCACTTCATCCAGAAACCGGGACAAGTGCTCCAAACCGGTCACGCGGCCGGCCTCGCCGGGCTTGAGTGCGAAGGCGCCCAAGCCGGGCAAGACTTCGTGAAAGCCTTGAAAGGTCGTGGGCGCCTGGCCGGAAGCCCCAGGGTAGAGAATGTAAGCGCCCGCGGAGCGCCGGATCGCGTCCCGGTAGGCGTGCATTTTCAGCAGATCCCCGCGCTGATAATTCCCCTGGTCCTCCCCCACCCCGGCCGGATCATCGGCGGCTTCACCATCGCCGCCAAAGATGTCGCGCAAGCGCTCCAGACGGTACTTGGCGTCAAAATGCAAATGCACCATCAACTCCCGGGCCTCCGCCTCCTCGCGGGAGTAATCCTCCGGCCAAAAGCTCAAGGTGAAATCCGGTCGCATCCCCCGCGACCAGGAACCGGCCAAACTCCGCGTCGGACTGCACGGCTGGCGCAGGTTGTAGTGAAAGGCAAAGTTCAACCGGCGGGAGTGACGCCAACAGCGCCCGGTGAAACCCAGCGGTTCCTGGGCGCGCAGCCGCAGGCTCAAACCGCCGTGCGCACTTTGGAACAGCGTCTTGGCGGGGGGAGCCGCCAATTCAAACTTCTCGCGCAGGAGACGGAGCAATTGAAAGAAAACCCAATACTCGTACAGCGTGGCGAGGTCCCGCTTGCCCGCCCCATAAACGTCCGCCCCGCCTTCCCAAACCAACTCCGCGGCCAGATCAAACTTCAACCAAGCATGCAGGATATCCCGATAGCCAGCCTGGCGCTGCAAGGCCGGGCTGCCCAGAGGGAGCATTCGAAGGGGCGAAAGCTCCTTGAACAGACCGGCGGAGAGGTGGTGGTTCAACCCAGAAATCAAATGGCGCACCCGGGGCTGCAGACGACTCAACGCAGGGTCAGGATTTTGGCGCAAAACTTTGTCCATGGCCTGCAAGGTGTCACGGAACTGGCTGAGCACATGCTTTACGAAGCGGTTCTCCGCGGTGTCCCGCGAATCAACGTGGCGGCGAAGCACGAGCGAACGAGGCAGGGACGGCTGGGTTCCCCCTGACAACCTCAAAGTCTGCGCCAAAGGATGGTCACCGGGGAGGAGAGCCCGGGGGCCGGGACGGGAAAGCTGACGCGCCAATTCCCGCCGACCTCGCCCCGCCTGCCCGGGGGAACCTTGCTCCAAACAGGTCGTCAACCGCTGATGCGGCTGGGCGAGGACCCGCTGCAGGGCGGCGACAAACCGCGGGCATTGCAATTCCGTTTCCAGAAACTCAAACTGTCGCTGAAGATTGGCCGGGGCCGTTTTGAACTCCGGGGCCAGGCGCAATTGGGTGGCGGAGCGAACATCAAACAGCAGTTGACCGCACTCCGCAGCGATGAAACCCAGCATTTCCCGATAATCCCGCCGGTAATCCAGCTTGGTGGAAACGATCTCGACCGCGCCGCGCGCCACCGCTTTGCCGGTGCGGCCATCCTCCAAAATCAACGGCAGCAGACCGGATTCACAACCGGTATCAATTTGACCGAGACTCGGTCGGATCGCGCTGGGTCGCACCACGCGATCAGCCCGCAGTCGTAGGTCTGCGTTGGCTCCCCGCAATTCAAAATCATAAGTTTGCCCCTCCAAAAGCTGAACACGTTCCTCTCCATACCGACGGGCTTCGTCAAGAGCGAGGACACGGATACCATCCGGCCGACGGCGGGCGGGCACCAAGAAGACCAACCCGCACAAACGGCCCGCGGGATCCAAACAGGGAACGGAAACTTCCGAACTCGATTGGCCGTCACTCATGCCTCGGCGAAGCTGACGAAACCATTGGCGCGCAACCGCTCCAACATGCGCGCCAATTTGCCAAAACTTAGGGGATAGGCCGCCCCGGCGGGCGGATACCGCAAAGCGCCGTCATCGGTGCGCGCCAGCGGGTCCAAGCCATCCTCCTCCAAGCGCGCCGCGCGCCGGGCTTGATCAAAAAGCTCCTCCCGATTCCGGAGTTGGGTTATTTCGCCCGCTCGCTGCCAATCGCGGGGGGCGAAGCAAAGCGTGGCCAAGGAAATCAGAATCGGTTCCAAGAGACTCCGCGCACCATGCAAACGCGGCAGAAGCTTTTGGATGATTTGAGCATCCATCGCCGCGGCGAATTCCCACGTCCCACCACCCAGCAAATGATGGAAATGCACAAAAGCGGCCGTTTCCTTGGCGACGCGGAAGCCGAATTCCCCGTGCACCGATTGCAGACTGGAAAAGAACAATCCCAATTCGATGGCCAACTTTTGACGAACCTCAGCGGGCAAGTTTAATGCCTGACGAGAGGCGGCAACGAAACCGGGCCCGTGCGCCTCCCCCACCCCATCCAGTTTTGCCAAATCGACGGCCACAGGATTTTCCAGATACGCCTGCAATTCCTCTTCCGACACGCGGAACTCCAACACGTTGGCGCGGTCCAAAACTTTGGGTGAGAACAAGTAGGTGGTTTCGTCGACATTGACCGTGCCAATGACGAACAAATTCGCGGGCAAATGCACCTCGCCCGGCACGCCGTCGCGCGGCACGGAGTTACCCGCGGCATCCCGATCGGAATGCAAAGGAATGGCAGCGTCGGATTCAATCGCCGAGAGAAAGTCCGCGAAATACCGCTCCACGTGGGACAAATTCATTTCGTCGAGAATCAGGAAAAACGGACGCCCCGGTTCGGCCTGCGCACGCAGGATGAGGTCCAGGGTCGTGGTCCGTTGATACCGGCTGCGGTCCAAGCCGTCGGGATAGCCGACGACATTCTCGTTGCTGGTCCAATCGGCGCCGACCGAAACGATTTCGTAGCACCTGGTGGCGGAACGATTCTTGGGAGCGGCAAGGAGGGCGAATGCGGCGGCTTTGAGATGCGTCTCGAAAGAATTCAATTGCCCGGAATAGCGCGTCGAAAGGGCGACGAGTTCACGCACCTGACGGGCCAGGGCATCCGAATTCAATTTGTTGCTTTCCAGGCACGCGGCCCACTCCTCAATCAGCCCGCGAGGCAAAAGAACTTTAGTGGCTTTCGCTTCATCGCGGTCGTTCCAGAACTCCACGGAAAGCGCATCCGAACGATGCACATAGTAGGTGATACGATCCGAAGGGATTTCCGCCCCGGCGCGGAAGACGTCGGCGGCGGTGCCGGCGGGGGATGAAATCCACCGGGCAAAAGCCTGGGCCAGCTTGGTTTTGCCGGAGCCCGACAGGCCGGTGAGGATCACGAAGCGTTTGGCCAGCAGGGAGGCGGCGAAGCGGCGGAGGAATTCCGGTTCACAGCGGAAGTTGGCCCGCTGAAAGTCGGCGGCGCATTGAAGGATGATTTTTTCGTTCACGTGGACGTGGTCCTGGTCTTGAGCTTTTTCCTGATGCTGGTCTTGAGCCGGATCCTGATCCTGGTCTTGATCTTAAGCCGGGTCAATTCGGGTCGGTGTGGTCACTCACCGGCGTCCGGCGGGCCGGGTGGTCATCTGGTCGTCGGCAATGTGCGGGCGGTGGGGGGGGGAGACAACGGGGACGTGTTTTAGGGCGGTGGGCGGTGGGGCCGGAAGGCGGAAAAAATGGGGCTCAGGCGGGGACGCGGAGAAGACCGGTTTTGGACATGATTTACATGATTAACAGGATTTTTGAGGGTGGAGGTGGGGCTCCAGGAGGTTCAAAG
>CAIYZC010000566.1 GCA_903930565.1 uncultured Pedosphaera sp.
CTTGAGATCTTGCTTGCTGTGAGTGCGACCAATACATGATCGCCCTAATCATTCAAGCGCCGTGCTGGGTAACGGTGATAGCACAAATACCGTGACGTGGTCAGCGAGATCGCCTCAAGCGAACGTCAGCAATGATAGTGCAGGTCCCAGTCTCTTTATGGCCGGGTGTTCCCTCTAGTCAGCGTCGGGTATAGGGAGTCAGAAATTCAGTAGCAAATCTGGCGACGAGTTTGAAAATTCCGGCGGCTTCCCCTGATCGAAGTCAATATGTTCGAAAATTCCAACTCGATAAACTCGTGTTCGACGCACTACTGCACTTTTCAGATGGCCCCGTCGATAACCAAACAATTTTACTTAGAAATCGGCCGGACAGGTGTGGGGGAATACATGAAATCCCGTAGGTCCAATACATGGTTACAGGAATTCCAAATGTTATGCCGTCAATATACAGTCACAACGACAAATGCAAGAGGGCATCTGTGAGGCAACGACTTTACTCAGGTTCGCCAATATTGACGTCAGTGATGCTATGGCCTGTGTTGGTGAATAGACCAACTGTATCAACTAAGCAGGTGGCTCTTGAGTTTATGCTGATTACCCTCTTCGGCTAAATGCAATATCCATTTATGGAATTGCTCAAGAGGAGATGGAATATGAGTAAATATGATCTCATCCAAGAACTGTTATCTCGTAGAGAGCGCGATTTTGTTTATATTGGTTTATCGTTTATGGACAACGGGCTACGATGGCAGCATTTGATTGACGCTGAAATTGAATCACTCAATCTATTGAGTTACAGCAAACTTGAAACCATGTATCTAACATCAGGTGGCTAGTCTGCACGATGTAACGATGGTTATTAAGTCGGTGGCGCATCGGTCAGCGCTATCAACCCTTTATTGTTCTTCGATTTGATTCAAGAAGTTTGTTCCGATTGGGTTGGCGCGAGTAGCTTGGACCTTTACCGATGGCGCTGATCCGGTGACCGCTATGGAGCGACGAGGTAAAGCCAGTGTCGGGAATGGAGAGGGTGCGGCCAGCGGCAGGAAGTGGCCGGGAATACGCTCTGGAGTTCGGCGCCGTTTCCTGACACTCGCAATTTGCAGCCTGGATATCTGAAGATGGCGCCGAGTGGCGGGTTCCTGAACAAGATGTCTACACCTCATGCCCGGGCGAGCAGCCACTTAAACCGCAACTTCGCCAGTTCGAGCGGTACCGCACTCTGGCTACGCTGCCGTCTTGATTGTCTTCCGTTCCTTGCAAATCCGGCAAAGGATGCAGCGCGCGATGGAGCCACCGACGACGGGGTCCACATCATCGCGCAAGGGTGTAAGAACATTGGCGCCGACGGCTAGTACGCCTTTGACCGGGTCTTCGCCGGGCATGTACCAGAGCCCTTCGGCATTGACTACCAGCGGATGCATGCCCTCGACCAGCGCAACCTGGCGTCTGATCGATTTATCCGTCGTAGGCGCTTCGATGGTGACCCAGTCCCCATCGGATAGATCGAATTCTCGGGCAGTCTCTGGACTCATTTCCAGCGTCGGCCAGGGCCGGCGTTTGCGCAGTCGCGGCAGGTCGATCCCGAGCGTCGAGTAGAACTCGATCGAACGCGTTCCGCTGACGAGTATTAGCGGATAGTCGTGCGCAAGTTCGGGCGTACTGTAAGGGCTCATGGGCGGTTCCGTGAAATCCGGTGTGGCCTCGTAGCCGAATTGCGCCAGCACCGATGAGGTGAATTCGATCTTGCCCGAGGGGGTGTTGAATCCGGGTTTCCCGTCGCGCCGCAGTTTGCCGGTGCGGTACTTCTGTGGTTCATCGGCCCGGGTCACCGTGCCCTGGCGCTTGAACTCCTCGAAATCCATGCCCAGCGGCTCCAGGCGATAGTCGAGCAGCCCGCGGTAGCTGGATGCGGGCAACTGTGCGTTGCAGCCCATGCGTTTGAGCACCTCCAGCACTACATCGGCTTCTTCGCGTGCCTCTCCCCTCGGCTCCATGGCTTTTGACCGGCAGGCGATCATGTTGATTCCCGAATATTCGGTAATCGCGTCGGATTCGAGGTGCGTGGTCATCGGCAGGATGTAGTCGGCGATCCTCGCGGTTGGCGACTCGAACATGTCCGACACGATCAGCAGATCCAGGCCCTTCAGGGCTTCGAGGACAGTGTAAGTGTCCTCGAGGCCAACCAGCGGATTGCAGTTCGTCCATAGCGCCCGTACCGGATAAGGTTCGCCGGTCAGCATCGCATCGATGACCTGGCGCGGATGGGGATAGGCCGACGTGATCGCCGTGGGAC
>CAIYZC010000567.1 GCA_903930565.1 uncultured Pedosphaera sp.
ATCAGCTACGGCGAAGGCGTCGAACGTATTTTCCCCATCCACTCCCCCCGCGTGGACAAAGTTGAAGTCGAACGCCGCGGCTCCGTCCGTCGCGCCAAGTTGACCTACCTCCGCAAGCGCCTCGGCAAGGGTGCGACCTTGGTGAAGGAAAAGGAAACGCGCGTGGGCAAGAAGCCCGCCAAGGGCCCGGCCAAGACCGCCGCCGCCGCCGCCGCTCCCGCGGCTTAAGCGGCTTCCGCCACCCCGCCCTCCGGCTTGGTTCAAGCCCCGGACCGGCGGGTTCGCCCCCTTTTTTTCGACCGCCCGGCAAAGGCCGGGCGGGCCGTTTTTGCCTGTACACGCGCGCCGGCCGGGCTGATGCGGAATCAGCAGGTAAGGGAATAACCCGAGGCAGTCGGCAGGCAGCCCCAGCGATCCAGCGTCGCTTCCCCACCCCGTTTTAGGCCGCCCTTGCAGGGCTTGGCATCCTGGAATGGGATAACCCCGGACGAGCGCCCGGGGCTCTGGCTAGGCCGCCCTTGCAGGGCTATCCGAGCGCTGGGGCGCTGCCAAGTCCGGGTGCCGCTTTGGGTCCCGCGCACGGGACCCTGCTCAAGGCAGACTCATTCCGGCCAGGCAAACTCACCGGTGGCCACTTGCCAATCGGGGCCAAAGAAACCCGCCGCACGCACCCCGCCGAATCCTTTGGTCGGCAAATCCGCCCCCACGATCAAGCAATCGGGGAAGCCGCCGCCCGCCATGATGTAGGGCAACCGCTCCGTGACCCGCATGCCCGGCAGACCGCTGCCCGCGACCACGCCGACCAAGGCCAACGGATCTTTGGGATGCGGTTGCAGGAACAGGCAGCCCAAGTCTCCGCCCTCCAAACGGCGCTTTCCCACTTGCACTGCGCCGCGATGCACCTGCACCGGGCTGCCGGCCAACAGGCCGTTCCAAGCGGCGTTCGCTTCAGCGTGCCCGTAGAGCACCACATTCCGCGTGGTGCCGTTCGGGAGCTTGCCGGCCTGACCGCGGGGACCCAGGAATTCGTCATCGGACAACAACGCCAAGGAGCCGTTGCCTCGATACCAAAAGGACTCCGCATCAAACCGCGCGCGGGCCAAGGCCCAGGCATTTTCCTCCGACGTCCCGTGCGTGCCATAGACGAGCATCACATGGTTGTAAAACGCCTGCCGGAAGGGCCCCGAGCGCAGCGGGTTTTTGAACGCCGGAGGCAGCGTCGCCGACACCCGCCACATCCCATCCTGCCGCGCGAGCGTCAGACCGGTCAGGGAGCGCTCCCCGGTGGGGGTCATCACGCGCCGGGTTTCCAATTGATCCCAGCGGATATCGGGAATCTTTTGTCCGTCGAGCTCCACCAGCACGGGCGCGTTCGGCGTCAGCGCGGGGAATTCGAACCAAACGCGCGCCACGTTCGTCGTGGTGCCGACGATGCGCCGCCGGCCGGGATCGCTCCGCACATCGACGCTGCTGGGGTTGAGATCGTGCTCCTGCGCCTGAATGCCCACCCAATGCGAGCGGGCGGAAACGGCCGGGTTCAACGTCGTGAACCGCACCCGGCGCACGCTGTCATCCGCGGGAATAGTGTGACGCGCAAAGTAATCGAACATCGGCTGCCAATCCACGCAATCCGCGCCCGGTTCATCCGAGGCGTCCCACCAATGTCCCGCGCCCGGTTGCTCAAAGAAGTCAAAATCCCGGTGAAAACCGCCCAACACCTGGCGCATCTCCCGGGCCTGCTCCACCGGCACATTGTCATCCGCGTCGCCGTGGAGGATGTAGACGCCCGCTTGCAGCAGGTTGGTGGCGAGGAGCAGCGTGTCATCGCCCGCCGCGCGGCGCAAAATGCGCTGGAGGTCATTGGTCGGGGCGGCGCGGCCCACGTCCGTGGCGGCGTACGTGGTGAAACTGATCCACCCGGCGCTGGGCGCGATGGCGGCAAAGCGGTCGGGATAGGTGACACCCAAGTGCCAGGTGCCGTGCCCGCCCATCGAATGGCCGGTGAGATAAATCCGGCTGGGATCGGGACGATAGCGCGCCGTGGCCAACGCCAGCACTTCCATGGCGTCCGCCCGGCCCCATTCCTCCCAGTCAAAGCCGTAGGGTCGCCGATTCGTGGGGCTGATGATGTTGCCCCATTTCTTGGGCGAGTAGGCGGCGGCCTGCCCCATGCCTTCCACGCTCGCCCCGTGCAGGGAAAGGAACAGCGCCTGCGCCGGCGTGGCGGCGGGCGGGGCCGGGTTGACCCCGTAATACTGCACGCTGTCATCGATCGCGCTCAGGAAAGTGCGTTTGTAAGGCTCGTCCGGCCGGCGCACGCGCAATCTGAAATCCGCGCGGGCGGTTTGCCGGCTGCCGCGGTCCGTCGCTTCCAACACGACCGGGAAATCTCCCGTGGCCGGGGCGTGCCGCGGCGGCGCGAACCGGAAGGGCGCCTTGCGAGTGCCCAGTGGCGGCACGCTCACCGGCGCCACGGTGGCGTCATGACCATTGGCGCGCAGGGTAGCCGTCATCCAGTTCGTGGTGGTATTGAGCAAAATCGCGGCGCCGAGCAACGGTTCGCTTTCCCCGCGAAGGACATCCGGCAGCGTGGGGTCCCCGCCATCGATCGTCAACGGGCCGGTCGGAGTTTGGAGTTTGGCGCGAAACCCGCCGCGCGAACACAGAAACAGCAAATCATTCGTGCCCGCGTGCAATTGCACCGGCAGGTGAAAGTAGCCGTAGCCGTATGGATCCCCCGCATGGATCTCGCCATTCACGTAGGCGTAGCTGTGCCCGGCGGCCTCCAACAACCAGACCTGATCGGTGGCGCTGACCACCGGCCAATAAACATACCCGCTGCGCGCCTCCGCCCGGGCCAGCGCCCCGTTGGTGTCCGCCGTTGCGGCTTTCCACGTCAGCACGGTGCCGTTGGGCAGCGTCAGGGAATCCCCCGCGACGGGCCGTTGCCACGTCCCGGCCACAATCTGAGCTTCGACGGCGTCCGTATGCACCGCGGCGCGCCCCGGCCGCCCGGGCGAGCCCAGCACCAGCACGTCCCGCAGGGGCGTCTCGACCGCCCCGGCCGCCGTGGCCATCATAACCCCGGCCAGCGCACCCCAGGTCCGCAATCCATTCATCATGCCGCCACCCTGCCAGAACCGCGCCCGCCCCCGCAAGCGGTTACTCCCTTCGGCGGCCGGCGCCCCTCCCGGACCCGCCGGCAAAGGACCGCCCAACGGCGTTTGCCTAAATGCAGGCGCGGGGGTATGTTCCGCGCCATGAAGCTTTTTGCACACTGGAACCGGTTGGCGGCGGGGGGGGCGTTTTTAGGATTGGCCTTGGCCTTGCTCGCGCCCACCCGAGTGGCCGCCCAAGCGGCGCCGGGAGCCACCGCGGACGCCACCCCGCCGGGCTCGCCGCGCCGGCCCAGCATCGTGTTCATCCTGGCGGATGACCTCGGCTACGGCGACTTGGGCTGCTACGGCCAGACCCGGATCAAGACCCCGAACATCGACGCCCTGGCGGCGGAGGGGATGCGATTCACCAGCTTTTATGCGGGCAGCACGGTGTGCGCGCCTTCACGGGCGACCTTGATGACCGGCCGGCACAGCGGGCACAATCGCATCCGCGGCAACGCTGACATCGGCTTGGAGGCCGCGGACGTCACGCTCGGACAGGTTTTGCGGGGCGCGGGCTATGCCACGGCCGCGGTGGGCAAGTGGGGCCTCGGCGAGGAGGGCAGCGCGGGCGTGCCCTCGGCGCAGGGCTTTGAGGAGTGGTTCGGCTACCTCAACCAAACCCATGCGCATGATTACTACCCCACGTATTTGTATCGTACGGCCGCCGACGGCCGTTCCGCGCGCATCCCCATCCTGGAAAACGCCGAAGGCCGCCGGGGCAAATACGCGGACGATTATTTCACCGAAGTGGCGCTTAATTTCGCGCGGATCAACGCCCCGGATCACGGCAACGCCTACAAACCCTTCTTTCTCTACCTCGCCTACACCATCCCCCACGCCAACAATGAACTCGGTCAAAAAACCGGCAATGGCATGGAAGTACCCACGGACGCCCCCTACTCCGGCGAACTTTGGCCCGCGGTGGAGCGCAACAAAGCGGCGATGATCACGCGCATGGACGCCGATATCGGGCGCCTGATGAAAAAGCTCGAGGAACTGAAAATCGCCAAGAACACACTGGTGATTTTCGCCAGCGACAACGGCCCCCACCGGGAGGGGGGCGTGAACCCGAATTTCTTCCACAGCGCCGGCTCCTTGCGGGGGATCAAACGCGATCTGTACGAGGGCGGCATCCGCGTGCCGTTCATCGCCCATTGGCCGCTGGTCATTCCCAAGGGCGCCACCAGCGACCTGCCGGTCGCGTTCTGGGACGTGCTGCCAACGTTGGCGGAGATCGCCCGCACCCCGGCGCCGCGGGAGATTGACGGCAAATCCTTCCTCGGGGCGCTCCAAGGCTACGCCGTCACCAACGTCCACGAATTTCTCTACTGGGAGTTCCACGAAGGCGGTTTCAGCCAGGCGGTCCGCATGGGCCGGTGGAAGGGCGTGCGGCATGGCGTGGACGCCCCGCTGGAGCTCTACGACCTCCAGACCGATCTCGCGGAAAAGCAGAATGTGGCCGAAGCCCATCCCGCGGAAGTCGCCAAAATCACGGACTACCTGAAAACCGCGCGCACCGAGGACCCGAAGTGGCCGGCCCGCACGGCGGCGGAGAACGCCGCGGGCAAAGCCCAAGCCGCGGCGCGGGCGGCCAAGAAGGCCGAAGCCGCTAATCCCGCCCGCCCGACGGCCCCGGCCCCGGCGAAATAAGCGGCGGGGCGGCGGACACCCTTACTTATTCGTCATTGCTGAAGATGGCCTGGAGGCGGTTCAAATCGTGCCGGGCCGTGAACTGTTGAAACGTTTCGCCCGGCAAACGGTGCCGGAGATAGCCTTTGACCATTTGTTCCAGGGTGCTTTTGACCTGCTCAAAAGGCAGCCCGGAGAAGACCTGCCGGCCCACCGCCCGTTGGTCGCCAAAGCCGCCCCCCACGAAGACGTGATAGCCCTCCACGGATTCGCCCGCCTGCTTTACCTTCGCGCCCAGCAGGCCGATGTCGCCGATGTAATGTTGGGCACAGGAATTCGGGCAGCCGGTCACATGGATGTTCACCGGGACATCCAACTGAAAGCGCTTTTCCAGATGGTCCGCGAGGGCGAGCGCGTGGGCTTTTGTATTCGTCGCGGCGAATTTGCAATAGGCATTGCCTGTGCAGGCCACCACGCCGCTCCGCACATTCGATTGCCGCCAATCCAGCCCCATTTTCACCAGCGCCTTTTTCAACGTCTCCACGTAGGCGTCCGGCACGTTCGGCAAAATTAGATTCTGCCACACCGTCAGGCGGATTTCCCCGCCCGCGTAATGGTCGGCCAAATCCGCCAGGCGCAGCATTTGTTTGGGCGTGATCTGCCCGACCGGAACGGCCACGCCGACGTAGTTCAGGCCCTTTTGCCGCTGGGGGAACACGCCGGCCTGCGGATGCGGCACGGGCGGCAACACCGCCGGCGCATCCACCGGCGAACGCCCCCCGGCGTCCAAGGGCGCCCGTGCGAGCCGGAAGCCCAAGATTTTCTCGGTCGCTTCCAGATATTGCTCCAAGGTCCACGTCTCCAACAGGTGTTTGAGCCGCGCCTTCTTGCGGTCCCCGCGGTTGCCGTGGGCGATATAAACCCGGACCAAAGCCACCGTGACTTTCAGTAGTTCCTCCGGCCGGACGAGCACGCCCAAATCACGCGCGAAGGCCTGGTGTCCGCTCGCCCCCCCGAGTTTCACGCGAAAATAAACGCCCGCCGGCAATTCCCGGGTGTCGGCCGGCACCCGCACGGCCTTGAGCCCGATGTCGTTGGTGTCTTCCACCGTGTCGATCAATCCGCCGCCGTCCAGGGCGATGTTGAATTTGCGCGGCAGGTCGTAGAAGGCCCGGTCGTTCAGAATGATTTGGGCCAGCTGTTGGCAGTAGGGGCCGGTGTCGATGAGTTCGTACGGGTCGAGGCCGGCGGTGGGACTGGCCGTGAGGTTGCGGATGTTGTCCGCGCCCGCCCCCCGCGTGTGCAGGCCCACGCCCTGGATGCGTCGCAACACTTCCGGCGTGTCCTTCATTTGGATCAAGCGGATTTGCAGATTCGCCCGGGTGGTGATTTGCACGTAGCCCGTGGTCAGTTCCATCGCCACGCGCGCGATTTCGCGCCATTGAAAGGTCTTGAGCCGGCCGGCGGGGATGCGCAGCCGGGCCATGAAGGCATCCTTGACCGGGGTCAGGAAAAACAGGCCATGCCACTTGAAGCGGAACAGGTTTTCCCGCTCCGGCGCACGGTTCGCCGCCGCGTGTTCCAACAGCACCGGATAAGCGTCCAACGGATGGAGTTCACGTTTGAGGCGTTCCTCGAAGATCAGGTTTTCCGGCGCCACGGCCACGGGCGCGCCCCCCGGGCCGGCAGCCCGGCCATTCGCGGCGGGATTGGGCGCCACATCGGTGAACTGGTAGCCGCGGTTCGCGAGCCCGGCGAACAAGCCCTCCAGATAGGAGCGTTGCTCCGCGTTGAGCGGTTGGCCTTGGATGGCCTCAAAGGGCAGAGTTGGGGAGTGCATGGGGCCTTAATAAACGTCGCGTTGATACCGGTGGTCCTGTTTGAGTTGGCGCACGAAATCCGCGGCTGCTTCGGGGGACTTGCCGCCGGCGGTTTGGATCACTTGGTGCAGCGCCGCGTCCACGTCGCGCGCCATGCGTTTGGCGTCGCCGCACACGTACACGTGCGCCCCCTCCGCCAGCCAGGCCCACAACTCCGCCGCATTTTCCAACAGGCGTTGCTGCACATAAATCTTCGCGGCCTGATCGCGGGAGAAGGCGGTGTCCAGCCGCGTCAGGACGCCCTGCGACCGCAGCGTCTCCAGCTCCGCGCGGTAGAGAAAATCCGTGGCGGCCGATTGGTCGCCGAAGAAAAGCCAGTTTTTGCCCGGCGCGCCCGTGGCCTGCCGTTCCTCCAGGAAAGCGCGGAACGGCGCGATGCCCGTGCCCGGCCCGATCATGATCATGGGCGCTTCGGCCTGGCGCGGCACGCGGAAATTGGGCGAATGATGCACAAACACCGGCACCGGCGTCTCCGGCGTGGCGCGCTCGGCCAGAAACGTCGAGCACACTCCCCCGAACGCACGTCCGTGGCTCTCGTACCGCACCACCGCCACCGTCAAATGCACCTCGCCCGCATGCGCGTTCGGGCTGGACGAAATGGAATACAACCGGGGTTGGAGTTTCGGCAACCGGGCGGCGAACTCCGCCGCCGTGAATCGCACGCGGGGATACGCCGCCAGCAGATGCATGATTTCCCGCCCGTGCAGGAACTGATCCAGTTCCGCCTTCGCGCCGGGCTCCAGCATGGCGCTCAACGCCGCGTCGCCGGCCCGCCCGGCAAACTCGGCCAGGAACGCCCCGGAAATCTTGGTGATTTGAAGGTTCTCGCGCAACGCTTGCCGGAAGGAAGCCTCGCCGCCGCCGGGCAGGGGCACGGCTTCTTCGCCGTCACAGTGCAAGGCCAACAGGATTTCGTCCACCAACCGGGGACAATTGGTCGGCTGCACGCCCAAGGCGTCGCCCGCCTCATAGACGAGGCCCGAATCGCCCAGGGCGATTTCAAAATGCCGTGTGTCCTTGGCCGAGCCGGGTCCGTTGAGGCGGCGATTGGTGACCAACCGCGCGGGGTAAGGGCGAGCCTTGGACCAGCCTGCGGGAGCCACCGGGGTCCCCGGGGCGGGCGTCGCCGGATGGGTCGGCGCGACTGGGACTTCCGTCGCCGGAGCCGCCCCGGCGGACGCCGCTACTTCCGCCGCCCGGGCGGTCACCTCCGTCATCCAAGCGCGCGCGGCGGTTTCGTAATCGGTATCGCACTCAACGCGTGGCAGCAGGCGGCGCGCACCCAGTTGCGCCAGGCGCTCGTCGAACTTGCGCGCGGCCCCGCAAAAGTCGCTGTAATTGCGGTCCCCCAAACCCAGCACCGCGAAACTCAGTTGTTCGAGCCGCGGCGCCGTCTCCGCTTGCAAATGCTGCCAGAACGCCACCGCGTTGTCCGGGGGATCGCCGTCCCCCCAAGTGCTGGTCACGAGGAGCAGCACTCGTTCCTGCGTCCAATCGACTTGGGCGTGCGCGTTCAATTCCAGCACCCGGGGGGCGAAGCCGCCCTTTCCCACCTCCGTGGCCAGCCGTTTGGCCAACTGCTCGGCCGTGCCGGTTTGGCTGCCGTACAAAATGGCGAGCGACCGCAGCGCGCGCACGGGTGCCTCCGGCGCGGCCGCCGCGGGGGGAGCGGCCAGCAACCCCAGCAGGTAGCCGTTCAGCCAGGCGCGTTGTTCCCGGCTGAAGGGCGCGGAATCCGGCAGCACCACCACCGGGGCGGATTGGGTCGAGTTCATCACATTAACCACATCCCCTCCCTGAGCCGCCGCCATGCCACAATGCCGCCACTCGGCTTGAAAGCTTTCCATCACCTGCATGAACACAATTCATGGAATTGCCGTTTTCCATAAACAAAACCACGGATACCCCGGAACGTACCCGCAGTTGGGCGCCGCCGCCGCCCGCCCGGCCCGCCCGCTGGTATCCGCCCCGCCCCCGAAAACTGTCGTATTTTGCCCACGCTGTGCAGGTCAATCACGCAACTGCTCTATTTTTGCTTTTCCAACTTGACGCCTTCGCCGGAGTCGCGCAGATTGGCCGCGTGTTCGCCCGCATTGGCAAAATGGTTGTGATCGCGGCCCTGATCGGGACGCTGGGCATCCATTGGCTCGTGCTGCAATCGATAGCGTGGTCGGGGATGTTGGCCCGCAATCTTCAGCGCG